>JAFEBN010000045.1 GCA_018242645.1 Planctomycetota bacterium | reverse complement strand
GGCCGCGGCACGCGCCCGCGGAATCCCCACCGTACTCGCCGGCGTCGATTTTCCGATCGATGCCGGGTACGACTACGACGAAGACGGCGTGAGGGCCTATCTCAATCTGTTCGACCGCATCATGGTCCGGACGCAGCCGGGCAAGGCGCAGTTCGACAAGTTTGGTTGGCCGGTCACGCTCGGCGCCGACTGGGCCTGGCGATTGCCAACCGATACCGCTCGCGACATTCAGCCCGATGCGAAACGGGCCGTCGTCATCGTTCGCGAGTTTCCGGTGGACACCGTCGATTCGCAGTATGTCCGCTCGATTCAGGATCTCATCGCCGGCCTGCGGGCACAGGGGTACAAGCCCTGCCTTGCGCCATTCTGCCCCGAGGACGAGCGGTTTGCATCCGAACTCGGGTTTGACAAGGGCGTCCCCAACGAGCGTCACTGGTGGAACCCCCGCCGCATGAAGCAGCTTCTCGGAGCGAGCGGCCTGGTCGTTTCGGTGGGAAGGCTTCACCCGATCATCTTCGCCGCCGACTCCCCCGCGCCCATCGCGTTGCTCCGTCCCGCAATCACCCGCGGCAACGAGCGCGTGACCATCGGCAAGATTGAGAACTTCGCCAAGGAACTCGATCTCAAGATCTATGACGATCCCGCGGGCTTGCTCGCCGGGCTCAAAGCCCGCGAAATCGGATCCGCGAACCAGACGGCCGTGCACGAGGCGAAAAACCGGCTCGAGAACGCGATCCAGGAAATCCGCGCGTTCATGGCACAACGCTCGCTGACAGGATCGCCCAAGCGCATGCGGATCGGCTGATTCAGCGGTCTGCCGGAGCGGCCTTGCCGAGCATCTGGCGGTACTCCGCCACGATCTGATCGGTCACGTTCTTCCAGCTCAGGTTGGTCGCGTATTTCTTGGCATTGGCGACCAGCCGCTCCTTTTCGGCGTGGTTCGCCGCGAGCCGCTGAATTGCCCACACCCACTCAAACGGAGCCTCAGGAGTCACAAGTGCCAGGCAATCCGCCGTCTGGCTGATCTCAACGAACGCCGGGATTTTGCTCGCCATGACCGGCCTTCCGGAGGTCAGCGCCCATGCGATGGCACCCGAGGCCGAGAGAAGCGTGGACCGGAGGTACGGCACCAGACAGATGTCGGTCGCGCCTTGGCATAGATCGATTGTCGCTTTGTCGGCATATCCCGTCACGCGCAACCGGTCGCGCAGGGACGCATCTCCCGCCTGCTGCAGGATCTTGTTGAATGTCGTGTCCGTGTTGTCCTCGGGATGAGGCCCGCCGATGACAAGCAGGTGGTAATTCGGAGGCAGCTGCCGAAGCACCTTGGCCGCAAAGAGTGGCCCCTTGTACTTGGCCACAAATCCGAACATGGAAAGCACGATGGCGTCGTCGGGCAGGTTGAGCGAGCGCTTCGCTTCGGCCTGACGATCGAGCCACGGGTTTGTGCGTTCGATGATGGCGTGCGGTATGACACGTATGCGCTCGTGGCTGAACCCGGATTTTGTGAGCGCCAGACGCGAATATCGGGAATGAGCGATCGCGGTCGCCCGCTTCGAACGACGCGAAAAGAGCGGGGCAACCTTGGCGCCCCACCGGTTGCGTCCAAAGAAGGAGGATGCGAACCCCAGCACTGTTCGGGGATGCAAGGCCACCTTGGGTTCGCGGAATGCCGCGAACGGCTCGGTGTGGAAGGTCACCACAACCGGCTTGCCCATCGACCGCAGGCCCTTGAGAAACTGGCGGAAGACCCGGATGGAATTGGACAGCCTTCCCGAGCCGACAAAGAGGCCGAATTCGTGCTGGATATGCACGACATCGAAATCCCTGGCTTTTTCCAGGAACTGGCCGACCAGTGCCTTCATCTCCGGATCGGTCAGAAAACGCGTGTTCTCGCGGTTGAGCGCAAAGACGTCGGATTCAACCCCCGCAGCCTCCAGTGCATTGACGAAGTTGGCGCAGTAATCCGCGATGCCGCAGCGGGTCTTCCAGCTGGACAGGTGCAGCACCCGGATGCCGGCCGATCCGGCACGCTTTGGCGCGGATGAGCGGGCCGGGCTTTCGCTTTCCCGGACAAGAACTTCCTGCGGGCGGGCCGAGTTCGGGCGGGTTTCAAGTGTCGTCATTGGTCACCGGGACAATTGTTGGGACGCCCGGGCCGGGATCAAACGCGGGTAAAGAAAACTTCCCCGTGCGGCAACTGGCAGAAAGAGGCGAAATCAGGCACGTGCAGCAGGTCGGGAGGAAACAGATAGGCGTTGCGGGTGGTGGGGCGGATGTGGAAGGCCTTGAGCTTGAGCTCGCCGGTGAGGAAATCCCACATGCGCCGGCATCGGTCACCCAGCCAGGGGCGGTCGTTGTAGTGCCCGGCCCATTCCAGGATGACGCGCGGGTTGGGCGACTTCCGCAGCATCTCGGTTGCGCCGAGAATCGCGTACGGCTCGGATCCTTCGATATCCATGAGGAGAAGGTCGATGCGGTCGGCCTTGCCTCGCAATGCGGTATCGAGCGTGATCGTCGTTGCCTGAAAGGTCGAGAACAGGCCGACCTGGCCAACACGCCACATGCCGTGCTCGTCGAGCAGTTCCGGCACCGTTTTCTCGCTCCACACGCACTGCTCAAGCTCGCGTGGGACGATGCTGCCGATGTCGCCCTGCCAGGCGCAGGCGCCGCCCCCGCTGAATTGCGGGTCGAACATGAATTCGACGCTGTCGCCGTCTTTGTCGGAGACGGCCCTGTTAAAGAGGCTGGTGCGGTTGATTGTGCCGCTGAAGAACAGCGACCGCATGAGGTGGGCGAAGATCGATGGATTTGCCTCGAAGGAAAACACCTTTCCTCGGTCGCCCACGAGGATGCCCGCAAGGAGCGTGAAGTAGCCGTAATTGGCGCCGACGTTCACGCACACATCGCCGTCGCGGAGGAGCGCGCGGAGCATGATGTCGTTCCACGGCTCCGCCCAGCCCTCGCGGATCGGACCGGGGGTGGTGTCGACATTGCGGGTGTCGTAAACCATGTACCCGCCGAAATGGAGCTCGGTGACGGCCATCCACGGGCCGATCGTGAAGTGGCGGCGGGCCTTGGCGGAATCGTCCGCAAAGCGGACGCGCGAGAAATCAACGTTGGCGTTCAGTCCCATCGTGGTTCCGCTGGGTTGAGGGGCGAGCGCCGCGCCCGGTGACTTGGCGAGATACGCCGCACGGCGCACGCGTGTGCCGACGGCAAAGGCCAGAGCGCGAGCTTTCGCTCGGAGTTTTTCGGAAAGCGGCGCACCGGAAGCTGGCATATCGGCGGGCGGGCTCGAAGCTGCGTGCTGGTTGTTCAAGATCGCCCCTCTGCTCGTGCTTCAGGCCTGCAGGGTCGCGACTTCTGCCGCCGGCTTGGGTTCGGTCTGGCGCGAACCGCCTGGAACCTGCGGCACAACGGCCGCCGCACCCACAAGCCGCAGGTATTCATCCGCGACCTTGTTTGCCTCGTCGTTCATGTGAACGCTTCCGCCGTAGAGTAGCATCGCGCGATCGCATGATGTCCGGACCATCTGCGTGTCGTGAGAAACAATGACGAAGGTCACGCCCCGCCTGCGGAATTCGCCGATCCGGTCGATGCACTTGGCCTGAAAGGTCACGTCGCCCACGGCGAGGATCTCGTCGATGAGCAGGATGTCGGGATCGAGGTGGACGGCGACCGAGAAGCCCAGTCGGGCGGTCATACCTGCGGAATAGGTCCGCAGCGGTTCGTCGATGAAAGCGCCAAGCCCGGCGAAATCCAGGATCATGCCGGACTTCTGACGCACCTCGCGCTTGGTCATGCCAAGAAGCACGCCGTTGAGCAGGATGTTTTCACGCCCGGTCAGGTCGGGGTGGAACCCGGCGCCAAGTTCGAGCAGCGGGCAGATGTGCCCGCGGGTTTCGATGGTGCCCAGCGTGGGACGCATGACTCGTGCGATCAGCGCGAGCGTGGTGCTCTTTCCCGCGCCGTTGAGCCCGATGACCGCGAAGCACTCGCCCCGTTTGATCTCGAAGGAGACGTCGCGCAGCGCAACGAACACGGGGTGCTTCGCGCGCTTCACGAACTCCGGGAATCGCGTGACCAGCCCTTTGGCGCCCACGTGCGAGAGCGCACGCGAGGCGTACTGCTTGGTCACGTTGGTGAAACGGATGGCGGGCGCTTCAGACAAGTTCGGCGAACCTCCATTGCATCTTCCGGTAAAGGAAGTAGCCGCAGGGGAGGATGACGATGGCCCAGAGCACCGACCACCCGAGCATGGCCAGGTCGATCGGCGCCCCCATGAACAGGCTGCGCCACGCGAGCACCACGCCCGTGACCGGATTCAGCTTGAGCAGGTCCGAATGGCGGCCCAGCATGTCGCGCGTGTAGATCACCGGTGTCAGGTAGAACCAGATCGTGACGCCGATGGCGACGAGCCGTTCCAAGTCGCGGAGGAACACGTTGCACGAGGCGAGCACAAAGCCGATCCCGACCACGATCGCCCACTGGATCAGCAGCAGCACCGGAAAAAACAGCAGCCACCGGGCGTCCGGGTAGACACCGTGCCAGAGCATCACGCCGATGATCACCGGAACGGACGCCAGGAAGTGGATCATGTCGTTGAGCGAAGCCGAAAGCACCAGTACCGCGCGGGGGAACGAGGTGCGACGGATCAGCCCGGCGTTGCCCACGAAAATCATCGACGACGCAAGGACCGAATTGGCGATCCACTGCCACGGAAACAGGCCCGCCACCAGCACCAGCGGATACTTGTCGATCGAGACCGCGAAGATCTTGGTGACCAGCACGAAATAGATGCAGGCCATCGCGAGCGGGTTCAACAGCGACCAGGCGTAGCCCAAAACCGTCCGCTTGTAGCGGACGCGCAGCTCCTTGGAAAGCAGCGCCGTAACCAGATCGATTCGATACTCGAGACTCCGGGCAATCACGGGCGAACTCTAGGTTCGCGGGGTGCGTTCAGCGAGCCGTTTTCTCGGGCTGCGCGAGCGGAATCCGCGGCTCGATCAGCACGGCCGGGCTCGCCTGCGGGATGTTGACGATCGTCCGGCGCGGCGCCAGTTGATTCGCCACATCCTCGAGGTCGGCCTCGACCATTTCGCGCACGAGATCCGCGAAGCCCACGCGGTGCTTCCAGCCCAGCACGCGCCGGGCCTTCTCCGGGTTGCCGCAGAGCACTTCGGTCTCCGCCGGTCGGAAAAAGAGCGGATCGGTCACGACATACTTCTGGTAGTCGAGCCCGGCGATGGAAAACGCACGCTCGCAGAACTCCCGCACCGAGTGCATCTCGCCGGTGGCGATGACGTAATCATCCGGCTTGTCCTGCTGGAGCATGAGCCACATCGCCTCGACATAATCGCGCGAGTGGCCCCAGTCGCGCTTGGCCTCGAGATTTCCGAGCCGCAGCTCCGTCGCCAGGCCGTGCTTGATGAGCGCCACGTGCCGCGTGATCTTGCGCGTGACAAACTCGAATCCCCGCCGCGGCGATTCATGGTTGTAAAGGATCCCGTTGCTCGCGTGCAGCTTGTACGCCTCGCGGTAGTTGCGTGTTAGTTCAAACCCCGCCACTTTGGAGATGCCATAGGCCGAGCGCGGATGGAACGGCGTGTCCTCGTTCTGGGGCGTTGAGCGCACCTTGCCGAACGTCTCGCTCGAGGCCGCGTGATAGAGGCGGCAGTGGGGCGCTGCTTCCTTGATCGATGACAGCACGAAGTGCGTGCCGTTGATGTTGGCATTCAGTGTCGAGAACTCGTCTTCGAACGAGTACGACACAAACGACTGTCCCGCGAGGTGGTAGCACTCGTCGGGTTGGAGTCGCGAAATCGCCTTGAATACGCTCGGGTAGCTCTCGAGCGACGCCGGGTGAAGTTGGATTCTGTCGCCCAGAAACGCCAGCCGGCCCATCCGGTGGAGCGGGTCCTCGAGCGCGGCGCGCCGAACCAGCCCGTGCACCACATAACCCTTCGACAGGAGAAGCTCGGCGAGGTAGGAGCCGTCCTGGCCTGTTATGCCCGTAATGAGCGCCACCTTGCCCATGCGCCGTCCTTTCCCGAGAAGCCCTTAGTGTAAGGGGGAACCGGGGCTGCATCTTGCGCCCAGCGCGATCATCCTGCGGCATTCGCAGAGGCATTCGCGGGCACTCTCGCTCCAGGCCGGCCACTTGAACTCCTCCAGCGGCCGCAGTTCCTTGCCGCGGCCGTTCCGGATGTGCGCACGCACGAGCATTTCGAGCTCATCCTGCCGAGAGGGATCGAAAAACCCGCAGAAACCGTCGGCGATTTCGCGATGGGTGGGAATGTCGCTGGCGAGAACGGCCTTGCCTCTTTGCAGCGCTTCGACTACGGGAAGCCCGAATCCCTCGGCGCGGGAAGGCATGATGAGCGCTGCCGCGGCCCGGTAACACGCCTCCAGATCGCTATCGGACGCATCCGCGAGCCAGAAAAGCCGGCGTCCAAACGAAGGGCTTCGCAGCATCTGTTCGATCGCCGCCTTGCCGCCAAAGCCGGGCTTTCCAACCACCACGAGCGCCGGTGTCTCTCCCTGATTCCAGAGCGTTTCGAACGCGCCGAGAACAGCGGACAGGTTCTTTCGAATCTCGATTGTGCCCACAACCAGGAAGATCGGCACCCCGGCGCACGCCGCGAGAACGGCCGTGCACCTCGGTGTTGCTTCGCTGGCATCGGTCGCCCAGCCGCCGGCCCCGAGTCGGAAGCTCCCCGTGCGATCCTCAGTCCAGCCGGGCCGATCCGAACTCCGTGCAAAGTCCAGAAAATCGCGACTGGTCTCACGCGAAATTCCGATCACGAAATCGCATTCGCGCGACAGCCGGCGGAGATGCGCATCGAACACGTTGTACAGACCAGCGTCGACAAACTCAGGTCGGCGAACGGGGATGAGGTCATACACCACCGCTCCCACCAGTCCGCCGCGGGCGCGCAGCTCCGCGATCCATTTCCACAACACAACTTCATCCCAATTGGAGTCGCAGAGCAGCAGCGTGTCGCCCGGAGCAAACGCAACTCTCTGTCCCCACAGCCGGAGCGTAAGGAAGGTCTTGCCCGCCGCCGCACGCGTCCGCACGATCGCTCGATTCGCTTTTCGCAAAGCAGCGATCGTGCCTCGCGCCGCCCGTTTGGCCAGGGGCCGCAGTCCGGCCGGGATCAGATTTCCCAGCGTTCGGATCTCGCTCTTGCACGCTCGTGCGCCAAATGCGAGCGCCGCGAGCGCCAGCATTTTGCCGCTTCGCAGCAAACGCCCCAGCGGACCGCGACGGGCGGGCACAAGCCACGAACGCGGAACGCGGCAGTAACCTCGGAACGTGAGCACAACCGGCCAGGCTTCGATCCCCACGTCACGGTGGTCCGGGCCGTGGAGCGCCAGGTTGCGGACAACGCGGGGTATGCCGGTTCGGTTCCGAGTACGCAGAACCTGGGAGCAGTCGATGGCGAGCACGGGTGCGAGCCGGTGTACATCGGGATGGTCGCGCGTGGATTCTGTGGGCATGTCTCTCCGGCGGACAGCAAAGGTCCTGTGCACGGACCGGATTTCAGGCGATTGGCTTGCGGATGATGAGTCCGAACGAGGTGCACCGGAATCCGCTTACAGACAAACGAAGGTGAGCAACGGCGTCGGTGTGCGCTCCGAAGGGTGGAAGGTCGACAAGCCCGTCGAAGATCTGTTCTCCTTTGGAGAAATCGATGTCGGGCAATTCGAATCCCTTCTGCTTCATGCGCGCCGCAAACGCCTCGAAATGTCTGCGCTGGAACAGCACGCAGCCGCAGTGATCCTGCGTCGGACCGTCGTCATCAAGGTTCCACTCGGTGGTGTGTACGGCAACACCACCGGGCTTCAGCGTCTTCAGGGATTCCTCGATGAAGTTCAACCCGTTGGCAATGCTGCCCAGGTGCTCGAGCGAACACGTCGACCAGCAGAAGTCATACTTCCCCTGAAGGTCCGCGGGGATGGCGTTCATATCGACGTAACGGAGATTGATGTTTTCGAGCAGCCGGGTATCCGCGCAGATGTACGGCCGCCGGAGTTTCTCGATGGAAGCCGCGTGCTGGTTGGACTGGATCCACGCGGCACTTTCCTGCCGGCCCGGGTCGAGATCGGTCGCCAGCACGTTCACGCCATATTTCGCGAAAAGGCTCGGGAGCGCTTCCTCGCCGCAGCCGAAACCCAGGCCCGCCATACCCGGCCTGAGCTTGCCCTCGTTGTAGAGCACCTGCGGGATATAACAGAGCTCCCAGACCTTTCGGTGATAGATCGGCGCGCAGCGGAGTTCCGAACACCAGAAGTGAAACCAGGGCGATTCGATATCCCGCTGCACGCAGCCCTTGGAGAGAAGAACCGCGTTGTCCGGCGAAGGGTTGGGGGGCGGGGGCGTGGTTGAACGCACGATCCCTGCCAGGGCATAGCCCAGATTCTTCACGTTGGCCCGCATCAGCTCGTACTCGCGCCGGTCGGCATACACAGATTTCGAGATGGCGTTGCGGAGGCGGTGGAGCATGCGGGCGGGTTTCCTGCTTGAGGCGGGGGCATGATAACGACTCGCCCTTTCACCCGTGACCGCGCCCGGTCGGGCACGCCGCGTCTCCTACGATTTTCCGTGCAGATCCAGGTGAACGGAAAACCCGTCGAACTCCCCGAGAACGCCACGCTCGCCGCCCTGCTCGAGCATCTGCGGTTGAACGGAAAACCCTGCGCGACCGAAGTAAACGCGCAGCTCGTTCCCAAGGCCCGTCAGGAACAGCACCGGCTGCTTCCCAACGACAAGGTCGAGATCGTCACGCTTGTTGGAGGTGGCTGATGCACGTCGAACCCAAATCACCCGTGATGCACGCCGCCGGCACAGAGCCCGGCACGGGCCCTCTCCACATCGCCGGGCGGACGTTTCGCAGCCGGCTGTTCGTCGGCACGGGCAAATACGCGTCGATGGAGCTGATGCGCGAATCGCTGGATGCCAGCGGGGCCGAGGTCATCACCGTCGCCGTGCGGCGCGAACGCCTTTTCAACGAAGCGGGTCGCAGCCTGCTCGAGTTCATCGACCTCGATCGGTTCACGATCCTTCCGAATACTGCCGGCTGCTTCTCCGCAGCCGACGCAATCCGCGTCGCCCGGCTCGGTCGCGAGCTGCTGTCGCAGACCGGCAACTCCGGGGCGGAATGGGTCAAGCTCGAGGTGCTGGGGGACAAGAAGACGCTTCTGCCCGATCCGGCCGGAACCGTGGAAGCCACACGTGAACTTGTGAAAGACGGATTCAAGGTCTTGGCGTACACGAGCGACGACCCCATCGCCGCGATCCGCATCAAGGAAGCCGGCGCCGCCAGTGTGATGCCCGCGGGTTCGCCCATTGGCAGCGGCCAGGGCGTGCTGAATCGGGCCAACATCTTTCTGTGCCTCGAGCTGCTGAAGCAGGGCGATCCCAGTTACCCGGTGATCGTCGATGCCGGTGTCGGCGCCGCCAGCGACGTGAGCGTCGCGATGGAAATCGGCGCCGATGGCGTACTGCTCAACACGGCGATCGCCCACGCCAAAGACCCGCTGATGATGGCCCACGCGATGCGCCATGCCTTGCTCGCGGGGCGGCAGTCCTATCTGGCCGGACGGATCCCCAAGCGTCTATACGCCTCTGCCAGCAGCCCGTGGGAGGGCACGATCTCGCATATCCCGGGGGAGTAAGCGTGCGAAGCGTGCCGCGGCTCATCGTCCTGTTGGTTGCCGTGATTGCCGGATGCTCCCGGCAGCCGGAATACTCGCAGGCGACACCGGAGGCGACCATCGCTACCGCCAGGCAAATGGTGCGGGACGGCCGCGCCGGCTTGCTCGTGAAGCTCATCCAGAGCGACGACGACAACATGAAGCGTTGTCTCAATCGCCTCGGACACACGCTTTCGCATCTGCAGGAACTCGCGGTCGAACTCAACCGCAAGTTCCCCGACGACGTTCGCAAGCTCCGCGAGGAGGCGGCCAAGCAGACCGCCCGGTCCGGGCTGAGCGGTCTGACGCAGGCCTTTACGGGCGGGCGCGCCAACCGGCGGAACGCCTCCGGGCCCGATGCCGTGACCAGCCAGCTGACAAAGCTCTTCGCGTCACCTTTCGAGTTTCTGGAAGCCGAAGGCGAGAATCTCACCGCGATCCCGCTGGATGGCCAGACCGCATCGCTGCTCTACAAAGGCGGCCCGATCGTCCCCGGTGTTCCCCTCGTGCTGAAGCGAAATGCCCGGGACAATCTCTGGTACTTCGTGCTTCCAACGGACCTGCCGATCTTCGCCGGATATTTCTTCAAATCGCCGGATGCGTGGCGCACCTACACGGGGCTGGTCGCGACGCTCGACAACATCGTCAAAGATCTGACGCAGGATGTTCGCGACGGCAAGGTCACTTCGCTGAACGACACGGCCCGCGTGGCCGGCGAAAAAGCATTCACTTCGCTTCCGTTTGCGATCATCGCGCTCGATCGATTGACGGCCGCGGAACGCCGCGCCCAAGGCCTCGCGCCTGCAGTCAACGCAGGTCCCAAGTGAATCAGCGAACCGGCGCCTGCTCGCCCAGGATCGGGATTCGTCCTCTGGCGTCGCCGATGCGTGGCGAGAGCGTAAAACCGAACCGGGTTTCATTGGCGATCAGGCTGTGGGCGATGTTAAAGCCCAGACGCATGCTCTGAAAATCACGTTTGACCTCCGCGCCAACCTGCTGGAATTCGCCGCTGGTGAGGTCGTAGCTCGAGCTGAAGGTGACCACGTACTGGTTCGCAAACCGGTACGCCACGCCGCCTCCGAGCGTGGTAAGGCTCAGGGCGTTGAGGTAGCGGAAGTCGAGATTGGCCGTCACATCCGGTGTCTGCTGCACGATGATGCCCGCGGAGGTGCGGGCTTGCTGATTCAGGTCAAAGTCGTAGACGGTGCCGCCGGTCAGCGTCGTGGCATCGGTGACACGCCACGAAGAATCGACCGTCCCGTACTGGCCGAAGCTCGACAGTTCCGGACGGAAGTCGAAGAACCGTCCGACCGGCGAGCGGATGTCGGTGTCCGACGTCGAGTCGATGTAGTTCGCATCGAGCGTGAACACATCGACGTTGTAATAGTGGCCGGGCCGCCCACGCTGCGTCTGCCAGATCTGGTTCACGCCCGCACGCACCGAGCCGCCCTTGGCGATCGCTTCGACGTTTTCGTCGTAGGTCGGCAGCGTCGTCTCGTCGCGGTTCGTGCCCGCGGCAAACAGCGTGATCGAGGGTTCGACGATGTGCCGAATCCGGTGCAGGTCGAACAGCCTTGAATCCACCGTGTTGTCAACCCGCTGGATCTGCGTGCTGAAGGTGCCGCCCGTGGCGCCCCACAAGCGGTAGCGGTCGGTCTCGTCGCTCCCCGTGCCGGCGCTGAACTGCTCGAAGTTATGGTCGTACGCCGTGACACGGGCCGCGACATAGGGCACGAAGTTGACCGGGCCCATCTCGATCTTCGCATCGACCTGGTGGCGGGTATCAAAGCGGAACACGGGCTGCGAGATATAGCCCTGGGCCTCGAGGCTCTCCCGAAGCGTCTGATTGGGGTTGATGCCGAAGACCTGTTGCGACTGCACGGGATTGGAGAAGCCGCGGTAGTTCGGGGTGACGTCGTCGAACGTCATGCCCATCATGCCGGCACGCCATTCCTGCGTCCATGTCAGCACATCGCCGAACCAGCTCGGCAGCAGCGGATCAGCCTGGCGGAGATACTGGGCCTCGGGCAGCTTCGACACGTAGTAGCCCTGGCTCTGCAGCAGGTACTCGTTCGTGATGAAGGCGTTGGTCGAACCCTTCAGATTGGCGTTGAACTCGGTGTTGTCCTCCAGGCGGCGCAGGTACATCTCGGTCGTGAACTCACGCCGGGTCTGCGCCATTTCCTGATAGAACGACTCGACAAAGTTCGCGTCCGACTGGTACGCCGCCTCGCCCAGCAGGGTCCAGCGCTCGCTCAGGGCGACCGCGTGTTCCGCGAGCGCGATGCCGCGGTTCTGCCCGTCGTACTTGTGCCGCGTGCCGTTGGGAAGCACGTCTTCGCCCTGATCGTCGAACAGACCGTACAGGAAAGCACTTCCGTTGGCGTCGGGCCCCGCCCACGCCAGGTTGGTGCCCACCGCCGGTCCGCGGCTGAAGTACGCATCAAGCAGGAGATCCGCTCGCGTAAACGGTGTGCCCTTCAGACCGATGAGCTTGTAGGCGTTCCACCGGCTCTTGAGCGCAAAGCCCGAGCCCGATCGGTTTTCGGCACGGAGGTCCCGCAGCAGCGGCTCGTCGATCGTGCCCTCGTAGTACGGCCAGTAGAAGAACGGGAAACCCTCGGCGTTGAGGGTGATGTCCTTCGCATCGATGAAGTTTTCGGTCACCATCGACGGCATCAGCGCCGCGGCGGTCACCAGGTCCGACTCGAGTTCGTATCCGGTCGTCGGCACCATGCCCACACCGCCGGCGTCCTCGGGTGTCGCCATGCCCGTGGCGCCCATCGTCTGCCCGCGCGCCGTGGCGCCGCTGGGGGCGTGGCCCGTTCCCTGCCCGGCGCTCGTCCAGGACTGGATCGTGGGATAGATGCCCTCGGGTTTCGTCGCGACCTGGCGGCGCGTGAGGGTGACCGTCTTCGCGCCCAGCGAAAAATCAGGATTGAAGAACGCGCTCATCGCGAGCCGCGCGCGATTGGCCTCGAATTCGTTGCTCGATTTCTGGCGGATGGTGTCTGCACGCACGTACAGCGGCAGCCGACGCTGCTGGTCGTAGGTCCAGAAAACGCCCTCGAGCACCAGGGCCTTGTTCTTGCGGACGTCGTAGTAGATCTTCGGTCCACGGAGCGTGTACTGCCCGTCCGAAGCGATCACATCGCCTTCGAGGTAAAAGCCGCGGATGTCGCCCGCCCGGAATCGGCTCATTTCCTTAATCGTGCCCGGTTCGGTGAAAACCACCCCGCGCTGGGCGCTCAACTGCAGCGTGCGACCGTTGCGTGTGTCGGCGTACTGCACAACCAGCCCGTTGGAAAAGAGCAGCGAGTTTTCCGTTTCGCCCGAGACCAGCGTGACATCGCCCGGCGAAATCGTGAACACACCGTCCTTGGCGAACATCGGCCCCGTGAACGCGGCGTTCTGCAGGTCGTCCGCGTTCAGATCTTCCGAGGCTCGCGCCGCCAGCTGGTTTGCCGTCGGCGGCATGTACGAGCGCGATTCCGAAGGAATCGGCGCCGAAAGCCTGCGGCGATCGGAGATGTCCGGCTGCGGCAGGGGCACCGCCTCCGCCCCTTCCTGCTGCCGCAGAAGGTTGGCCAGCGCCCGCTCGGCTTCACCAATCAGCGGATCGTTGGGGATCCCCTGCACGAGCAGGTCATATTTCAGATCGATTCCGTTTTCCGGCTCGATCACCGCGCGCACCGGCAGCCGATTGGCCTGCACGCTTACCGAAATCTCCGCCATCGGCGAAGAAACGCGATCAAAGTAGACGTAGATCTGGTAGATCCCGGCGCTGTCGTCGGGCGCAAAGGGAATCGGCACATCCTCCGCCGCTTCCTCATCGCTCACGTCCGTCAACTTCTCGATGAACACCACCGCCTTGGCGGCCGAGAAGTGGTAAACGCCTAGGTTCACCCGCACGTCGCCCGAAAGCAGCATCTGCTGGATGATCGTGCCCGTCGCCGCCGATTCCCGCGACCACACGTTGACCCGGGCTGCGCCGAACGACACGGGCCCGCGCACCGCCTTCATCGGAAAGCGCAGACCGCCGAAATCGCGCCCGGAAAACTCATCTGGCGCAACGGCTTTCTGACCGGTCAAGGCATCGAGGGGAGACGCGGCAAGCGCCGCCGTCGCCAGCCCCGCGCAGCACGCCAGCGCCCAGGCCGTTGGGCCGGGGCGCAAGAAAGCCGATCCGTGGCATGCCCGCTTCATTGCCGACGATGATACCGATCTTCCGGCCGCGCCGGAGCTTCAGGCTCACTTCGCGAGCTGTTCGTCGATCTTCTTGTTCAGCGACGCGTCTTCCGGCTTGGTCTTGGAGTCGAACCGGGCAACAACATTTCCCTGCTTATCAACCAGGAATTTCGTGAAGTTCCAGCCCGGGTCGCCCCCGATGGGCTTGGGCTGCGAGGCCAGTTTCTTGTACAGGGGATGTTGCTCCGTCCCGCGAACCGAGATCTTGGCGAACATCGGGAAGGTGACGTTGTATTTCGAAGTGCAGAACGACTTGATCTCGCTGTTCGTGCCTGGTTCCTGCTCGCCAAAGTCATTGGCGGGGAAGCCGAGAATCACGAAGCCCTTGTCAGCCTTGGCTTTGTAGAGCTTTTCCAGCCCGGCATACTGCGGCGTGTAGCCGCACTTGCTGGCAACATTGACAATCAGAACGACCTTCCCTTTGTACTGCGACAGGTCCACGGGGTTGCCATCGATGTCGTTCACCGTGAAGCCCAGCACGTACGCGCTGTCGGCTTCGCTCCCCGGCTTCTGGTCGCCCGCCGGAGCGTCCCCCTGCTTCGGGGCAGGTGCTGCAGGAGCCGGCTGCGAGGGCGTCTGAGGGGCCGGAGCCGGGCTGGGAGCGGGCGCCGCGGGCTCAAGGCTTGAGGCGAGTGTGACCAGAACCGCGGCAGTCAGTGGCAACATGAGAATCCCTCCGTTTGATTGGTTCGAACCCGCTGCATCTATCCTACAGCCGAAGGGACGCTCCGGCTTCACGAGACACCCGCATGCACCTGCTCACACGGACAGTGCGCCTCGCCGTGAATACACGGGATTCGTCCGTTGGCACCAACGGATTCGCGGGCAATCCCCCCCTTTCCGGGTTTGGCCGCTGGTATGAAATCGAGGTCACTTGCCGGGGCCGCATCGACCCGAAAACAGGCTATCTCATCGACATCAAGACCGTAGACAGCGCCGTGCGCGATCACGCGTTTCCGTTGCTGCAGAACGCTGTCAGGGTCGAAAGCTCGCCGGAGCGCGCCGTCGCCTCGATGTTCGAGGCCTTGGCCAGCATCCTGCCTGCCTCGCTCCAGACCCTGCGGCTCAAGCCCAGTCCGTACTATGACCTTGCAATGGTCGCCGGTGATCAAACGCATGTGCTCGTCCGCCAGCGGTTCGATTTCTCCGCGGCACACCGCCTCCATTCCCCCGCCCTCTCCGACGAAGAAAACCGCCGCTTGTACGGCAAATGCAACAACCCTCGTGGCCACGGCCATAACTACGTCGTCCAGCCGGTCGTAAAACTGCGGATCGACGCCGCGCCGTCGTTTTCGCTCCACGACCTGGAATCGATCACCGACCAGCATGTGATCAAGCCCTTCGACCACAAACACCTGAACGAAGACACGCCGGAGTTCCGCGTCGATCAGGGCGGCGTGCTTCCGTCGGTCGAAAACATCGCCCGAATCTGCTTCGAGCGTCTCCGCCCCGCGATCGCTGCTCACAGCGCCCGACCGGAACTGGTGAGCGTGACGGTCTGGGAAACCGATCGCACGAGCGCGACCTACCCCGCAATGTAAAAGAGGCCGACTCGAAAGCAGTCGGCCCATGAATCTGAATTGGGTTCGGTGATCAGCGAGCGCCGGCCATCGCGGGCTGCTTGGTCTCCACCGCGGCGCCCGGCTTCATTCCCAGGAACGAGATGATGCTGGAAGCCACGTGCTGCAACTGTTCGCGGGTCATCTCCGGGTAGATCGGCAGCGCAAGCGTCTCGTTCGCCGCGGCTTCCGACTCGGGCAGGCTGCCCGGCTTGTAACCCAGATCGGTGAAGCATTCCTGCAGGTGCAGCGGCACCGGGTAGTAAATCTCCGTGCCGATGTTGAGGTTCTTGAGGTGATCACGCAGCGCATCTCGTTTGCCGCCCGCGACGCGGATGACGTACTGGTTGTAGATGTGCCGCGCCGGTGCCGCCGGGCGGAACGGAATCCGAAGAGGCGACGAGTCCGCGCTCCACGGCGTCCCGGAAATCTTCGCGCCCGCCGCCTGGAACGCGGCGTTGTAGAAATCGGCATTGCGCTGGCGGCCGGCGTGCCACGATTCCAGGTGACGCAGCTTCACCCGCAAGATCGCCGCCTGGAGCGTGTCAAGCCGTGAGTTGATGCCCACCAGCTGGTGGTAGTACTTGGGCTTCATGCCGTGCATGCGGAGCATGCAGAGCTTGTCGTACATCGCCGGGTCGTTGGTGGTCATGATCCCCGCGTCGCCGAAGGCGCCGAGGTTCTTGCTGGGGAAGAAGCTGAAGGTGCCGATGGCTCCGCGTCCGCCGACATCCACCCCCTTGTTGTCGCGCGTGCCGATCGCCTGCGCACTGTCTTCCACCACCGGAACGTTGAATTCACGCCCGATCTCGAGCAGCGCGTCCATGTCGGCCGCCTGGCCGAACAGGTGCACCGGCACGATCGCCGCGAGCTTTTTGCAGCGCTTGGCCGCTTCCCGGGTCAGCTTGGGGCACATGTTGTACGTCTTGGGGTCGATGTCGACGTACACCGGCACCGCGCCAAGCCGCGCGATCGAACCGGCCGTGGCGAAAAACGTGTAGCTCGGGCAGATCACCTCGTCCCCCGCCTTGACGTCCAGCGCCATGAGCGCCAGCAGAATCGCGTCCGATCCGTTTGCGCACCCGACCGCGTACTTGGTCTTGCAGTACTCCGCGATCTCCTTCTCGAGCGCCGCGCAGTCGGGTCCCATGATGTACGCCGCGCTCTCCATCACCGCGCGGACCACCGGCTCCATCTCATTCCGCAGCGTCGCGTACTGGGCCTTGAGGTCCAGCAGCGGCACCGTGACCGGG
>JAFEBN010000044.1 GCA_018242645.1 Planctomycetota bacterium | reverse complement strand
GGACCCCGTGGGCGCTCGGCCTCTCCGCGTTCATCGGCTGCGGCATGATCTTCGCCGGCATCACGGGTAACTGCGCGATGGCCAACGTCCTCGCAACCATGCCTTGGAACAGATCCAAGTCGTGCAGCGGTGCCTGCTCCGTGTAGCGGTCTGCTTTCTTCCTTCCTCTTTCCATCCACCACCCATGCTGAACAACCCCGCCAACTTCTACGAGTCCTGGCCCGCCGAAATGAACGCGATGAAGTCGATGGCCCCCGACATCGGCAAGGCGTTCGGCCCGTTCTTCCAGTCGCTGATGAAGCCGGGCGCTCTCGGCGTCAAAGAGAAAGAACTCGTCGCGCTCGGAATCGGTATCGCCCTGCGCTGCGAGCCTTGCATCTACGCGCACGTGGAAAAGTGCCTCAAGGCCGGGGCCACGCCCGAGCAGGTGATGGACGTTGCCGGCGTCGCCGTCATGATGCAGGGCGGCCCCGCGTACACCTACACACCCGTGGTCGCCCGTGCTCTTCAGCACCTGATCGCCGCCCAACCCGCCTGATCAATCGCACAACAGCGCGTCATACGCCGCCGCGAACAGCGAAAAGTCGGCATCATCCACCAGCCCGTTGCGATCAAGGTCCGCGCGCGGCAGCGCCGCCGGCGTCATCATCGTGTTGTACGCCACGACAAACAACTCGAAATCCTCGTCGTTCACGAGCCCGTCCCAGTCCGCGTTCAGATTCGCCCAGCACACGCACGAATCGATGAAATAGCAACCGGCGTCGAAGCGATCCGAAACGGCCAACTCACACCCGAAGTTCACACCGCCCAGGTCCTGCAAAAGCCCGTTCATGCTTCGGGCAAGTCCAGTCGCCGGCGAACCTCTCCGCGGCCGGTAATCCCAAAGCGCCGGTTCATCCGCTGCTTCCGCCGGGCGGATGAACTCCGGGTCCTCACTGACAACCGGAGATTCAAAGGTGAGAGTTCCTGGTACGTACGCAATGGCATCCTCCCCTCTCTGAATGATCACTCCGCTGATCCAGGAGTCGAACACCCCGTAGCCGAGGTCGATTGCCGATCCTCCCGGCGCGAACCGCGAGCCCCAGAGAATGGACGCGAACATGCGCACGGGCGCAAACGCCGAACCCACGTCCGCTCCGTTGGGCGCCATACTCCCGTCGAAGGTCGTCATCGAAATTCCCAACATCGCGGAGCCGCCGGAAAAAACTCCGCCCCCTGCGGCCGCCGCGGAATTGCCCACCAGCAAGACCGAATTGAGATCCACATCTTCGGTGACGTACACCCCTCCGCCGAAGACTGCCGCCGAATTGCCAAAGAACCGGCTGGCGAACACCCACGCTCGCCCCCCAAGGAAGAGTGCCCCGCCATACTTTGCCGAATTGTCCTGGAACAGGCAGTTCTCGATGTTTGAGAATCGACTCTCATATCCATTGATGCTCGCTGCGCCGCCCTTGCCGTGAAGCGAGCGGTTGCGGAGAAACCGGCTGTTAATCAGCGTTAACGAGTCCGCCCAGCAGAGCAGGCCGGCGCCGTCGCCGTCCGTCTGGTTGTCCGTAAACACGCACTCATTGATTCTGCACTCGCTCGGACCCGCATCGAATGCATTCGTCACGGCGAGCCTGACGGCGCCTCCCCAACCCATTCCCGTGTTCTCGGCTCCTTCGAATGTGAGCCCCTCGATCTCCAGAAAGCCTCGCATCTGCGTTTCGATTCGCAGAATCGTGCGGCTGTTGTCGCCCCGATTCGTCCATCCCGCCCCATCGTCGCCATTCAAGTCTCCCGACAAAACCGTCGCCGTCGAAACAAAGTCCTGTGCATCTGGATCGGTCGCCCCCAACCCCGCAAAGGCACCCCGCAGACTGAGCACAGGCGCGCTCGTCAGCACCCCGAAGCACCGATCCCGATCGCCACCCGCCCCCGCCGGCTTGTACGTCCCCTGCGCGATCCGCACTTCGATCAGTCGCTCTTTCCACGTCGGCCCCTGCGGCACGATGGTGGTCGCTTTGTTCAAGGCGTCTTGAAGATCTCGAAAGGCCCCCTGCCAGCTTTCCCCATTCCCACCCTCCGGCGCTCGCTGATCCACATACAGCATCGCAATCGGGGTAACGCCGACCACCCCTTGCACCGCCGCCGCGGCAGCCAACATCGCCATCGAAGCGCCGAGCCGTGCTGCAAGCTGCATTCGCCAACCTCCTCACCCACGCGCGTGAAAACACGCAAATCCCGCGCCAAAAACACGAAACCCGGAGCGTGACCGCTCCGGGCGTCGTTCTCTCTCAAAACCACTTCCGTAAAGGCCGAGCCTCTTGCGAGACCGCGGCCCGAATGTCAGGCTCTCAGCAAATCCGACCCGTCTCGGCCTCGCTGATCATGCCGTCGAGCGCCTCGCTCAACTTTTCCGGCGTGTCATACGAACCGTTGGCGATCTGCGCACGGATCTGATCGACCAGATCCTGGCGCACGGCCGGCATCTGCTTCATCTTGTCAAGCCAAGGCGACAGCATCTG
Organism: Planctomycetota bacterium; assembly: GCA_018242645.1. GTDB lineage: Bacteria > Planctomycetota > Phycisphaerae > Phycisphaerales > UBA1924 > JAFEBO01. The sequence goes on along the minus strand of JAFEBN010000044.1, from coordinate 14,405 downwards.
CGCCTCCGTCGAGAGTTCTACCTGGTCCTCGCCGCGGGCCACAGGGGCCGCCGTCGTCACCTTCGCGTCACGAACCCGAGGTTCGCTGACGCCCGCCAACCGACCCACCGCGCCCACACCTTCCGAGATTCCACCGATGCGCGATTCTCCGCTCACTGGCCGACTCCTTACCGCCGTTCCATCCGTCTGCGCGAAGGGCACAACCTCCACCAAGGTTCGTCGAGCCACTTCCGGTCTCCCACCGGAACGCCCGCTCGCTGCGGGCTTCTCGACGTCCTGCCCTTCACCGACAAACGTTTGCCGGCGTCGTTCAACCCTGTTCGGGTCGGCTCCGTGTTCTGTGAGAAACATGGAGCGAACGTGAGAGGTTCATCGTCGACAGGGTCGAGACTTCTGCAAAGATGCGGTTTTTCAGGCAAAATCCGTAAACTGTTGGGGCGGGCAGGTTTAGGCGTTTTCATCTGGTTGGGTGGCTGGAAAAAATCTTGGGGGGCATCGGTGATAGGCTTTGTCGGCGAAAATCGCCTGTTCTGGCACAAAGTGGACCGATCATGAACCTGACAAAAATAGAACAAATCGACTTGGCGACCCGACGGGGGGGCGGAAAGTCGCATCACTTGCGCGTGTGTTTGGCATTCGTTTTTGTCCTGCTTGGGGTGGCTTCGTGCCAAACCAAGCCCGCGAATGAGGATGTCAAGGCTCAGACCAAGGAGATGTTCCCGGGTTCGAAGTCCGCCGCGGCGGGAAGCGACAGCGAGGAGGCGTCGGCCGAAGGCACTACCGAGGGCAAGTGGACGATCCTGCTGCTGCATCTGAAAGGAACGGCCCAGGAGGCCGCGACGCAGGCGGTGCTGCGCTCGGTCCGGGCGACGGGCGTGCCCGAGGCGTACCTCGAAACCCGCGGCGAGAACGTGCTCGTGGTGGTGGGCAAGTACGAATCGCCCACTTCTTCCGACGCCAAGGCGATGCTGAAGCGTGTGAAGGAACTGCAGATCGACAATCAGCGGCCCTACATGGCGGCGCACATGCTGCCGCCCGAAGCCAGGGCGCTGAAGGGCTCGATGCCCGAATGGGACCTTCGGAACGCCCGCGCCAAATACGGCAAGAACGCGGAGTACACGCTGCAGATCAATATCTACACCGTTCCCGGCGGAGGGAGCGTGTCGGCCGCCGACCTGCGGCAGTTTCAGAAGGCGGCAGAGGATGCCGTCAAGGCGCTGCGCAAGGACGGGACTGATGCGTTCTATTACCACGATCAGACCGGGAGCACGGTGACGGTGGGGCTGTTCAGCCAGGACGACCTCGACGGCGGCTTCAGCCTCAAGCCGGGCGCGGGCCAGGCTGTCCGCGACCTGCAGAAGAAGTTCCCCTACGCCATGGTGAACGGACGCACGGTGAAGGAAAGGAGCGTGGACGCCCAGGGCAAGCCGGCGGAGTCGCTCCGGCCGAGCTTTGTGGTTCGGGTGCCCAACTGAGCGGCTCTGCCCGCTGCTTCACGCAAAGCGCGCTGCTCTTCCGATGAATGAGCATCCGTCCCCGCTCCTGCGGGGCGCGATGGCATTGGAAGAGAGCATGACCGACTTGCCCGTCTCCATCTCCGCACCGACGCTCGAATCGCTGACCGGCGGCATCGGGCTGCAGGACCTGCTGCAGATTGCCGGCGCCGCGCCCAAGCCGGAGCGGAACACGCTGCCGCCGGGTTGCGAGCGCGTGCACCTCACGGCGGAGCAGAAGCAGCAGAACCTGGACCGCAATCTGCAGGCGATGCCCGCTCAGGCGGTGCGGACGATCCGGAAGATCGCGGCGGTGGAGGCGCGGGGCGACGTGGTGTTTGTGCGGACGCCGGACGGAACGGTGAGCGCGATCATCCAGCCGGCGGGGGAGCCGGCGCGCCAGTTGGCGAGCCTGCGCCGGCCGCGCGACGAAGCGGAGGCGCTCACGCGCGAGATCGATCCGGTCGCGTCGGGCGCTGTCGCGGTGCTGGGCTTCGGCCTTGGCTATCACGTCGAGACGCTTTCGCGCCGCTACAAGAAGATGGGCGTGCTGCTGGTGTTCGAGCCGGATGTGGCGCTGCTGCGGGCGGTCTTCGAGCACGTCGATCACAGCGAGTGGCTGTCGCTGCGCAACAGCGTGATCGTGACCGATCCGGACGACCAGGGCGAGATCACCGCGTCGATCACCGGCGCCGAGGGCATCTTCATGCTCGGCACACGGTTCCTCGAGCACCCCGCGAGCAAGGCGAGGCTGGGGACGCTGGGCGACCGATTCGGGGCGACGCTTTCGGGAGCGCTGCGCGCGACGCGCACGTCGATCGTCACGACGCTGGTGCAGGTCGATAAGACGGTGCGCAACCTGCTGGGCAATATCGAGGCCTACGCGAATGCGCCGGGCATCGATGATCTTGCCGGTGCGGCGCAGGGAAAACCCGCGATCGTCGTTTCGGCCGGGCCGAGCCTGCGCCGGAACGTGGATCTGCTGAAAGACCCCGAGGTTCGCGGGCGGTTTGTGGTGATCGCCGTGCAGACGGTGCTCAAGACACTCCTGGCCAAGGGCATCCGGCCGGACTTCGTGACGGCGCTCGATCACGACGCGATCAGCAAACGCTTCTATGAAGGCCTGACGCGCGAGCAGGTCGAGGGCGTCACGCTCGTGGTCGAGCCCAAGGCGAGCCCGGCGATCTTCGACGCGTTCCCGGGGAACATCCGCTGCCCGTCGGAGCGCGTGCTCGACAACATCCTGGGCGAGGGCGCGGACGAGGCGACGGCGCAGTTGCTCACCAGGCGGCGGGGCGAACTCAAGCCCGGCGCGACGGTGGCGCACCTGGCGTATTACCTTGCGCGGCACCTGGGCTGCGACCCGGTGATCTTCATCGGGCAGGATCTGGGTTTCACCGATGGTCAGTACTACGCGGCGGGTGCCGCGATCCACCAGGTCTGGTCCGGCGAACTGAACGAGTTCAACACGCTGGAGATGCTGGAGTGGCAGCGGATCGCGCGCGCCCGCACAATGCTGCAGAAGATGAAGGATCACCTCGGGCGCGACTGCTACAGCGACGAGCAGATGACGACGTATCTCGTTCAGTTTGAGCGGGATTTCGGCGAGGATGCGGCCCGGGGGCTGCGCGTGGTGGACGCCACGGAAGGCGGCGTCGCGAAGCGGCACGCAGCGACGATGACCCTTCGAGACGCGATCGCGCGGTACGGAGCGGGCGACGTGGTGTCGCTGCCGCTGAACACGCAGGAGCGTCTTCCTTCACCCAGACGGCGCGATGCGCTCTATCGGCGGCTGCGCCAGGTTCGCTCCGACGTGTGGCGGGTGGGCGAGATCAGCCGCACCACGGCCAAGTGCATCGAGGAAATTCTCGAGCATCAGAAAGACCAGGCGCGCGTCAACCGGATCATTTCAACGATCGAGGAGCACGCCCGCGAAGTGCAGAAGATCGCGCCGGCGTATCCGCTGGTGCAGCACCTGAACCAGACTGGCATCCTCAACCGGTTCCGGGCCGATCGGGCGATCGAACTGGACCAGCACCTGGACCCGCTGGAGCGGCAGCGCAAGCAGGCCGAGCGCGATCTGAAGAACGTGACCTGGCTGGCGGACGCGGCGGACGAACTCGGCGGCATGTTCGACCAGGCCATCGCGAGCATCAAGAGCGGTCGGCGCACAGCGGATGTCAAGATCGAGCAGAAGCGGCTGGAGGCGGCGGTGATCGCCATCGGCGGCGCGGCGCAGGCACGCACGGTGCGGGCGATTCTTCCGGTTGATCCGGATCGCTCCGCGCTGGGCCTGGCTCGCGACCTGGGGAGGTCGTTCGCGGGCTCGCTCAACATCCTGCAATCGACGCTCATGCGCCTCTCGCGCAGCAAGAAGCTGCGGGCGGTGACGCTCCTGACCGATCAGCCGAATAAGGTCCAGTCCCTGCTGGGCGGATTGACCTTTGGGAATCTCGAGATCTCCGTGCAGGCGCTCGCGCCGGGCGCGGGTGGCAAGCGGCGCGGGGCGCTGGCGCGGGGTCGCTTGTGGTCGTCCGCGTGCTGGCGGGGCGGCATCGCGAATCTCACGGTGTTTGATGAAGTGTTCGATCCCGCGGCGGCGGCCGCGGCGCTGGGCGCCGGCGATGACGGAGCTCTGCTGATCGGCGCGGACTGGTGCCTGATCGACCCGGCGCACGTGGATCAGCTCATCGAGCGGTTCGGCAGCGCTTCGGATCGGCACCGCATCGTCTTCGCGCAGGGCACGCCGGGGCTGGTGGCGTGCATTCTGGAGCGGGAGCTGGTCATGGATTACGCGAAGGAAATGAAGGCGAACGGCGCGCTCGGCTCGATCGGCACGGTGCTCGGCTATCTGCCGGTCGCGCCGCAGGTGGACATGATCGCCAAGCCCTCGTGCGTGACGCAGGACCCGGCTGTTCGCGACAGCCAATTGCGACTGATCGCCGATCGATCGGACCGCTCGACGCTCATGGCCCTGGTGGCGCGCCGGTTCGGGGAGCGCTGGCTCAACGCGAGCGCGGAGGAGATCGCGCGTACCGCGGCGGAACTCGTCGCGGCCTCGCCGCCGGATGCCGAGATCGTGCGGGTGCAATTGACGGCGCAGCGCGTCGGGGGCGCGCCTTCGCAGCCGCTCGACCTGGAGCAACTGAGCAAACTCATGCGTTCGATGCGGCCGGGCGAACGCGGGCTGGCGGTCGCCTTCGATGGCGGCGAACCGCTCCTGCACCCGCGCTTCGAGCGGGCGGTGTCGCTGGTCCGTGAGCTTGGGGCTGCGGCGGTGCACGTGCGAACGGAACTGCTCCCGGACGGCGCGGTCGATTCACTGCTGCGAACCCGGCCCGATGTCGTGAGCATCGACATGCACGCGGATACGGCGCCGACCTATCGCACGCTTCGCGGAATCGACGCTTTCTCGCGCGTGCGCGACGGCGTGGTGCGCCTGATCGAATCGCGGCAGTCGCTGGAGGAGGGGCTGGTGAGCCAGTGGATCGTGCCGCGGCTTACCCGACGCGATGAGGTGTACGGCGAAATCGAGAGCTTCCACAACCGCTGGATCATGGCGGCCGGAAGCGCCGTGATTGATCCGCTGGAAGCGCCGATTCCCGGGCAGCGGATCGAGCCGCTGCCGATACCCGCCTCGGCGGCAAACCGAATGGGTCGCAGCACGATCAGCATCCGCGCGGACGGCAGCATCGCCGGCGGCGGCGGGATGGAAGCGGCGGCATGAAGACGGTGGCGATCATCCTGGGCCGCGGCGGTAGCAAGGGCGTGCCCGGCAAGAACACGGCGATGGTCGCGGGCAAGCCGTGTGTGCAGTGGACAATCGATGCCGCGAAAAGTTCGGACCACGTGGCGCACGTCGTGGTATCGAGCGACGATCACGCGATGCTCGATCTCGCGCGCGCATCCGACGCGATCGCGGTGGTGCGACCGGCGGACCTGGCGAGCGATACCGCGCGGGTGGACGATGCCGCACGCCACGCGGTCCTCGCGTTTGAGCAGACGCATGCGGAAATTGCCGAGCACTCGCCGATCGTGATCCTGTACGCGAACGTGCCGGTTCGTCCGCCCGATCTCATCGATCGAGCGGTGCACCTGCTGCGCGACTCGCGGTGCGATAGCGTGCAGTCGTATCAGCCCGTGGGGAAGTACCACCCCTGGTGGACAGCCAAGCTCGACGGCGATGCACGCGTGGGGCCATGGGAAGGCGATGTGCTGAATCACGGGGTGTTCCGGCGGCAGGACCTGCCGCCGGCGTTTGTCCCCGATGGCGGGATCATCGCGGTGACGAGGCGGGCGCTTTTTCTCCAGGTGGCGGGGACCACGCCCGGGCCGCACGCGTTTTTCGGCGCGGACCGAAGGGGTGTGATCAATCCCGAGGGTTCGGTGGTGGATATCGATGCCCGCACCGATCTGCTGGTGGCCGACGCCGTGTTGAAGGAGCGATATGCGCATCGGTGAGCGCGCCATTGCGCCGGATCGACCGCCCTATGTGATCGCCGAGATCGGCGTGAATCACGACGGTTCGGTGGAGCGGGCGCTGGAGTTGACCCGTGCCGCGGCGGACGCGGGCGCCGACGCCGTGAAGTTCCAGCTGTTCCGTGCGGACCTGCTGATGAGCCGTGCGTCGAAGCTGGCCACCTACCAGGCCGCGGCGGGGGAAACCGATCCCCTGGCGATGCTCCGGCGCCTGGAACTCTCGATCGATCAACTCGCGCCGGTGGTCGAGGCGGCGCACGTTGTGGGGATCCACGCGATCGTGACGGTGTTCAGTCTCGAACTCGTGCGCGAGGCGGAGCGGTTGGCGTGGGACGCGTACAAAACGGCAAGCCCGGACATCATCCACAAGCCGCTGCTGAGCCGGCTCGTGGAAACAAGCAAGCCGCTGATCCTCAGCACCGGCGCTGCCACGATGGAAGAAGTGCATCGCGCCGTGGGCTGGCTCAGGCCGGCGCAGGACCGGCTCGCGGTGCTTCAGTGCGTGAGCAGCTATCCAACCCCCATGGCCCAGGCCGAACTGGGCGGCATCGTCGCGCTCAAGCGGGCGCTGCGCTGCCCGGTGGGGTACAGCGATCACACGCCAGATGAAGAGACAGGAGCTCTGGCGACGAGCCTGGGCGCGAGCGTGCTGGAGAAGCACTTCACATATGACCAGAGAGCGGTGGGCCCCGACCATGCCGCGTCGCTTTCACCGGCGGGGCTACGCCGGTACATCGAGCGAGCCCGGCGGGGTGGCGCCGCGCCCGAAGTCGAGGCGATGAAGCGCGTGCTCGAGATCGAGCAGGATGTGCGCCGGGTTTCGCGCCAGTCGATCGTGAGCGCCCGGCCGCTGGTGGTCGGTCAGCTTCTCACCCGGGGCGACCTGACGTTCAAGCGACCGGGTACCGGCATCCCTCCCTTTGAACTCGAGCAGGTGATGTCGCGCCGCGCGGTCAAGGATGTGGAGCCCGACACCCCGATCCAGTGGTCCGACCTTTCCCCGCCCGCCTCACCCTCTGCCTGATGCCGTTCGAACCTCCTAAATCCGACGTGGAACTGCTGGCGCCCTCCCCCAGGACCCCGGGGAAGAAGCGGATCGCCGTCGTGACGGGCACGCGCGCCGAGTTCGGGCTGCTCAAACCGGTGATCCGCGCGATCGGTGAAGAGCCGACGCTGGAGTTCGCGCTCATCGTGGCCGGGAGCCACCTGCTGGCGCCGGCGAACACCCACATGGAAGTGCGAGCGCAGTTCCGGGTGGCTTCGGTCGTGCCGATGCAGCAGCCCGGCGCGCACACGCGGATCGATGATGCCGAAGCGGTGGGGCGCGGGGTGGCGCGGTTTGCCCGGACGTTTTACCGGATCAACGCGGACTGCGTGCTGGTGCTGGGCGATCGGATCGAGGCCTTTGCGGCGGCGAGCGCTGCATCGGTCGGCGGTGTACCGCTCGCGCACATCCACGGGGGCGATCGGGCCGAGGGGGTCGCGGACGAGGCGATGCGGCACGCGATCAGCAAGCTGGCGCACCTGCACTTTGCGGCGAGCGAATCGAGCCGGGACCGGCTTGTTCGGATGGGCGAACTCCCGGCCCGGGTGCATCTCGTAGGTTCGCCGGCGATCGATGGACTCGATCAGATTCCCGCGATGAGCGACGAGCGGGCGCGGGATTTTGGTGATCCGAACACGGTCATTCTGCAGCATCCTTGCGGCCTGACGGACGAGCGCGAGCGCGGGTTTGCGAAGGCGGCGGTCGATTTTGCCGGGGCAAGAGGGCGCCCGGTGCTCGTGCTGGCCCCGAATTTCGACCCCGGGCGCGAGGCGGTCATGAGCGTTTTGCGCGAAGGTGTGGAGACACGGGGTTGGCGTCTGGTCGACCACCTCCCGCGCGAGGAGTTTGTCGGGCTGCTGAAGCGGCTGGCGACTCGGGATGGGCTTCTGGTGGGGAATTCCTCTGCGGGTTTGATCGAGGCTGCGGCGGCGGGCTGTCGCGTGGTGAATCTCGGTCCGCGTCAAGCCGGGCGGGAACGCGCGGGCAATGTCGTGGATGCGAGCGAACCATCGGTCTCGGCGATCGAGGCTGCGGTGAAGTCGCATCGATTCGAGGTCGGGCGACATCCCTACGGCGAGGGCAAGGCCGGTCCGAGAATTGCCGCGGTGCTCCGGGAAACGGATTTTGAAGATCCGGGTCTGATCCGCAAACAGTGCGCGTATTGAGTGGCGAGGCGGCCCGGCGGGCTCCGGCGCGGCGGCGCCGCATGAGAGTCTTTGAATCTGGGCAAAGAAGGCCGAAAGTGGCACGCGAAGTGGGTCGATAGCTCCCCGTATCCCCGAGGAGTCTGTTCATGTCCCAACCCGCCGCAGGTACGCCCGCTCCCGCTGCCCCCGCTCCGAACGCGACCGCCAAGCCGGGCGCGCCCACGACGCGTGAGCAAGTGGTTGCCGCCGCGATCCGCGAGATCAGCCACATCGCGACGCTTCCCGAGATCACGCTCAAGATCGTTGAGCTCGTGGAGAGCCCCAAGAGCACGGCGCAGGATCTGAACAAGATCATCTCGGCCGATCCGGCGCTCTCGTCGCGGATCCTCAAGGTCGTCAACTCATCGTTCTACGGCCTGCCGGGTCAGATCGCGTCGATCAATCGCGCGATCGTGATGCTGGGCCTGAACGCCGTCAAGAACATCGCTATCGCCGCGAGTCTCGCCAAGCTGTTCCGCGGCGGCGAGCTCACCGCGAACTTCTCCGCCAAGCACCTGTGGTCGCACTGCAACGCGGTCGCCGTCGGCAGCAAGATGCTCGCCGATTCGCTTCGCCTCGGCCTGGCCGATGAGGCGTTCCTCGCGGGCCTGATGCACGACATCGGCATCATGGTCGAGATGCAGTTCGATCGTGCCAAGCTGATCGAGGTGCTCCAGAAGGTGGGCGCCGACAGCAAGGGCGTGCCGATGACCGACTGGCTCAAGGCCGAGGAAGAGTGCTTCGGCGCCAATCACCAGGATTTCGGGATCGCCCTGTGCGACAAGTGGCGCTTCCCCAAGCCGTTTGTCTATGCCACGGGCTTCCATCACCGGCCGCTCGAGCTGCCCAACGAGGCGCGGACGATCGCTTCGATCGTGTACGTCGCCGACCGGCTGGCCAGCCAGCTCGACGGCGGTTTCCGCCAGGACCTGCTCGTCAGCGATATCGGCGCCGATGTGTGCGAGCAGATCAAGCTCGACCAGGTCAAGCTGGATGCGATCCGCAAGGTCTTCCCCGACGAGGTGAAGAACGCCAGCGCGATGCTCTCCTGAGTCCATTCCGGCGGTCGAGTTCCGTTTGCGCTCGCCGCCGATACGAACTCTCTCTTTCTCCCTTCGGGCGGCTTTGTGGGAACACGAGGCCGCCGTTTTTCTTTTGGCGGGCGGACGCGTTATCGGCCGGGGTCGGGGGCGTGGTTCTTCTCGCCATTTCTCGGCTTTTTTGCTTGGCGCACGGGAGGGGCGCGTGAAACAATACCTGCGAGGAACACGCACCTGCAGAGAGGGGAATTCCGGCGATGGCAGTTCGAGCGACTTTGGCGGCATCGATCGGTGCGGTTGTGATCGTGGCGGGAACGGCTTCGGGCGCGATGTCGTTTCTGACGCAGGCCCGCAGCGTGACCGCGAGCACGACCTTTGACGGCCAGACGGACACCAAGGCCGCTCCAGACTTCAATCCGTTCGTGCAGACCGCGAGCGTGGCGACGTTCTTCCCCTCGGTGACCGGCACCTCGATCAACCGAGCTGTCGCGGGCATCGACTGCCACCTCGATCCGAACAAGATCAAAGTCGTTGGATCGCTCGCGGCGGCGGGCGGGCTCAGCCTCGTGAACGGGGAGCAAGCCGAGGAAATGGGCGACGCGGTGGCGCTCGTATCGCTCTCGTTCCACATCGATGCGGACTCACCCTTTGTGCTCGCGGCGTCGGCCCGCCCGAGCTCGAATCCGAAGGACAAGTTCAAGATCAAGCTCGCGGGCCCCGGCGGCGGCAACGTCGTCTTCTTCATGGATGAAAAGGACCCGGCGCAGTCGGTGCAGTTTGCCGGCGTGCTCGGCGCGGGCGACTACACCCTCGAGTACGAGGCGGAGCTCTCTTCGGGCGGTCCGGACACGCAGTCGGAGTACGCCTTTACGCTCGACATCCCGGCGCCGTCGGTTGCGGCGCTGCTCGGCGTGTGCGGGCTGGGCCTGTTGCGCCGGCGGCGTTAAGCCTTACTTGGATTCGGTGCTTTGCTGAAGCGCCTCGGCCTTGGTAGTCCGGCCTGTGACTTTGTACGACTTCATCAGCGACTCGATGGCGCGGTCGCGGATGCCCGGGTAGCCGACCTCGGGCCTGCGGAGTACGAGGAGCGAGCGTTCGAGGATGACCTGCGCCTGCTCGTGCGAACCCTGTTCCACGAGCGTGACGCCGATGTTTGCGTCGGTTGCCGCGATGAGGGGCTCATTGTCGGGCTGGTGGGCCGCCAGCCAGTCCCGGGCGCGCTGGAGCCAGCGGATCGAACCATCGAAATCGCCCTTCTTCCGCAGAGCCTGCGCGAGTGATGTGTACGTCGGCACGCACTCGGCGAGGTCGGGGCCGAAGGCCCGCTCGAACGAAGTGGCGGCGTGCGTGAGCAGCGCGACCGCGCCGTCGGTATCGCCGCTACGAAGCTTGACGAGGCCGAGGTTGGCTTCGCCACGCACGACGAGGGGGTGCTCGGCGCGCAGCTTGGCGCGCCGGATGCGGAGCGCTTCTTCGAAGTGCCGGAGGGCTTCGGCGGTGTCGCCTTTCTGGAAGAGCGCGCTGCCCAGGTTGTTGTGCGACTCGGCGGTCGGGAGGTCATCCGGGCCGAAGACGCTGGTTCGGACGGCCAACGCTTCGCGCTGGGTCGCGATTGCTTCATCCAGCTTGCCTTGGGCGCGGAGCGACGAACCGAGATCGTTGAGCAGCAAACCCTCGCGTTCGGTGGGCGTGTTTGCGGACGCGGCACGTTCTTGGGCGAGCAGGTCACGCAGCGTTGCTTCCGCCTGCGGGTAGCTGCTCTCGGCGAAGAGGAGTTCGGCGCGGTCGATGCGCAGGTCGGTGGATCCGATGCCGGAGAGTCCGGTCTGGGCGAAATCGCGCGCCGCGGCGTCCAGCAGTGCGCGGGACTCGTTCAGCATGCCGAGTGAGAGCGTGGCGCGGCCGAGAGCCTGTTCCGCGGCGGCACGGGTGAGCGGATCGGCGGGCGGGCTGGTTTCGAGCAGACGAGCGCCGTCGCGGATGACCGAGCCGAGCGGGGCATCCTGGCCGCGGTTGCCGGTTTCGCCGCCACCCAGGAGCGTGAGCAGGAAGCGACGGGTTTCGTCGAGCCGGCGGTTGGCGGAGACCGCTTCGTCACGCTGGCGACGCAATTCGTTGCTCTGGCGATAGAGCGCGACGGTGGAGGTGGTGAGCAGGACCAGCGCCGCGACGGTGAGCGAAACGCCCAGCGCGTGGCGGCGTGTGAACTTCGAGGCGCGGTAGAAGAGCGTGTCCTTGCGGGCCTGCACGGGAAGGCCGGTGAGATAGCGGCCCAGGTCAGAAGAAAACTGTTCGACCGACTCGTAGCGACGCTGCGGCTCTTTGCGCAGAGCCATCAGCACGATATTGTCGAGATCCCCCCGGAGCTGGCTGCGGAGGCGGGTGGAACTCACGCCCCGCGTCTTGCCCGCGTCGGACGTGGACGGAGCGGTGGGGCTTGCGGGCGCGGGAACCTGCGGCGTAACCGCGAGTCGCGACAGATGCAGCGTGACGGCGGCGCTGGGTGCCGGAGGCTGGAGGGAGCAGACGACGCGCCGAAACTCTTCGCTGGTGCGGACGCCGAAGTAATAGGGGCGGGTGCCGGTGAGCAACTCGTAGAGCACCACGCCGAGCGAGTAGACATCGGTGCTGGTGTCGACCTGTTTGCCTTCGATCTGCTCCGGGCTGGCGTATTCGGGTGTGAGGCGGCGCTCGGCATCGGTGGTGGCGCCCACGGCATCATCGCCGATGAGCTTGGCGATGCCGAAATCGAGCAATTTGACCGTGCCCGACTGGGTAACGAGGATGTTGCTCGGCTTGAGATCGCGGTGGATGACGAGGTTCTTGTGGGCGTGGTGGACCGCGTCGCAAACATCGCGGAACAGACGCAGGCGATCGGCGACCTTGAGACCCTTGTCGTCGCAATAGGCATCGATGGGTTTGCCGTCGACGTATTCCATCACGAGGAACGGACGGCCGTCGGGCGTCACGCCGCCGTCGATGAGGCGGGCGATATTGGGGTGATCGAGCGCGGCAAGGGTCTGGCGTTCGGCCCGGAACCGGCGGAGGACTTCCTCGGAGTCCATGCCGCGCTTGACGACCTTGATGGCGACCTGCTGCGTGAATTGTCCGTCGGTGCGGAGGGCGCGATACACCGTGCCCATGCCGCCGGAGGCGAGGCGGCGTTCGATGGTGAACGGGCCGAGGACGGTGCCGACCAGGTCGCTCTCGGGCTCGCGCGTGAACGTGTCGAGCGCCTGGCCGAGCGCGGGCGCTTCGAGAAAGGCGCCGAGGCGCCCGGCGGACTCGACGAGTGCGCGGGCTTGAGCGGCGAGCGCGGCGTCGTTGCCGCAGAGGCGGGCGATGGCGGCATCGCGATCTCCGGGCGAGAGCGGAGCGACTTCGAAAAAGATGCGCTCGAGCAGCGCGAAGCGGTCGCGTTCGTCGGGTGGAGGATTGGGAGTGCTGGAAGACACGCGGTGTTATGGTCAGCGGTGCTGCCGGGCGATCTCGGTGCCGAGCCAGACGCGGGCGAATTGCCAGTCGCGCGCGACGGTGCTCTCGGAAACGTCCAGGGCCTTGGCGGTCTGATCGACGGTGAGACCGGCGTAAAAGCGGAGTTCGACGACCTTGGCCTTCTGCGGGTCGAGTTCGGCGAGACGGGCGAGGGCTTGATCGATGTCGACGAGTTGCTCGTCGGCATCCTGCTGGATGACGAGAGCTTCGTCGAGCGAGACGGGTCGGTGGCCGCCGCCACGCTTGACGCGGTTTTTGTGCCGCGCGTGGTCGGTGAGGATGCGGCGGATGGCGGTTGCGGCGGCGCCGAAGAAGTGGGCGCGGTTTTCCCAGGGCGTGTCGTCGGGCCCGAGCAGGCGGAGATAGGCCTCGTGGACCAGGGCGGTGGCCTGGAGCGTGTGCGCGTTGCTCTCGGCGTGCAGGTAGCGGGCGGCGATCGAGCGGAGCTCTTCGTAGACGATTGGGAACAGCTCGTCCGTGGCCCGGGCATCGCCTTCCCGTGCTCGGGAGAGCAACTGTGTGACGGCGGGCCGGGGTGAAGGTGCCGGGGAGGGTGGGGGTGGTGGGGGTGGGCTGGAGGGTGCGGTCATGGCGGGGACAAGGCCAGTCTAGCGGTCGGGTTGTGCTTCTTGAGACAGGATGCATGCGACGCCCGAACCGAGCGGATGTCGGGTTTGGACGGCGGCGACGCGAAAAACCGGAAAAATGTGGTTGCGATCTGACAGTCCGGAGACGGAACCGGCGCATGCACCGGCGGCCCGGCCCCGCCGGCCCGCACAAGGAGACTCGTCATGTCGATTGCCCGCACCGTTTGCGTTCTTGTCCCGCTTGCCGGTTTGGCCCTGAGCGCTCATGCCCAGACCGCCCCCGTCTTCCGTCTCGTCGGCGCCCTTCCGGGAACCAACACCTACAGCTCCGGCTACGGCGTTTCGGAGGACGGCTCGGTGGTCGTCGGGCACAGCGGAAACAATTACTACTACGGCTCGAGCAGCCACTCTTTCCGCTGGACGCGTTCGGGCGGCATCGAGGATCTGAATCCGCTGGCGCCGGCTTCGGGCGCGTACGCCGTTTCGGCCGACGGCCTGATCGCGGTGGGCGGTGAAATCAGCGGCAGCGAGCATGCTGTTCGCTACATGCCCGACACCAGTTCCGCGGCGGACCAGCTCTACCACGGTGGGCAGTGCTTCGGGATCTCGCGCGACGGAACGATCGCCGTCGGCTACTCGACGGCGTCGGGCGGAGGTGGCGGAGGTGGCGGAGGTGGGGGAGGTGGGGGATTCCGGCCGCACCGGGCGACGCGGTACCTGGCGGAGAGTGGGTCGGTGGAATTCATCGATACGCCTGCGAGCGGGGTGGTCGCGCCGACGTCGAGCGAGTCGTTTGCGACGAGCAATGACGGGAGCGTTGTGGTTGGATGGGGCGTTTTCGGCGGCGTGCAGCGGGGATTCCGCTGGACGCCGACCGGGGGAATGACGCCGATTACGCCCGCCGGTGGTGTGGCTTACAGCGTGAGCGGCGATGGATCGGTCATTGTCGGTGACTTTGTGAGCGGGACGGTGCGGCACGCGTTCCGGTGGACGGCGTCGAGCGGGCTGGTTGACCTTGGCACGCTGCCGGGCAACCTTCGGAGCTCGGCGTATGCCGTTTCGAATGACGGCAGCACGAT
>JAFEBN010000043.1 GCA_018242645.1 Planctomycetota bacterium | reverse complement strand
ACGACATCACTTTTTCGGTGTTGAAGTGGTACTCATTGCCACCCGACATGCCCTGCACGCTGAGCCCGCTTCCCACGTAGCGGTTGGTGCCCTCCAAATCGAAAAAGAAAGATGCGGCTTGCTGCGCCGCGGCACCCTGACAGAGATCATCGCCCTCGTATTGGTCGTCGCCCGCCCGATCCACCAGCAGCGTGATCGATTGATCCCAGGCGCCCGACTGACCCGCCGCGGTCTTGGCCACATAGCGGTCGTTCCCCTCATCATCGATGAGAACCCCCACCGCCTGGTGTGCCGCGGCGGCCTGGCTGTAACGGTTGCCGTTGTAGATGTCATCGCCGCCCGCATCGTGCAGGATGCCCAGCGAAAACGCGTACCCGCAGCCCTGACTGAATTCGCCCGCGGCGTAACGGTCGTTCCCAGCCAGGTCGTAGATCGCGCCGATGCCGCCGCTGGCGTACCCGCGCACGCCCATGGAAAACCCCTGCGACATCGAAAGAAACGTGCCCGGCGTGTTGTACGCGGAAGCGAAGGATGGCCCGTCCGCCGTGTAGACGTCGTTTCCAGAAGCGTCGATGATCGCTCCGAACGCGAACGGACCTGCGGCACCCTGCGTGAGTTTCTCGCCGGCGTACTGGTCATCGCCCGCGAAGTCGATCACCATGCCCACGCCGTCGATGGCCGCGCCAAGAGCCCAACCGGAATCGGGGCCGGTGTTCTCGTAGCGGTCGTTGCCGCTTCGGTCGATGATGACGCCGACGCCAAAGAGCCCGCAGGCGACCGAGCCCATGCGCGCTGATCGGTAGATGTCATTCCCCTGGCGATCTTCGATCAGCGAGAACCCGTTGATGGCGACGCCCGGGCCTCGGAAATCGGCTTCCGAAATATACTCGTCGTTGCCGGAGATGTCGGTGATCAGGTGGTTCGCGCAGGATGCCCGATCGGTCCCGCCAAACCAGTAGATGTCGTTTCCACCAAGGTCGTACACGATCTCGATCAGGTCCATGTCGTACGTGTTGACGCCGTCCGCCCCCGCCACTGCGTACCGCCCGTTCTCCAGCTTTTCGTAGTAGAGAATGTCGCCGGTCACTGACTCGCGCAGCTCGGGTGGAAGATACGCGCACGGCGTGGTCGCGGCGCCCAGTCTCAGACGCTCATTCCACAATTCACGATTGCGCCACCCGCTCGAATTCACAACCCAGCGCCAGACTCCCGCGGGCGCCGCGTTGATGATCGCAAGGAATTGCTTCGATTCGGGCCCGTCGATCGAAACCGAATCGCGCAGATGACGCGCCAGCCGCATCGCCTCTTCCTCACTCGGCGGCGTCCCCACGGGCTCCTGCATGATGAGCACCGACTTGACAAACTGCTCGATCGCACGCTCGTCGGGATGCGCCGCGAGCACCCGAACACGCTCGAAAAGCCCGCTCTCGATCCCATCAACCGCCAGCGGATCCTCAAAGCACGCGCGGATCGCCGGAAGCCCGAACGAATCTCGCGCCTGCTCCTGAACCCCACGCAGCGCGCCGAGCAGCGACTCCAACTGCCGCCCTTCCGAACTGTCCGCCCAGGTTCCGGTCTGCTGCGCGAGCGCCACAATCCGCTCGCCCAATGGCGTCCTTTCCCGCTTCTCATCGCCAGTTGCCCGATCGACTCTTCCGCGGCCGAGTGTCCCCGTCCATTCCTCCGCGATCGCGAGTTTGACCGTCACCCGGACTTCTTCCCCCGCAGGGTCGCCCACGGGCAACGCCGCCAGCGGATCCGCGGGCTTACCGCGCCGAAGAACAATGGTCATCTCGTCGCCCGGCTTCGATCCCTCCACGACGCGGTCGAAGCCCGCGGCATCCACAACGTTGCCGTTCACCGACACGATCAGGTCATTTCGGCGCAGCAGCGGCAACGGCGCATCGCCGGGCGAAAACGGACCCGGCCGAACACTCCCGACAACCAACCCTTCCGGATTGTCGCGCAGCCGCACGCCCGCAAACGCGGTTTCACGCAGCGGCGCCGCCGCCAATGGCTCGCGCACAAGGGCCAACACGCAGGCCGATCCGACCACCAGCAGCGCCCGTGGAATCATCCCCACAAGATACCCGCGCCGCCGCTGCTTCAGCGCCGGTCAGTCTTTCCGCGCATCCTGCCAATTGGTGAACTCGCGCCCCCGCCAGGTCATGCGGCTGGGGTCATATCCCCCGAACGTATCCGCGTGAATGTCCATGAACAGCAGGTTGGTCTTCCCGGTCTGCGATTCCGGACGCTTGATCCCGTGCGCCAGCCGCTGACCCTCGAAGAACACCACGGGCTGATTCGCATCGTCCGGGTCGCAATCCGGCTGGTTATTCGAATTGCCGTACGGCTTGGCGTACAGATTCATCTGGTTGCTGTCGCCCACAAACACAAACTGCGAGGTGAACTGCACCTGCGATTCGTGCAGGCTTGTGTACATCGCGCGGTTGTAGATCGCCGAGGTGTACCGGGCCTGCAGGAAGTAACAGAACGGCGCCAGATCCCGAGGCCGCGACGGATCCGAATACACCTCCAGCGTGTCCACAAACGGCTTGAGCTGCTCGGTCCAACCGGGGCCCTGGTCATCGCCGTTCTTCCCGTCGTTGGCCGTTCCGTACGCGCCCCACACATGCCACCCGCTCCAGAACGGGAACGTGCCCTTGTTCGCGTCCGCATACAGCGTCAGGCTCGACCCGATCGTGCGCAAATTGGACATGCACTTGGTCGCCCGCGCGCTCTCGCGCGCCGCGCCCAGCGCCGGAAGCAGGATGCCGATCAGCGTCGCGATCACCGCGATGACAATGAGCAGCTCGATCAGCGTGAACGCGCGGCGGGCAACTGGCATACGCATCCTCCCGAAGAGAGCAGCCTACATCGGACATCCGGCGCAAAGAAGCAGAATCTCCGGCGACAAGCCCAAACGCTGTTTCAATGACGCCTTCTTCATGAAACACATGCACGCCGTGCGTGTTTCATGAAACACCGGCGCGTTTCAACCCGCGCTCGATCCGGCTCACTTCGTCTGTCGCGGACCGATCGCGCTCGGCTCGACATGGCCGGGCCGGAATCCCCCGTCGGTCGCCGGCCGCTCATACCAGATGCCGCGAACCGAAACCGCCCCGAGCAGACACGCGAGCGCCAGCGGGCCGAGCACCGCGAGCCTCCCCGGCTTGGCCGCAGCGCCGCCCCACACGGCCAGCGACGACGCCAGGATCGTCCACATCAGGATGAACGGCTCGTGATAGCGCTGCCACAGCTGCGGATTGGCGCTGTTCGCCGCCGCAAAGCCCGCAAACGCCGCGAGCATCACCCAGCGCGCCCGCGGGTTCATCGCCCGCGCCCACGCGACCAGCACCACCGCGCCGAATACCGCCAGCGGCACGATCAGCACCGACGAGTGCCCCGCGATCAGCGGCAATTGCTTGACGGCATGGAAGATCCCCGTCGTGCGCCCGGCCGACGCATCCTCGTTGGTCGAGGGCAGCACCGACAGCACAGCGCCCGCCGCCGCGGCAACCGCAACGACCCAGAACTGCTCGCGCACCAGTTTCATGAGCGACGCGCGCCAGAACTCAACATAGAACACGCCCGCGATCCCGAGCAGCGCAAGATCGAACGCCGGACCCGCCCACTGCACGCTCGCGCCGTGCATCGGCTTGAACGTCGGTGGCGTGAGCCCCCCCCACGTCTGCACAAAGTGGTACAGCACAAAGAACGCCGGGAGCGTGAACACAAACGCCGCGAGCGCCCGCGTGATGCGGGGCATCAACCTTCCGCCCACATCCTGGCGCGCCAGCAGGGGCCACTCGCTCCGCGCCGGCCCCGCGCCCATCCACGCGCCGACCCAGACCACCCCAGCCGCCCACACGTGAATCTGCCGCGTCATGACCAGCACGATGAGCATGATGCCCGCGGCAATCCACGTGCCCATGTTCTGGCTCCGGCGCAGCGCCAGCAGCAGCACGCACAGCAGCGCCCACCACGCCGCATTGTCCGGCAGCAGCCAGACGCCGGAACTGACGACATACAGGCACACAATCAGAGGCAGGCACACCGCCAGCACGCCCAGCGAACTCATCGCCCGGCGCATGCGCCAGGCGCACGCCGACGCCAGCGTGCCGATCAGCAGCGCGCCGATCCCCGCCGACACAAACTGCAGGTGGCGGCCATCCGCGCTGATGTACCGGGCAAACGCCGCGAGCGCCAGGTGATAACCAGGTGTGGTCGCGGACAGATAATCCGAAAGGTCCGGATGGGGCCACTGGGACGCAAACGTCCGGATCGCCTTCTCGTGATAATTCAGCGAGTCCGACGCACCGCGCCCCCGGTTCATGCCCATGACAATCAGCGGCACGACAATCGCCAGGTACGCCAGAGGCGCAAGAAACGTCGCGGCGAAGATGCTCCGCCGGTGCCGCCCTGTCGAGAATCCCGTCGCTTGGTCCATGAGGGGGATCGCCGGGCAATGCTATCGAACATCGGCAACGCGCAAGAACCGCATGAGACCGACCCCGCGAGCCGATATGAACGTACAAGACCGGCCGTCACCCCGCGACCCGAGATGAGCCAGACCACGACAACCGATGCACCGGCCCAATCCGGCGCCACCCCCGGCGATCTGCTGCGCCTCCTGCGTCCAGCGCAGTGGGCCAAGAGCGTCTTCCTGCTCATCGGCCCCGCCTACGGCTACGCCAACCACGACTGGAACCCCCGCGCCGGCTGGCCCGCGCTCGTGCTCGCCATCGTCGCCTTCTCGCTCGCCAGCAGCGCCTGCTACATCGTCAACGATGTGCTCGATGCGCCCGCCGATCGCAAGCACCCGCGCAAGCGCAACCGCCCCGTCGCTTCCGGACGCGTCTCGATGCCCGCGGCCATCGGCATGGCCGGCGCCATGGTGCTCGGTGCCGCGATCGCCCTCTTCGCGATCACCGCCGTCGGCTCGCTCGCTTCCGCCGTGTGGACCGCCGCCATCGTCGGCATCTACGTCTTCAACGTGATGGCCTACTCCAGCATCCTCAAGCACATCGTGATCGCCGATGTCATCTGCCTCTCGCTCGGGTTCGTGCTCCGGGTGCTCGCCGGGTGCGCCGCCGTCGCCGTGGTGCCCACCACCTGGCTGCTCAACACCACCTTCTTCCTCGCGATGTTCCTGGCCTTCGGCAAGCGCCTGGGCGAACGCCGTTTTCTGGGGGGCGAGGGGGCGACCGCCGCGCGAGGCGTACAGGCCGGTTATACAGACGATCTGCTCCGGCAAGCCGTCGTCGTGACGGCGGTCGTGACGCTCATGACCTATTCCATCTATGTCCAAAGCCAGGACGCCAAGTACATGCTCGGCTTCAACCTGCTCTGGCTGACAATCCTCCCCGCCACCTACGCGATGCTCCGGGCGATCGTGCTGCTCGAACGCGGCACATACGACGACCCGACGCTCCTGGCGTCCAAAGACCGGCCTTTCCAGCTCGGCTGCGTCGCCTTTGGGCTCATCACGCTCGCCCTGATGGCCGCCCGGCAGTGGCACGCGATCGGGGTTTCGCCCCCCGCGGCTCCCTGACGCAACTCCCGAGCGGTCTGAACCATACAAGAATGAAGACCTTTTCCGGCCGCGGGCCGGCGGGTGGTTTTTCCAGCTCATCACAGGGAGCCCTGCATGCACCGTGCCTCCTCGGATTTCCGTTTCGTCACGATCGCCTTGTGCCTGGCCGCAGGCTCGGCGCTGTCGATCCATCGGGCCGCGCTCGCTCAATCGGCGACGCCCCCCGCCGCTCCGGCCGCCGACGCCGCCAAGCCCAAGGACGATTCAGGCCTTCGTCCCTTCGATGAAGTCGCCAAGGGTTACGAGAAGGTGGTGAGCACCGCCGACGGCAAGGGCAGTCTCTACACGCTCTGGCGCCGCGAAAAAGACGGCGGCCTCCTCGCCGAACTGCCCGCGGGCTGGGACAGCCAGAAGCACTTCATCGCGATGACCATCGCCACGGGCGAGACCTTCGCCGGCCTGCAGTCCGGTCAGCTCTACGTCTACTGGAAACGCCTCGACAACCGCCTTCTGCTCGTGGCCCCCGAGACCGGCAACCGCTCCACCGGCGACGCCGAGAGCAAGGCCGGCGTGAAGCAGGTCTTCACCGATCGCGTGCTGCTCGATGTGCCCATCGTCGCGATGGGTCCCGGCGGCCGTCCGGTGATCGACCTCAAAGAAATGCTCGCCGGTCGCGTCAAGGACCTCTTCAGCGCTGGCGGCGGCGTCGGCGGCTTCCTCGGCTCCGGCCTCTCGCAGGCCAACGCCCGCCTCGCGGGCCTCAAGAGCGCCAAGGCCTTCCCCGAGAACATCGAGATCAGCTACGAAATGCCCACCGCCGGGGGCCGGATGCAGGAGTTCCACTACTCCATCAGCCGCATCCCCGACAGCACCGGCTACACACCCCGCGTCGCGGATGAACGCATCGGCTACTTCACCACGGTCTATCGCGACCTGGGCAAGTTCACCGAAGAAGACAAGTGGGTTCGCTACATCAACCGCTGGAACCTCGAGAAGGCCGACCCGCGCCTCAAGGTCAGCCCGCCCAAGGAACCCATCATCTTCTACATCGAGCACACCACGCCGGTGCGCTACCGCCGCTACGTGCGCGAGGGCGTGCTCCGCTGGAACAAGGCCTTCGAAAAGATCGGCATCGCCGACGCCATCCAGGTCTATCAGCAGGATGCCGCCAGCGGCGCCCACATGGACAAGGACCCCGAAGATGTCCGCTACAACTTCGTCCGCTGGGTGAGCAACGACATCGGCACGGCCATCGGGCCCAGCCGCGTCCACCCGCTCACCGGCCAGATTCTCGATGCCGACATCATCCTGACCGACGGCTGGATCCGCTACTTCGCGCAGAACTACGCCGAGATTCTGCCCGAGATCGCCATGCAGGGCATGACCGCCGAGACCATCAACTGGCTCGACAAGCACCCCGTGCTCGACCCCCGCGTGCGTCTGGCCGATCCCGCCGAGCGCCAGGCCGTCATCGACCGCATCGCCCAGGAGAAGCGCGATCCCGAGGCCGCCGCACGCCGCGGCGTCATCGGCTTCGGCGGCATGCCTCTCCCCAGCTCCGCCGAGCTCGCCTCCAACCCCGACCTGCTCCAGCAGCGGCTCAACCTCTCCGCCGCCCTCTGCTCCGCCTCGATGGGCAAGGGCTTCGACATGGCGATGATGCGCATGCAGCTCGACATCGTCGGCATGGGCAGCGATCGCAACGTGGAGAACGTCTCGGGCAGCGGCGCGAGCGTCAACATGCTCGACGGCATCCCCGAGTGGTTCATCGGCCCGCTGCTGGTCGACCTCGTCTCGCACGAGTGCGGCCACACCCTCGGACTCCGACACAACTTCAAGGGCTCGAGCATCTACACCCTCGCGCAGATCAACAGCCCCGACGTCAAGGGCAAGAAGAGCTTCAGCGGCTCCGTGATGGACTACGTGCCCATCAACATGAACGTCCCCGACGCCCGCAAGCTCGAGGAATACGTCAAGAAGGAAGCCGACGCCAAGAAGGCCGCCAAGCCCGAAGACGCCGCCAAGGCGCCCGCCGGCCTGGGCGGACCCGACAAGCCGCAGGACCTGGGCGACTACGCCCAGATCGACAACGGCCCGTACGACTACTGGGCGATCGAATACGGCTACGGCTTCGACGATCCGAAGAAGGTCCTGCTCCGCTGCAACGAGCCCGAACTGGCCTACGGCACCGACTGGGACCTCTCCGGCCCCGATCCGCTCGTGCGCCAGTACGACTTCACGGCCAACCCCATCGACTACGCCAACAACCTGATGGACCTGGCCCGCTACCACCGCTCGCGGCTCACGGACCACTTCGTCAAGGATGGCGACAGCTGGGCCAAGGCCCGCCGCGGCTACAACCTCACGCTCGCCTTCCAGACCCGCGCCATCGCGATGATGGCCCGCCAGGTCGGCGGCGCCAATGTGAGCTACAGCAAGAAGGGCGACCCCAACGGCAAGGACCCGGTGACCCCCTTCTCCGCCGAGAAGCAGCGCGAAGCGCTCAAGTGGATCATCGACAACGCGTTTGTTGATTCCGCGTGGGAACTCTCGCCCGAACTGCTCGCCAAGTTCACCAACGCCCGCTGGTTCGACCAGGGCGGCTTCAACGAGGCGCTCGAAGACCCCGCCTACCCGATCCACGACCGCATCGCGGGCATCCAGACCACGGCGCTGGTGCTCATGATGAACCCAACCACGCTCCGTCGCGTCTACGACAACGAGATGCGCGCCCCCGGCACGCAGGACATGCTCACCCTCCCCGAGCTGATGGACACCATCGGCAAGAGCGTGTGGACCGAGCTCGACAAGTCGCCCGGCCAGCAGTTCACCGCGCGCGAGCCGATGGTCTCGAGCCTCCGGCGCAACCTGCAGCGCCAGCATCTCGAGTTCCTGATCTTCCTCACCGAACCCGCTTCCTTCAGCGGCGAGGCCAGCAAGCCCATCAGCAACCTCGCGCTGCTCCAGCTCCGGGCCCTGCAGGAGAAGATCAACTCGATCCTCGAGAGCAAGTCCGCCGCGGGCCGGCTCGATCCCTACACCCTCTCGCACCTCACCGAGACCAACGAGCGCATCAAGTCGGTGCTGAACTCGACGTACATCTACAACCGCTGATCAATCGATCGCCAGGACCGGGCCCGCGAGCAAGTCTCGCGGGCCTTTTTCATTGGCCGACCGTGCGAAGCACACGCTGCAGGCGGTCCGCGTATGCCTCCGCATTACACAGCGCCGATGCTCGGAACCGCCTCGAGATCGCTTGCTTGTGCTCAGCCCGGGCGGAAACCGTCCCAAGTTGATCCGTCTGAGCCTTCACCACGCCGGCAAAGCCGGTCGCCTCGCTCGCGACGCACTCCCCCAGGCCCGCGGCACGCAGCAGGCTCGCCCCAACCCGCGCCGCGTGCGAGCTTCCGGCGAGCGTGACAACAGGCACGCCCATGGCGAGCGCCTCGCACGTCGTGGTCGTTCCGCAGTACGGAGACGTGTCGAGCGCGATGTCCGCCCGGTTGTATTGCTCGAGGTGCGACGCGTAGTCCGGCGCGTGCGCGAGGACCTCCACCCGCGCCGGTTCGATGCCGCGCGATGAAAACGACACGTCGAGGATCGCCCGGGTGCGGGCGTCCGAAAGCGACCTTCCCTTCAGCAACAACTTCGCGTGGGGCGCCGCCTTCAACGCGCCCGCCCACAGATCCAGCGTCGTATCCGTGATCTTCTGCTGCGCGTTGAACGAGCAGAACGTGATCGCGCCACGCTCGGCGTTGCTCGTCACCTCCGGGGTCCGCGCATCGGGCCCAAAGCACAGGAAGCAGCCCTCCAGCCGCAGCAGCTTCTCGCTCGACAGCCGCTCGGCGCCCGACGGATCGGTCACGGCATCGACCAGGCGGTAGTCCATCGTCGGCAGCCCGGTCGTGCCCGCGTACCCGAGGTAGCTGATCTGCACCGGCGCCACCCGCTTGGCAAAGACCATCGGCCGCGCCGTGACGTGCAGCCCCGACAGGTCCATCGCGATGTCCGCGTGCGCCTCCCGCACCAGCCGCACGATCTCATCATCCGCCTTGCCCGAGGCGTCGATCCACTCTTCGCACGCGCCCCGCAGCCGTTCGGTCGTCTCGTCCGCCGGGCCAAGCAGGCTCACGCCGATGACCTGCATCTCTCCCCGCGTGCGGCCGGTGAGCCACGGTTCGAGAAACCGCGCCACCGCGTGATCGCGAAAATCGCACGACACCAGCGCGACCCGAAGCGGACCCGATCCCGCTCGCGCGGGCGGGTTCCACGCCGGACCCGCCGCACGCGCCAGCGATTCCCCCGCCCGCCGGTGAATCCGCGTCAGCAACTCCGGATCGACACCGTCGCAGTAGTGCAGCATCGTCGCCGCCGGGATCAGCACGCGATGATCCGGCGGCCCCATCTCCACGGCGCGGAGCAGCGCATCGCGGGCCTTCGACTGCCGCAGGCTCTCCCCCAGCGCGCCCGCGCCGATCAGGTGCAGCAGCACATCGCCGGGAAACTGCTCGAGCGCCGCCAGCGCCACGTCGCCGGCTTCGCCCGATCGCCCCGCCGCACGCAGCGCATTGATCCACGCCGCGCGCACCGTCGGCAACTGCGGATAGCGCGCCGCCGTCTCGCGAAACAGCTTCTCGGCTTCGCCGGCCTTCCCGCATTCCTGCAGCAGCTCGCCCGCCGCAACCCGAAGCTGCGATTCAAACGGCTTCCCGCTGGCGCTCGCGATCGCCCGCTGCGCCTGGTACGCCGCCGGCTCGCGTTCACCCAGCGCCAGCAGCACCTGCGCCAGCGTGAAGATCACCTGCGCATCGCTCGAACCGCGCGCCGCGCGCTCCAGCAGCGGTCGCGCCGCGGCAAACTGCCGGCGCGCAAGCAAGTCCTGGATTTGCGCGGAAAACGACATGCGGAAGAGAGCAGTTGGATTCAGGTCAACCGGCAGATCCGTGAGGCAACCGTCACCAATGTATCCCGCGCAGGCGCCCAGCGCCGGGCGCGGAGCGGTCGATCACCGCCGCACCGGCAACTGCACCAGCACCTCAAAGTACGAAGTCCCGTGCGCAAAGGGCCGCCCGATCCACGCCTCGAATCCCGGCTGATCCGCGGGCACGTACCCGCTCCGCGGCAGCCACGAACCGTACAGCCACTGCAGCGCCCGCAGCTCGAGATGCACATCACCCTTGATCTCGACCTGCGCCACCGTCATCGCGGGAAACCGGAAACAACCAACCTCACCCGACGCTGCAAACCGCTCCGATTCCACCGCCACGTGGTAATGGCAGTCTTTCAGAGGCACGATCTCCGGGTTCTCCCACTGGTATCCGAGCCACTGCCGATCGGCAATGCCCCGCTCTTCCGCCCATGCCTCCAGCCGCCCGGCCGCCCGCAGCACGCCGTCGCCCTTGTACGGATTGCGAACGCGGATGTACGCCACGTGCCGCGCCGGCAGATCGCGGATCCGCACCGTGAACCCGTCGGGGTTGGTGCGCGCCGGCAGCTTCTCCACCCGCGGCATCGCCGATCGCAGCTCCGCCAGGTGTTCGCGCCGCCACGCCTTGAGATCAAACGCCCGCGGCGGCACGCCGTATCGCTGCCGGAAGCTCCGCGAAAAATCCGAAGACGAGGAAAACCCGCACGCCGCCGCAATCCTGGTCAACGACGGGGGCTTCGTCCCGGCCATCAGAGTCAGCGCCCGCTCCAAGCGCCGCTTTTTCACAAAGTCCGACAGCGTCTCGCCCGCAATCGCCTGGAAAACCCGGTGAAAGTGAAACGGCGAGAGATACGCGAGCTTCGCCATCGCCTCCAGCTTCAGAGGCTCCTCCAGGTGCGTCACCACGTGATCCACGACGCGGTTCACACGTTCGAGGTACGCCAGAGAGGTCGAAGCGCGTGCTCGGTGCAAGGTTCGCAAGATTTGTCAAAACCTCGGTTGCAACGGGTTGTAGTCTGAACTCGCCGCCCGATTCGGGCCGCACGGAGATCCGCCCATGAACGCCACCATCGTACGCGCCGCCTGTGTCGCCGCCGCCTTTGTCGCCGGCTGCGGCGCGATGCTCGCATTCACCGCCGCCCCCGCCGATGCGCCCGCCAAGGAAAAAGCCATGCAGCTCGGAAACTTCTCGGTCAGCCTGCTCGTGAAAGACCTCGCCGCTTCCCGCGCGTTCTATGAGGCACTCGGCCTGCGCCCCATCGGGGGCGACGGAAAATCGTGGCTCATCCTGCAGAACGAAACGGCGACCATCGGTCTTCACCAAGGCGCGATCCAGAAGAACACGCTCACCTTCAACCCCGGCTGGGATCGCAACTGCAAGACGCTCAAGTCCTTCGAAGATGTGCGCGAGATTCAAAGGGCCGCCAAGGCCAAGGGCCTCAAGCCTTCGCTCGAAGCCGACGAAGCCTCCACCGGACCTGCCTTCTTCGTCCTGATCGATCCCGACGGCAACCCCGTCCTCTTCGATCAGCACGTCGCCAAGCCCTGAACCGCCGCCTCAGCGCGCCGGCGTGACGTTCTCGATGTCCTCCGCCTTCACCTTGTCGAGCGGCAGATGCCGGATCGGGCCGCCCGTGAAGTCGATCCCCGTCAGGTCGACCTCCCGCACGCGCCGGTTGTTCATCGTGTGGTAGTACAGCACCAGCTTCCTCGTGTCAAAGCACGTCGTCCAGAGCGTGGCGCTCCGCATGCCCGCGGTGTGATCGTGCCCGCCCGCCTCGGCAGCGCCCAGCGGCACGTTGAAGTTGTCCAGGATTCGGAACACCTCGTACCTCGTCTCGTCCCCGGTGCTCGTCGGCCGCGCCGTCGCCGAGAATGCCACCGCGCGCACAAACCTCGAAGGTGGCGTGAAATCACCGGGCAGCCCGATCATCCCGCTCCCGCCGCCCAGCGGGCGAAAATCGAGGTCGTCGATCTTCCGATCCGGAATCGCCACCGGCGAAAGGTTGATGTAGTTTCGCAGATTTGTTTCGTGCCAGTCGTACGTCGGCGCGTTCGTGATGACGCCCAGCGGCGCGTCGAACACACGGGGTTGTCCGCCCAGGTACTCGATCACGATCGAGTGACCCTCGCGGTCGGTCACCACGTAATGCACCGGCGCCACGATGCCGAGCGAACTCTCGACGACCGGCACCACCCGCACCTTCGCCACCGCCGCCCGCGCCTCATCAAGGTTCGCGCACGTCGTCAGCAGGTACGTTCCGAGATCCGTGGGCGCCAGCGACACGGCCGCCTGAGCCGGATCAAACGCCTGGTACTGCGCAAAGCCCGGGTGATAGAACAGCCCGACTCGCAGACCCTGCTCGTTCATCCCGTCGACCACGATGTTCTTGTTCACGGCGTCAAGCCCCACGACGCCGTACCGAGTCTGCCACGTCATCCCCGGCTTGCCATCCGAGAGCTCGGCGCTCACCGCCAGCCCACGCGGCACGATGATGATGCGCGACTGCAGGTCGAACAAGCCCCACTCCATCGTCCGTCCGCTCAGAACAGACCCATCCTTGGCTTTCAGCGTGATGCCCGTACAGGCCACAGCGCCCGACGCAAGAAGAGCAAGCCCGGCAACACGTGCAATCAACTGGCGCATGACGATCTCTCCGGTACATCCGGCCGGGTACCGACCCGGCTCGCGACTGGCACAGGATACTCAACCCGCGCTCACGCCGAAACAGTGGACCGCCGCAGCGACTCGCGAACGTGCTGCCGCGCACGCCGATCCGCTTCCAGCGCATCATCGAGCGACGACAGCGTCGAGGGGGCGATGACGTCCATCGCATCGACCACCAGTTCGGCGATCCGGCCGAAGGCGATTTCCGAGCGGAGAAACGCGTACACCGCCTCTTCATTCGCCGCATTGAAGGTCGCGCCCGATGTCCCCCCCGCCTCGATCACCCGGCCCGCAAGACCCAGCAGCGGAAAACGCGACAGATCGGGCGGTTCAAACTGCAGCACCGGCGATGCTTCGCAAAGGTCCAGCGGCTTGACCAGCGACGGCGCCCGCTGCGGGAAGCTCAGCGCCTGCTGGATCGGCCCGCGCATGTCGGGGCAAGCGAGCTGCGCAACCACGCTCGAATCCTGAAACTCGACCAGCGCATGCGCGATCGACTGCGGATGCACCACCGCTTCGAGTTTCTCCGCCGGAATCGCAAACAGCCAGTGCGCCTCGATCAGTTCGAGCGCTTTGTTCATCAGGCTCGCGCTGTCGACGGTGACCTTCTCCCCCATCGACCACGTCGGGTGCTTGAGCGCTTCGGCACGGGTCGCCGCGGCAATCCGCGACTTCTCCCACGTCCGAAACGGGCCGCCGCTCGCCGTCAGCGTGATCTTTTTGACCGACGCCGGAAACGCACGAAGCGCCGGGATCAGCAAAGCGCCCTCCGGCGCCGCCCGCAGGCACTGCCACACCGCCGCGTGCTCGCTGTCCACCGGCAACAACTTCGCCCCGGTCCGGTGCGCCGCGGGCACGACGAGCGAACCCGCCGCAACAAGCGTTTCCTTGTTCGCCAGCGCGACATCGCGCCCCAGTTCAACCGCCGCCAGTGTCGCGGGAAGCCCCGCGCTGCCGACAATCGCCGCGAGCACCACGTCGCATTCCACTTCCCGCACCAGCCGTTCCGCGGCGTCGGGTCCGGTGAACACCCCTTTGGGTGCGTCCGGCCCCCCACCGCTCAACGCCAGCGCCCGAACGCCGAAGCGCGACGCCTGCTCGGCAAGCAGCTTGCCGTCCTTGCCCGCCGCAAGACCGACCACCTCGAAGCCCGACGCGAACACGCCCCGCTTTTGCAGGGCGTTGAGGTGATCAACCACCTCCAGCGTCTGACGTCCGATCGAGCCCGTCGAGCCCAGGATGACAATGCGCGTCGTCAACTCACGATCCTTCGCCGCTCATCCTTACTCGGGCTTGGGCCGCTTGTTCAGTTCCGCCGGCGTCAACTTCCGCCGCGATGCAAACAACAGCCTGGGCTTCGGACCCGTGGGACTGCTCGGCTGCGCCGGCCGGGCTTCGGGTGCCCCGCCCGAACTCTCGCGAGGCGCCTGCGAGCGCTGCTCGCCGCCCTGCCCACCCCCCCCATTGGGCCCCCCCTGCCCACCTCGCCCACGCCCACGACGTCCACGCCGACGCCGACGCCCGCCTCGCTGCTCTCCGTCACCCCGGGCTTCGCCCTGGCCGCCTCCCCCCTCTTCCATCACCGGCTCGGGTCCACCATCGCCTTCGACTTCAACGGGCGGCTCGGACCCATCGGACATGGGTGCCTGCTGACCGGGCTGACCGTTCAGCGGCCCACCCTCCCCGCGCCCACGCCCGCGGCGACCGCGGCGGCGGCGGCGGCGGCGACCGCCTCCCTGCTGCTGTTCCTCGGGGCCGGTTTCACCCGGGGTTCCTTCGTCCCGGGGGTCGGGTTGAGCGGGTTCGGGCTGGTCGCCGGGCGGCGGAGGCGGGGGGAGGGAGCCATCCTCGTCTCCGTGGTCGCCCATGATCATCACGCCGCGTTCGGTTTCGACGCGGCGCACGTCCAGAACCGGACGGTCGGGGCGGGGCTGCTCGGTCCGGGGCTGTTCGGGACGAGGTTGCTGATCGCGGCGGTTGTCGTTGCGGCGTTCCTCGCCACGACGCTCTTCGCCTCGGCCTCGGCCTCTCCTTCCGCGACCTCGGCGTCGGCGACTGCCGCCGTGGGATTCGGCTTCGGCGGTCGCGGCGGCCGCTTCCTGGGCGTCGGTGCGGATCTGCTGGTCCAGTTCCTCATCGGTGAGGTGCACGGGTTCGTCGCCCAGGTCGAGCACTTCTTCCGTGGGTGCTGCGGCGGCCACATCGGCTTCGATGGCGGCGTCGCGCTCGGCGACGGCATCGGAGGTGAATCCGTCGTCGTCGCCTTCGAGCGCAGGTTCTTCGACGACGATGAGTTCGGCCGGGCGCTTGCGCGGGAGGGGCTGGGTCAGATCGATATCCGCGCCGGCGGGGTCGTAGGCGTAGAAGGTGACGCGGTCGACAGGGACGGCCTCGCTGACGCGGACGTCGACGCGCTTGCCGCTGGCGCGCTCGATGCGGCCGAGCAGGTGGCGCTTGGTGCTGAGGAGTTCGCCCGCGACGCGGGGGCTGACGACGAGTTCGACGCGGCCGACCTTATCGACGTCGAGCAGTGCGGCGAGTTCACGCAGAGCATCGCCGGTGACGCTTTCGGGGCGCTGCACGAGTCCGCGGCCGCGGCAGGTGGGGCAGTCGGCAAAGTGCACGCTCTCGGCGCTGGCGCGCATGCGCTGGCGGGTCATCTCGAGGATGCCGAACTGAGAAATGGTCGAGATGGTGGTGCGGGCGCGGTCGCGCTTGAGCCGCTCGCGGAAGCGTGACTCGATCTCCTTGCGGTGCGCGAGCGATCGCATGTCGATGAGGTCGTTGACCACGATGCCGCCCTGGTCGCGGAGGCGGAGCTGGCGGCAGATCTCGTCGACGGCTTCCATGTTGGTCTGGTAGGCGTTTTCCTCGGCGTCGCGCGAGTCGCGGCTCTTGCCGCTGTTGACGTCGATGGCGACGAGGGCTTCGGTCTGGTCGATGACGAGCCGGCCGCCGCTGGGCAGGGGCACTTCGCGGGCGTGGATGTGCGCGATCTGTTCCTCGATGGCGAAGGCGTGGTAGATGGGCGTTTTGCCGGGGTAGTGGAGCAGCTTGGTGCTGGTGCGGGGCGCGACGATCTTGAGGAAGCGGCTGGCGCGCTGGAGGGCCTGCTCGTTGTCGATGATGATCTCGTCGACGTCGGTGGTGAGCTGGTCGCGCAGGGCGCGGACGAGCAGATCGCTCTCGGCGTAGAGCAGGCGGGGCTTGTCGCCCTGGGCGCGCCGGCGCTCCATGTCCTTGTACAGGCGCACGAGGTAGGCCAGGTCGCGCTTGAGCTCCATCTTGGTGCGCTCGAGACCGGCGGTGCGGAGGATGAAGCCGAAGCCCTCGGGCAGGTCGAGCTGATCGAGGATTTCGCGCATCTTGCGGCGCTGCTCCTCGTCTTCGACCTTTCGGGAGACGCCGACCTTGTCCATCTGGGGCATCATCACCAGGAAGCGCCCGGGGATGCTGAGGTAGCTGGTGAGCGTCGGGCCCTTGGTGCCGACGCCTTCCTTGAGCACCTGCACGAAGACCTCGTCGCCGCGGCGGAGCGCCGCCTGGATGGGCGGGCGTTCGCGGCGGGGCGTCTTGTGACCGACCTGTTCGGTCGCGTCGTCGCTCTCGCCGGGGAAGTAGCGCGGGTGCAGATCGCTGACGTGCAGGAATCCGTTCTCGCCGACACCGAAATCAACGAACGCGGCCTGGATGGCGGGTTCGACGTTGATTACCTTGCCGACGTAGATGTTGCCGACGCGGCTCTGGCTGGCGAACTTTTCGCTGGTGAACTCTTCGAGCTTGCCGTCTTCCACGATCGCGATCCGGCATTCCTCGCCGGGGACGTAGTTGACGAGCATCTGGGTCTTGGACTTGTTCTTGCTTTCACGAACCATTCGAAACTC
>JAFEBN010000042.1 GCA_018242645.1 Planctomycetota bacterium | reverse complement strand
GTGTGCTGACGATGGACTGGAAGAGCTCGCGGAGTTTCTGGTCGCCCCCCATTTGCGTGAGTTCCTGCGGGGCCATGGGGTTGAGTGCGCGGACGAACTTTTCGCCGCCGCGGACTTCGGTGACATTGCCGCCGCGATCGAAGGTGATGGAGAGTTGTTCGCCCACGAGGGGGCGGAGTGTTTCTTCGAGCGTGGGCATCTCGCCGAGGCCGCCGAGCGGGTCGCTGGGAGTCTTGGTTGTTTTTGGCTTGGGTTTGGCGGGCTTCGTGCTGTCGAAGGTATCGTCGATACCGGGGCCTTCAACGTGCGCGTGGATTTCTTCGAAGACGATGGCGACCTGGTTGGCGCCGTCTTCCTGTACTTTCAGCGGCTTGAAGACGAGCACAAATTCCTGCTGGGTCTTCATTTCGTCGGTCGCGGGCTTCTTGGCCGCGGGATCGGCGGTGAGGTCGGGCGAAGTTTCCTTGCTGTCGAGCGAGAGGCGGACGCGCCGGTCCTGACCCATGCGGAATTTGGGCCGCAGGTCGAAGCTGCCGGCGGGAAGCTCGTCCACCTCCGGAGCTTTTTCGGCGGGGGATGCGGGCTTGGAGCCGGGTTGGGGTGGCGAGGGAGCAGCGGCGGGGGGCGTGGGGGCGCTCAGCGCGATAGAGGCGAACAGGCTTCCAGCGGCGAGTCGGATGAACGCTGATTTCATATCTGCACTCCGCGATTGCGCTGCCGCCCGGTACGAAGGGCGTTTCGCTGGGGATTCGATTCAAGCAGAGGATCGGCGTTTTTGCCCTTGGTTTGACAGGCGAGGCTTGTGGCAGCGCAGAGACCGAATAGACTGGCGGGCTGAGGGAAGGCCTGGAGGGGTTCGCGTGAGAGACTTTGGATACCGGGGCGGATTGATTGCGCTCGCGTTGGCCGCGGGCGCGGGTTCCGCATGTGCCGCCCTACCCGGGCCGCTTTCCAAGCCTTCAAAGCATCCGACGCGCATCCTGGTGCGGGTGTCGCCGCTCGCGGATCGTTCCGCGGCGGACGCCGCTTTTGTTGAGGCGGGGGTGCGGGCCACCGTGCGGGAGTTTCGACTGGTTCCCGGGCTGCGGGTCGTGGAAGCGGGCGAGGAGCGGGTGGAAGACGTGGTGGCCCGGCTTCGCAGGCTGGACAGCGTCGAGTACGCCGAGTGCGACTATCCCATCGAGGCGTGTGCACAGGAGGTTCCGTTTGGGGTCGCGGAAGTCGGTGCGCCCGCGGTATGGCCCCGGTGGGGCACAGGTAGCGGCGTGATCATCGGGCACTTGGATACGGGCGTGGACATGACGCACCCGGACCTGCCGACGCCTCTGGCGGCCGCGACTTTTGTGCCGGGACTGACGGTGGACGACTACGACTTTCACGGCACGCACACGGCGGGGATTCTGGCGGGTTTGGACAACGACATCGGGGTCATCGGGATCGCGCCGTCGGCGCAGCTCGTGGTCGCAAAGGTGCTGAACAACTGGGAATTTGGTTTCAATAGCTACGCGATCGCGGGAATGGAATGGGCGATTGCGCACGGAGCGCGGGTGCTGAATATGTCGCTGGGGGGCAACCCGTTCCAGCAGGCGTTCAAGGACGCGTGCGATGCGGCGCTGGACCAGGGCGTGCTGATGGTGGCCTCGGCGGGAAACCTGGGCTCGAACGCGCCGTTTTATCCGGCATCGTTTCCGTCTGTGATGGCCGTTTCGGCCGTGGACCAGACGGATGTGATTCTGCCGGAATCCTGCTTCGGGCCGCACATCTCGCTCGCGGGGCCGGGCGACACCGTGTATTCGGCGATGCCCATCGTGGGCTGGAAGATCACGTGGAATGGCGTTGAGCACGCGGCGAATCAGCTTCGAGGCGGGACGGTCGATCCTTTCACGGGCAACGCGGTGTATTGCGGCAGCGGCGATTCGCCCGCGGCATTCCCGGCAGCGGTGAAAAACCAAGTGGCGCACATGCGGCGCGGGGGGATCTCGATCGGCCAGCAGGTGCAGAACGCGGTGAACGCCGGCGCGAAGGCGGTGATCATCTCGAACAACGTTCCGGGGGGCTTTACGGAGCCGTTCAACCCGCACCTGCGGCTGCCGGTCGCCTCGGTCTCGCAAGCGGACGGCGATGACTTGGTCGCTCACGACGGCGTGGTGGTGCAGATCGACCAGTTCAACGCGGGGCACACGTACGGCAATGTGTGGGGAACGTCGGTGTCGTGTCCGCACGTGGCGGGCGCGGCGGCGCTGCTCATCGGAAACTTCGAGCCGGCACCGGGCTTGCCCCGCGTGCCGCCGCTGACGATCCGCTGGGTGCTGGAACGGACAGCAAGACAGGTGGGGACCGGCCCGAGGAATGATCTCTACGGCTGGGGGATCGTGGACGCGAACAACGCCTCTAAGTACATGCACGGCCGGATCGGTTGCCCGGGCGATTTGAACGCCGATGACCTGGTGGACGACGCGGACTTTGTGCAGTTTGCGGCGTTCTACAACGATCTGCTGACGCCCGGCGGGGCGTACACCGGAGCGGATTTCAACGGGGACGCCGTCTCGGATGACGCGGACTTTGTTGTGTTTGCCTCGTCGTACGACGCGCTGCTCTGCGGCGGGTAACGGCAGGGGCTCGGCCCGGGGAACTATTCTTTGCGGCGAATTTCTCCCCCCTCAGGAGCGAGCGATGACTTGGCAAGCGTGCAAAGCGTTGATGTTGGCGATGGTCGCGGCGAGTGGCGGTGTGGCCCGGGCGGACGAGGGGATGTGGCTTCTCACCAGCCCGCCGCTTGAAACGCTGAAGGCCAAGTACAACTTTGTGCCGACGCAGGATTGGCTGCAACACATGCAGCGATCCGCGGTGCGGGTGGGGATGGGTGGGTCGGGCTCGATCGTGTCGCCGGACGGACTGGTGATGACCAATCACCATGTCGGGCTCGGGGCGATTGCGAAGCTGAGCACGAAGGAACGCGACCTGCTCAAGAACGGGTTTTACGCACCGACGCGGGAGGCCGAGCTCAAATGTCCGGACACGGAGATCCGGATGTTGTGGGAAACGCAGGATGTGACCGATCGCGTGGGCGGCGCGGTGAAGCCCGGCATGAACGCGGCCGAAGCCGGGGCGGCCCGCCGCAAGATGATCTCGCAGATCGAGAAGGAGTGTCAGGGCGATGCGGGGTTCCGCTGCCAGGTGGTGACGCTCTATCAGGGCGCGAAGTATCACCTGTATCGCTACAAGGTATTCAACGACGTGCGGCTGGTGTTCTCGCCGGAGGAAGTGGTGGGGTCGTTCGGCGGAGACACGGACAACTTCGAGTTTCCACGGCACAGCCTGGATATGACGTTCTTCCGCTTGTATGAGAACGGGCAGCCCTACAAGCCGGAGCACTACCTGCGCTGGAGCCCCAGCGGCGCAAAGGAGGGTGAGACGGTGTTCGTGTTCGGCCACCCGGGTCGGACGCGGCGGCTGTACACGGTCGATCACCTGAAGTTTCTGCGCGATGTGGACCTGCCCGACCGGCTGGCGCGATACTGGCGGACCGAGGTGAAACTGCAGGGCTTTGCGGGGCGGAACGCGGAGAACGCGCGGGTCGCGCAGCCGGACATGCGGAGTGTTTCCAATGGGCGGAAGGTGTACACGGGCCTGCTCGCGGGGCTGCAGGACCCGGCGCTCATGGGCGCCAAAGTGGCGGAGGAGAGCGAGCTGCGCTCGTTCATCGAGCGCGACGGGCAGCATGCGCAGGAGTGGATGGGCGCATTCGAGGCGATTGCCTCGGCGGAGCAGGGATATCGAGAGTTCTTTGAGGAGCGCGCGACCATCGATGCCGCGGTCGCGGGCAGCAAGCTGCTGGGGCGGGCATTTGAGATCGTGCAGCTGACGGAAGAACTCCCCAAGCCGAGCAACGAGCGGCTGCGGGAGTACGCGGATCCGGCGCTGCCGTCGCTGTATGTTCGCCTGTACTCGCCCGAGCCGATTTCGGAGGCGCTCGAGATCGAGAAGCTCACGCAGGCGCTTTCGCTCTTGGCGGAGCGGCTTGGGGGTGATCATCCGCTGGTGGTGAAGGCGCTCGCGGGGCAGTCGCCTCGGTCGCGGGCGGAGCAGTGCGTGCGTGGGGCGGCGCTGGCCGATCCGGCGGCACGCAAGGCGATGGTGGAGGGAGGCGGGGCGAAGAGCGGGAGCGATCCGATGATCCAGCTCGCGGCGATTTTCGATCCGCGCTCGCGCGAGCTTCGCAAGCTGTACGAGGACAAGGTCGAGAGCGTGGAGCGGGATGCGTATGCCAAGCTTGCGGCCGCGCGATTTGCGCGTGCGGGCGAGAGCGTTTATCCGGATGCGACGGGCACGCTGCGGATGAGCTTCGGCACGGTGCGGGGCGTGGATCGCGACAAGGTGCCGGCGTTTTCGACGATCGGCGGGCTGTTTGCCCGGCAGGCCGAGCGGGCGGGCGAGGCGGAATTCACGCTGCCCGCGCGCTGGATGCAGGCGAGAGAGGCGCTTGATTTGTCGACGCCGTACAACTTCACGGCGGACTGCGACATCATCGGGGGCAACTCCGGGAGTCCGACGGTCAACGCCCGGGGCGAAGTCGTGGGGCTCATCTTCGACGGAAACATCTACTCGCTGACCGGCGACGTGGTGTACAACGGGGCGGAGGGGCGAAGCATTTCGGTTGATTCTCGGGGCATGGTGGAGGCGCTCCGCAAGGTGTACGGCGCCGGTGCTCTGGCGGACGAGTTGACCGCGCGGTAGGCTGGCGTGCGGGCACGTCCGGATGCTCGCGATGACCAAGACATGCGTGAAATGCGGAGTGGACTGCGCGCAGACCAGGCGTTTCAAGGACGCACGGGGTCATTATGTCTGCGCGAAGTGCTACGACCGGCTGAAGTACGGTCTCCCCATCGAGAAGCAGACAGAGGTGGACCAGGGGCCGGCGATCGCGCTGGCGGATGAAGCGCCCAGCGGCGAGCGCGGGCTGGACTGCCCGCGGTGTCACGCCACGATTCCCGGCGGGCAATCTGTGTGCCCGGAGTGCCGGTACGACAGCGCGGTGGGGACGGCGCCGATTGTTCCCGGGATGAGCTTTGCACGGCCGTGTCCGAAGTGCGGGTTCGACCTGTGCGGGCTGAATGCGCACGCGACGTGCCCGGAGTGCGGCGCGGATGAGTATGAGCAGGAGGCGGTTCGGCGGCTGAAAAAAGAGCGTGGCGCCGTGATGAACTTCTATGCGACGCCTCTGAAGATGGGCGCCGCGGGATTGGTCGCGATCATGGCGATCCGGCTTCTCAATTTGAATGTCGCGGGGATGATCGTGGACCTGATCGCGGTCGGCGTGTCGGTGCCGATCGGCGTGTGCGCGTATTGGCTCTTTTGCGTCGTTTTCGGGGGCGGACTCGATCAGGGGTGGAGGCTGGCGGCGACGAATTTCTTCGCGGTGTTCGCGGTTTCGTACGCGGTCGCGGGTTTGTTCAGCCTCGTGCCTGTGCCGTTTGTCGGGTGGTTCATCACCAGTCTGGTCTACTTCGGCATGTTGAAGGATCGCCTGGAACTGGATGACTGGTGGCGAGCTTTGTTTCTGGCGATCCTGATGTGGTGCGTGCAGTTTGTCGTGCTGGTAACGGTGGCGGGCATTATCGCGAGCCTGTAGCGTCGGACTCCTTGGTGCGGAACTGGCGGCCTAGCGACATGCCGATTCCGCCGAAGAGGAAGCAGAGGATGCCAGCCGAAGCGAACGGGGCGAGCGGGCTGCTTTCGCCGAGTTTTCCGAAGCCCTGCTCGGACCAGACACCCACGAGATCGCCGAAGCGGTAGACGAACGAATCGATGAAACCCTTGGACTTGTAGCGTTCGGCGGGCGAGACGACGGTGTAGAGCACTTCGCGGGCGGGCTTGTCGAGCGCGTAGTGCAGGCCGCGGCGGGCGACTTGGACGATCACGAGCATGGCGACGGTGGGCGAGAAGGCGAGCAAGCCGATGGCCGAGAGCGTGGTGAGGGGCGTGATCGTGAGAGTTGCGGCAACGCCGATCCAGCGGAGGACGCGGCCGGCGACGATGAGCTGGAGTGCCGCGGCGAGAATGTTGGCATAGAGGTCGATGCGGCTGGTGATGGCGGTGCTTGCGGTGCGGGCCGCGGCCTTCTCGAGGCCGGCGATCGAGGCGTTGATAATGCCGACCTGTTGCATGTAGACGAGTGTGCCGGTGACGGTGTAGAGGAACATGAACGCGCAGAGCGTGAGCAGATAGCGGGAAGCGAAAACGGCGCGGACGCCTTCGACCATTTCACCCAGCGAGCCGCCGGGCGTGCCGTGTCGTGCGCGGGGCGGGGCGAAGCGCAGGAGCCACGCCAGGCACGCGGCGCTGACGAAGATCAGGGCTGCGGCGATGAAGATGAACTGGTGCTGGGCGAGCTGTTTGACGAGGCTGTTGACGATGAGCGGGCCGGCGATGCCTCCGAGCGAAAGCCCGATGCCGATCAACGGAAAGGCACGTTTGGCCTGATCGGCCCGGAAGATATCGCTGAGCGTGGCCCAGAGGATCGACAGGCTGAGGAGGTTGAACACGCTGATGGCAACGAAAAAGCAGCCGTCGAGTTCTTTGGAGTTGAGGGCTCCTTCACGGGCGAAGAGCAGGCCGAAAGCCGCGGCGCCGAGAATCCAGGTCAACTGAGCGAGCAGGACGAACGCCTTCCAGGAGAGCTTTGAGACGAGCAGGCCCGTCAAGGCCGTGACGGCCAGGAGCGTGATGAATGTGTAGGTCGTGAGGCCGGCGACCCATTCCTTGCCCTGGGTGGCGCTGATGGCGTCGCGGAGGGGCTTGAGGACGGAGTACCCGGCGAAAAGGCAGAAGCCGCAAAGAGTGGCGGTGACGACCCTGACGAGTTCGCCCTGATCCAGCCCGAGCACGCGGTGCGCCCAAGTGGTGCGAGGCGGGGGTGTCGTCGGGTCCATTTCGTCCTTTCGGTTCTCGAGCGGGCGGTCCTGCAACCGGCCACGAAACGCATGGTACAAGCAGGCCGTGCGGGCGTTGCAGGGCCCACGACTACTGCTTCAGGAGATGATCATGCAGGAATCTTCCTTTTCTCGTCGCGATTTCGCGAAACTCTCGGTTCTCGCGGGCGCCGCGATTGGTCTCGCGGGGCTGGGCGCATCGGCTCGGGCGCGGCTTGCGGCCCCGGAGGCTTCCAAGCCGTCCAAGTCGCTGTCGATCCTGATCCTGGGCGGCACCGGATTTTCGGGGCCGAAGATGGCCGAGTACGCCAAGAGCCGCGGACACACGGTGACGCTGTTCAATCGCGGCAAGACGGAGAAGCGGATCGGCATGATCGACGATGTCGAGCACCTGTACGGCAACCGCGACCCCGACAAGACGGCGGAAGAGACCGATCCGACAACGCCGAAGGGGCTTTCGCAGCTTGCCGGCAAGAAGTTTGACGCGATCATCGACACCTCGGGCTTTTATCCGCGGCACGTCAAGGCTTCGGCCGAATTGCTGAAGGACTCGGGCTACTACCTGTTCATTTCCACGGTCTCGGTATACAAGAACAACACCAAGGGTGCGGACGAGGACGACGAACTCGGCACGGTTGAGGACAAGACCAGCGAGAACATGGGCGCCCAGATGGAGCGGTACGGGCCCCTGAAGGTGCTCTGCGAAGAGGAAGTGCGGCGCGTATTCGGCGAGCGGTGCTCGATCGTTCGCCCCGGGTTCATCGTCGGCCCCGGCGACGGGACGGATCGGTTCACGTACTGGCCGGTGCGCGCCAGCGAGGGCGGCGACATGCTCTGCCCCGGCGATGGGACTGATCCGGTGCAGTTCATCGACAACCGCGACCTGGCCGAGTGGTGCGTCCGTTTGTGCGAGAGTCGCACGCCGGGCACCTTCAACGCCATCGGGCCTGATGGCATGGACGGGAAGAAGCTGAACACCAAGCAACTGGTGGAGGCCTGTCTTGCCGCCAGCGCCGCGACGGGTGGCAAGAAAGCCACGCCGGTGTGGGTGCCGTGGGAGTTCCTCGCCGGGCAGGGCGTTGCGATCGGCGGCGATCTGCCGATTCTGCTGCCGGGCGGGGATGACACTGCGGGGTTCCATCGGCGGTCGAACGCTCGGGCGGTTGCCGCGGGTTTGACGTACCGGCCGGTGGAAGCGACCTGCCGCGACACGCTGGAGTGGTGGCCGAAGGAAGTCGCCCGGCGTGACCGGGTGGGGAAGCAACTGGTGGAAGATGCGAAGAAGGCCGGGAAGGAGCCTCCGAAGCTTCCCGACCCGGCGAAGCTGCGGGCGGGTATGACGCGAGAAAAGGAAGAAGCGGTGCTCAAGGCGTGGTCTGAGCAGAAGAAGTAATCAAGGGTGTAGAACGTTCAATGGGCGCTCCGTCGGGAGCGCCCTTTTTTGTTTGTGGTGCGGCGCACGACCGGACCGACTCTGGAAAAAAGCGGAACTCCCGTGCGGGAAATGCTGGTACGTTGGTGTAGGGGTTGCGGGAGGTTCGCATGGCCGGGGCATCCATTTCGCGGAGCGTGACTTGCCCCAATTGCGGCAAGCCGATCGACAAGACGAAAATCCAGGCACGGAACGCGGGGCTGTTTTGCGATTCCTGTGCGGCCGGCATGCGTGCCGGCAAGGCGGAGGTTGCGGAGCGACAGTGCCCTGCGTGCGGAAAATCAGTGGGCGAAGACGACGTTGTCTGCCTGTCGTGCGGGTTTGACTATCGCATCGGATACTCGCCCAAAGCGGTTGCGGCGCAAACGGCTGTGAGCACATCAAAGCGGCTATGCCCAAAGTGCGGGCGGGATTGCACGAACGAGGAGGGGGCGACCGCGTGCCCCGCGTGCGGCACGGGGCTTGGGTTCTCGGTGAGCCGCGAGCGTTACGCGGAGGCGAGCACGCGTGAGTCGCGGGTGCTATGGATGAACGACACGTTCCTCGTTCCGATTCTGGCCATGCTGATCGCGATCGGGCTTTGGGCCGCGTTTATGTGGGCAACAGGTCAGCTTGATCTCGTCGGGCTTGGTCTGATCAAGATGGGCGTGCGCTACGTGTCGCTGAGCATCGTGGTGTATAGCAGCATGCTGTTATGGCTCGACCTGGAGATTTCCCCCCTGCAGGTCGCGATGAAGCTGCTGGTGGTGGCGTCGTGCGGCTATCTTGCGGAGCAGGTGTTTTACGATGCGTCGAACTTCATGATTGCGTATCCGTTCGTCACGATCGCCGTGATCGCGCTTCTCTACCGAAATCTGGCGATGGAGCTCGCGGATGCCGCGATCGTGGCGATGATCAACTGGCCTCTGGTGTTCCTGATGCTTCAGGCGTTTCCGCCCCAACTGCGATTCAAGTAAGCGGCCTGATACACTCTGAACATGGGGTTGCAACGCCGATCTGAACAGCGATTCAATACGCCCGCGAAGCCGGACCCGCTGCCCCTGGCGGCGGAGGAGGCGGATTCGTTGGCCGCGTGCCCGGCGTGCACAGCGGAGCTGCGCCCGGGAGCGGTGTTGTGCGTGAGCTGCGGGGCCCGAGTCGGAAAAATCGAGACGACCGTTTCGGCTGCGGCTCCCACACGAGCGGCCTGCGCAAAGTGCGGGTACGACTTGTCGGGGGTCAAGGAAGCTCGATGCCCGGAGTGCGGCAGCAAGGCGCCCATCGCGCCGCCACGCCTGGAGGTGATGACGGAAAAAGAAGAGTGGTTCGCTTCGCAGGTGCTGTGGGAGACTTGCCGCAATGCCGTATGGGTGGGCATCGTCGGGCTGGTGGCGCTGTTCGGTATTGCTTCCTGGTGGTACGGGGCCAGGGGCGTGGGATTCTGGGCGGCAACGATCGTGCCGACCTGGATCGCGGCGACGATCGGGTATTTCTTTGTGGGCTGGATCCGGCAGTTTCTGGACACGACCATCCCGATCATGCTTCTGCAGGTGCTGGCGGTGACAATTGTGGGGCTGGCGATCACGCAACTGGTGTTTCCGTACACCAACGGCCGGATTTACAGCATGCGGTTGATCATGGCCGTGCCCGTGCTGGTCGCGGGTGCGACCGTCGTCGTCATGGATGATGACGACCGGGTGGAGTGCTTGCTGGTGAGCCTGCCGATCACGCTTGCGTGCCTGGTGGTGCCCGCGGTCATGCTTGCGCTGCTGGGCTGAGACTCAGGCGATGTGGCTCTCGATCAGCCAGATGTATTTGTCAAGTTCGCCGGCCAGCCGCGTGAAGAGGTCGGTGGTCACGGCGTCGCCGGCATCATCGCAGCGATCGATAGCCTCGCGCCAACTGGTGGCGAGTGCGGCGAGAGACTTGCAGAGCGCGTCCACATGACGGCGCTCGCTGGCGATGCCGTGCGGGTATGGCTTGAGCGCGGTGCGCTTGGCGACATCCCGGGCCGTGCCGCTGGGTGAGCCACCGAGCGTGGCGAGCCTTTCCGCGATGGCGTCGGCGCTCTCGGCGAGCGCATCGGCGACCTTGTCGAAGAGTTCATGGATGGCGATGAAGCCGGGGCCCCTGACGTTCCAGTGAGCCTGCTTGGTGTGGCTCCAGGCGTCGAGCGTGTCGGCCAGGCTGGCCTGCAGGATCACGGAGGAAACCGAGCGGACGTTCTTGGGCAGGGTGTTGTGCGTCTTCATGGAAGACGATACGCGTGCTGGGTCGGGAGCCTCGTCGCCCTTTCTGTCAACTGCCGTACAGCCCGTGCTGGAAGATGTATTCCGCAACCTTGGGATCGAGCATCGAGGCGAGTTCGGTTTGCTGAGCGCCGCCCGCGAGCAGTTCTCGGATATGCGTTGCGCTGACTCCCCGGAGGGGCGTGGCCACGATCCACGATCGCCAGCGGGCCAGTTCCGGCGGGGACCAGTATCCGGTCGCGTCGAGCTGCGTGATGGCCTGGTGCGCGTCCGCATCGCGCAAGATGACCAGCGGTGATGCCAGCTCGAGAATTCGGCGAGGCTGGCGCCATCGGTGAAAAGACACCGCCTGATCGACGCCCATCAGCAGGCGAACCTCACGCACCCAAGGCGCGGCGGTGTACAGGCGCTCGAGCGTCTCGATGGTGTAGCTGGGGCCCGAGGCTTCACGGGCGCGATCGATCTCGTCCGTCCAGAGAGCTGTGTGCTGCGTATCGGCCAGGGCCAGGCGCAGCATGGCGAGGCGATCCTGCTCGCCGGCGCGGGGCGACTTGTCTTTGAAGGGGCTCCTGGCCGTCGGAACATACAGAAGCCAGGCGTCTTCCGGGTGCCAGTGGCGCCGGGCGAGATCCGGCAATTCGATGTGGGCGCGGTGGACGGGATCGAACGAACCGCCCACGACGATGAGTCGCTGGCAGTCGGTGGGCAGACCCTCGGGGGGACGGGGGTTCACGCCCTGATGCTATCGGGTCGGGAAGCGGGCTATTCGCCCGGGTGATCCGGTGTGTCGGCCAGCAGCGTCGCGTCGGGGGCGAAGCCGCTGGTCACATCGCGCATTTCTTCGAGGTGGATCCGAGGGAACTGTTTGGCGAAATCCTTCCGCGAGAGCTTGACGGCGAGGGGTGCGCCCCCTCGATCAAAGACGCTGTAGACCCGTTTGCCGTTGCAGGAGCCGACGCGGACGATCGTCTCTTTGCCGCAGAGCGTGACGATCGGGGTGACGCCGACTTCATGCGCGAGCCGGGGAAGCGAATGGGCGAGTGACAGGTCGGCCTTCACGCTCGGAGCCGAAAGACCTCGGCCGAGCGCAACCACGCCCAGAAACGCGGCGGCGAGAGCGACCGGGGCGGTATGGCGACGCCAGGATTGGCGCATGAACGCAATGGGCATGTCGTTGTTATCGGCGCGGAGGAAGGGGCGGATGAAGGCCGACCGCTCGATGCAGGCGGGTTTTGCATTGGAGGCGATCTTCGGAGCGGATATATGGGGATTTCGGGATAGCCTGTGGAAGCGGCGCGTGTCGAACTTACAACTGGTCGTAACTGATGAGTTCGATGGGCGCGCTCGAGCGGGATTCCCATGGCGTATCCATGAGCTGCTCTTCCCGCCGGAAGATCGGGTCGTCGGAACCCGGATGGACCATGAGTTCGACCGTGCGGGCCCTGGGAACAGCGGGCAAAAGGTCGTGATAAATCCAGAACCAGGTGAACACGTCGGTGGTGCGGGTGTGCGGGGCCAGCCAGCGCAAACCCAGCGACCAGGCAACTTTCTTTACGCGCTGTTTGGCGCCGCCGACCAGGGGATCGGTCGGGTGATACAGGTTCATCGTGGTGCGGACGCGCCGGATATTGGTTGCCCGCTGCACGCGTTTGAGAACCTTGAACAAGGGCGCGTGTGTGTGCACATGGTGGTGCGAGTCGAGGTGGCTGATGGGCACCCCGCGTTCGCGGATACGGCCGATCTGCGCGATCCACTCCCGTTCGACGGCTTCGAGTAGAGCGGGGGTGTACGGAACCTCACGCGCGACGCGGCCGAATTCGCCCGCGCTGTTGAGAAGCGGTTTCAGTGAGGGGTCCCCGGAGACGGGGGCAAGGTCGGTCAAGTTCAGGTGGACCCCGAAAGAGCAGTGGGGGAACTCCTTCACGCGTGCCGCGGCGTCGCCCAGCGAGGGGCCGTTGGCCATGATGGTGGCACTGGTCAGTCGGCGGCGGGACATCAACCCGAAGATGGCGTTGTTGACGCGTTCGGAAAGGCCAAGGTCGTCGGCGTTGATGATGACGCGTGTCATGATGTGCGTGCCTACGGCGTCATGAGCAGCATATCGCTGCTGGCGTGCGTGAAGAACCAGCTGGTTTCCGGCGTCATCGCCAGCCCCGGCGGCGGGCGGAAGAGCACGCGCAGACCGCCGGCGTGCAACAGGCCGAGTGATCTGCAAATCTCATCGAGTTCAGGATCGAAGACCTGAAACTCCACGACATCGACGGTGCCTTTCTCGCTGGGCAGGTCACCGTCGCCGCGGTCGCGCCGGAAGTGGTCGAGCGTGAAGAGGACCAGGTCGCGTTTGTTGGCGAGCGTCGGCTCCGCGAGCGCATAGTCGAGCAGGGCGCCAACGGTCAGGGTGCCCAAGCCGTG
Organism: Planctomycetota bacterium; assembly: GCA_018242645.1. Lineage (GTDB taxonomy): Bacteria > Planctomycetota > Phycisphaerae > Phycisphaerales > UBA1924 > JAFEBO01. The sequence continues at coordinate 4,220 of JAFEBN010000042.1, read as the reverse complement.
CTGGGACGCATCGAGCACGCTGCGCTTGAGCAGCGCGTAGCCGGAGAGTTTGCCCGCGTTCCAGATTTCGAACGCGGCGATGCGACGATGCTTGATCGCCCAGTTGAGCGAGCGGCTGTCGCGCGGGAAGCGCGAGCGGGCGGGTGGGGGCAGCTGATCGATGGCATCGGTAAACGCCTCAACCGGTTTGTACTGCAGCTTGGGGGATGCTCCGGCACCTTTGAGGCCGTAATAGATGCGGAGCGCCAGCCCTGCAAACGGCGCGGCGAGTGATGCCAACGCTCCGTTCTTGAGCGCCTTGAGCGCGGGCGGGCGGCCCTTGAGGAAATAGACCCAGCGTTTCAGCGGGCCGATTTCTTTGAGGCCGGCGGCCTTGTAGAGCTTCTGAGCATCTTCGCTTGGTCCGCCGCAGGCAAACAGGGAGCGGCACTTGGCGACGGCTTGAAGCATGAGCAGCCCGCCGACGCCGGAGGAGCGATGCTCCTCTGCGAGAAAGAAGCCGTCCATCCAGTACGTGCGGAACGGCTTGGCGCCCTCGGGCGTTTGAAGGATGCCCGGCCCGGCATAAAAGCCCAGTCGTCCCACCACCGCCGGTTTTTCGGGCCGGTCTTCGACCGCGAGCAGGATGGCAAGATCACCGGGCTGAACATGCGGGTTGCTCTTGAGAAGCCGCACCCACGAGGCGTCGTTGCGGGCGATGTAGCCGTACGGATCAGCGAAACGGGTAGCCAGGCCTTCGTCGGCGATATCGGAGACGTTGAGAGCTTGGACGCGGATATTGGCCATCGGAGGGAGTTGTATCGGCTCCGGAGACGCAAAGCGTCAAAGGGCGGCAAATCCACTGGTGTTCGCGCCGCGAGTTCGGCGCTTCCCCTTGATCGGAAATTCAACGCAACGCTTCCACCAGCTCGAAAAGCCCCAGATGGGCGGAATAGAGCCACGCGATCTTGCGATCGCCGAATGCAACCGCCGGAACCGGTTTGGCGATCATCGCGAGCCCTTTGGCCTTGGCGTGGGCGATCGCCTTCTCGATATCGGGGACGCTGTAGCAGAAGTGCGCGAGCTTGATGCCCTTGGAAAGCGAGTTGTTGACCGGGGAATCGGGGGCGGCGGGCTCGATGAACTCAATGCACTGGCCCTGCACGTCCACGAAGGCGACCCGTACTTTCTGAACGGGATCGTGCACGATTTCGATCTCGGGCACGCCCATCGCTGCCGCGGCCGTTTGGATCGACCTCACGACCATGCCGACGTGGTGAATCGTCGCACCCTCGCCGAAAAGGCTGGACTGCGCGTGCCGGACTTCTCCGCCCTTGGGAGGGACGACCTCAGGCATGCGCCGCCTCGGTCTCGGGGGCGGGGGTGTTGCCGTCGCCCTCGACAAGCGTGATGTGGGAAGGTGTCGGGAAATCCTGGTCGTGCGTCCACCAGAACTCGGTGGCGGCTTCGTTCCTGGGCATCCCCGATTCGTCTTTGAAGTAATCGAGGCAGGGCTTGTTGCGCTTGGTCTCGACGTACTTGGCGGTGGTCTTTTTGGCGCCCAGTTTCCTGGCGAAATCCAGGAGCGTGGTGAGCATGCCCTTCTCAACGCCGCGGCCCATCACGCGGCAGGAGAGCAGGAAATCGGTCACGGTGGCCTCGCCCCCGTTCACTTCGACCGAAGCGAGACCGGTCAGGCCGTAGTCACCGAAGCGATCGGCGACGCGATAAGCGTACATCGCGTGGTTGGGCTGCGTGCCCCATGCGAGCAGTTCCGCCTCGGTCATGCGCCGCGTCGTCAGGTTCATCTGATTGGTCTTGTTGAAAAGCTGCGCGGCACGCTTGATGTTGCCCGGGCCCAGCGGCTCGTAGGTGACCTTGAGCTGGAGCGAGGCGAGCCAGTCTTCCATGGATCCCGACGATGATTTGGATTCCGTGCGCTGGCGCTCCGCCACGTACATCTCGGTACGCCCGAGGTCCTCGTCGGTGACGCCGGGACGATCGAACAGACGCAGCGCGTGCAGCGCCTGCGTGTAGAGCATCTTGTCCGCGGGCCACTCGGGGACGGTGATCTGGGGCAGCGTTTCCTTCACACGGGCGCGCTCGGCGGGGTTGTCATCAATGAAGACGACGCTGTCGAGGCCGAGGTTGAGCTCCTCGACCAGGTCCTTGATGTTGGTCGCCTTGTCCTGCCAGTTGATGCGCCAGCCGGCGAAGTCGGAATCCTTCAGCACCATCTCGGGATTCTCGCGAATCGCCGAGAGCGCGGTCTTTTCGTCGTTCTTGCTGACGATGCCGAGGATGATGCCGGAGTTCTTCAGGGCTTTGAGCGCTCGCTGGAAATCGGCAAAGGACTCGCCGATCGGGTCGTGCCCGCCGAGGGCCACGCCTTCCCAGCCGTTTTCGCCGACGATGCCGCCCCAGAGCGTGTCATCGAGATCGAGTACCACGAGCTTCTTCGAGAGTCCGGCGATGCCTCGGAGAATGGCCTTGATGTCGGCCGCGGAATCCTTGAAGACCTCGAGGCTGTAGAGCGCCTTGGTCATCAGCCAGAGCTTGGGATTGGTGGCGTTTTTGCCGGCGCCGGCCATCCAACGGGAAGCGTCGAGCAGGTGCACGCGCGAGTTGTTCTCGAGCTTCTCTGCGAGCCGCGCGTTCATCATGAGCAGGGCGCGGACGGCGCCGATGGCACCGGGGCGGGACTTGAGTTCAAGTCCACCGGTGCCGCGCCACCAGGCGGGCATGGTCCAGGTGGGAACGAAGAGCGCCTCGACGCGTTCGCTGGCCCGGGTGATCAGGTCGGCAAACTCATCAACCTGTGCGAGAAGCTCCTGCTGCGTGACCCGCTCGCGCTGGAGAATCTGGCGGAAGGCATCGATGGAGCGCTCGGGACGCGTCCAGACGACGGCGGTGTCGGCGCCCTGCTTCCAGCAGGAGAGCGCGCCGTTCATCAGGACCTGCTGCACCTGATCGAACGGCGCCACGCTGGTCTTGATCGCGGGCGCATCGTCGCCGTTCTTGAGGATCGCGCCGAGCTGGTCGATCGTGTGGTCGGCGATGAGCAGGCAATGGATGTTCTTGATGTCCATAGGCAGAGGGCAAATCGGTTCGTGGGTTCGCCGAATCAGAGCCGGGAAACGATGTAGTCGGTCAGGCTCTCGACGGTTCGGAACGCCGTCGCGGTATCGGCCATGGCTTTTTCATCCGTCAGCGTGAAACTCGGATGCCCGGTCGCCTGCACGCGTTGCTCGACCTGCAGCACAAAGGTGAGAAGACCGAGCGAGTCGAGTTTGCCGCCCTGACCGAAAAGGATGGCTTTGGGGTCCTTGGCGATCTGGTTCTCGGACCCTTGGGCGGCGTTGACCTCGTCGATGGCGCCGTAGATCGCTTCGGTGATTTGCTGCTTGCTGGCCATGAAAGCTGTTCCGATGCCGGGCGACCCGGCCGGTGAGAGAATCGGTTCTTTGGACGCCGCGGAAAAGGGCCCGGCGCCCAAAGGTGCTCCGGTGCGGGCGGGAGTTTATTCAGCCCGCGGCGGGGTCAGGCAGGACCGCGCGGCCTTTGCGCTTTCCCAGCGGAAGGCGGCCCGGCGCGGGTTGCGGCCGCAGGGTGGTTCGGGGATAGTGGGCCGATGCGAACCGCCGTCACGTTTCCATTGCCCCTGAGCATCCTGTTCTGGCTGTTGGCGGGCTGTGCAACCGGCCCGGCACCGGAACGCAAGATTCCTGCTCAGGCATCTTCCAGCGCGGTCGCCCGGGCCGACGACCGGTACCTCTACCTTCGCTTCAATCCCGGCGATGAGCAGAAGACGATCCAGAGCAGCGATGAAACCGTCGCGATTCTTCTGGATATCGATGGCGATGTATCAACGGGCTATCGACGGCCGGAGAAACCGTTCTCGGCGATCGGCGCGGATCTGGAGATCCAGTTCTCGCCGCTGAGCGCAGCGGGAGGGCCACCCAAGCAAGGCGTCGCGCTCTTTGGGTTGGACGGCGCGGGCAAGCGGACCGAGCTTGCCAAACCGCCCTCGGGCTTCATGTTTGCGCCCGCGTATGCGTCGCAGTGGTACGAGGCGCGGATGTCGCGGCAGTATCCCGCGGCGGTCAACCTGCCCGTGAAGGGCATGGGCTCACGCGGCGCGGGGCGCGGAGCGTTTGTGATCTACGACCAGCGGGGGCGCATCGTGGGCTACAGCGAGGCGTTTGATGTGGAGTTTCCGTCGATCGAGCCGACGGTGCGGC
>JAFEBN010000041.1 GCA_018242645.1 Planctomycetota bacterium | reverse complement strand
AAGGATGCATCCAGTGGCCGAGCGGCACTTTGACGTTGTGGTGATTGGCGGCGGACCCGGCGGTTACGTCGGAGCGATCCGGGCGGCCCAGCTCGGTTACAAGACGGCGGTCATCGAGCGCGACAAGCTCGGGGGCGTCTGTCTGAACTGGGGCTGCATCCCCAGCAAGGCCCTGCTCTCCAACGCCGAACTGATGGAAAAGCTGCAGGACCGCGACGCGTGGGGCCTGCAGATCACCGGCGAGGTCAAGTTCGACTGGACCAAGACCATCGGGCGCTCGCGCGATGTCGCGGCAAAGCTCAACAAGGGCGTTGAGTTCCTGATGAAGAAGAACAAGATCGAGTTCATCAAGGGCAACGCGAAGATCGTCGCCGCGGCCAAGCCCGGCGCCCGAGGACCGAGCAACGCCGTCAAGATCCAGGTGCAGGAGTGCACCGTGCAGGATCAGCTCACCAGCGCGCCCGCCACGCCCGGCGCGGTGAAGGAGACGATCACGGCGACCCACATCGTGGTCGCCACCGGTTCGGTCGCGCGCGACCTGCCATTCGCCAAGTTTGACGGCGACAAGATCTGGGGCGCTCGCGAGGCGATGTTCAACAAGCAGCAGCCCAAGAGTCTGATCGTCGTCGGCGCGGGCGCGATCGGCATGGAGTTCGGATACTTCTACCACACCTTCGGGACCAAGGTCACGGTCATCGAGATGATGCCGCGGATCCTGCCCGTCGAGGACGACGATGTGTGCGTCGCGATGGAAAAGGTCTTCAAGAAGCACGGCATGGAGATCAGGACCTCCACAGGCGTGACGAACATCGAGAAGACGGCGACGGGTGTCAAGGTGACTGTCGCGCCGATGGTCAATGGCAAGCCCGATGAGAGCAAGAAGGAGACGCTCGAGGCCGAGAAGGTGCTGCTGGCGATCGGCGTGAAGGGGCGTTTCGACGGGCTCTTCGATCCGTCGCTCGGGCTCGAGACCTTCAAGGACCACATCAAGACGGACTACGACGCGAGCAAGCCCGAGCCGCGAGCGATCGACTACAAGACGAACCTGCCGGGCATCTTCGCGATCGGCGACGTCATCGGACCGCCCTGGCTGGCGCACGTCGCGGGCGAAGAAGCGATCATCTGCGTCGAACGCTTCGCGTGGCGCGACGGCAAGACCGAGCACGGCAAGAAGCTGCACGAGCCGATCCCGATCGATTACACCGTCATCCCCGGCTGCACCTACTGCCACCCGCAGGTCGCGAGCGTGGGCTTCACCGAGCGCGCCCTCAAGGAGCGCGGCCTGGTCAAGGGCAAGGACTACGAGACCGGGACGTTCCCCTTCAGCGCCCTGGGCAAGGCCATCGCGACGCGTCACACCGACGGCTTCTGCAAGATCATCCGTGGTTTGCCGCGGGGCGAGATCCTGGGCGCGCACATCATGGGCGACCAGGCTACCGAACTGATCGCCGAACTGTCGCTGGCCCGCCGCCTTGAGGCCACGAGCGAAGAGCTCATCTGCACGATCCACGCGCATCCGACGATGCACGAGAGCATCCACGAGGCGGCGCTGGCGAGCGAGGGGCGGGTTATCAATAGCTGATGCCACGCCCCGGCGGCTTGACCAGTTGGTGTGTCCCGGAAGAAACAAAGCCCTGCTCCCGAAAGCATCCCGCATCCCTGCGAATTAGGGTTGTTTGGGAAACACGGCGCTGTAGGCTGAGGGTCATGAGGACACACCTTGCCGCCCTTTTTGTTGCGCTCGCACTCGTCGTGCTGACCGGATCCGGCGCATGGGCGCAAAGCATCCTGATCGACTTTGAGCAGCTGCCCGGGATGAGCAACGCTCCGGGGGCCGCGATCCCGGCGCAGTCGCGGCTGTCTGATGCGTATCTCGTCAGTCACGGGATCCGATTCTCGTCGGGCTCCCCGTACATCGCGGTCGTTGTGCACGGCGCCAGCACCCCGAGCGGCACACAGATCATCGGCGGGTCGACCCCCGATGGGCGGCTGACCTACCAGAACACCTTCCCGATCGTCGCGGAATTTTTCAACGCCACCGGCACAGTGCCGTACGCCGTCTCGAAGGTCTCGATCATGGGCGATCTCACCTGCGTCTCCGGGACCAAGACGCTCGAGGCGTTCGATGTCCACGGAACGATGCTCGGATCTGTGCAGCAACCCGATTGCAACTTCGCGCCGATGGTCATCACCGCCGCCGGAATCCACCGGGTGCGCATGTACTCTCAGAGCGCGACCGTGGGATTTGATGATCTGCGGTTCGACACGCCGGCTCCGATATCCGGAACCTGTCCGGCCGATCTGAATCTCGATGGCTTCGTCGACGACAGCGACTTTGTGATCTTCCTCGCTTCGTACAACATCCTCGACTGCGCGGATCCCGACATGACTACGGGCTGCCCGTCGGATTTCAACGCCGACAATCTTGTGGACGACGCCGACTTCGTGATCTTTGTCGCTGCATACAACGAGCTCGTTTGCCCCTGAGCCCGCCGCTCTTGCGCGCGATACGGTGCGTCGGAAAAACCCCCACGATCGCCCCGAGTTGTTGCGAAACTTTGCGCGGGAATTCGCGCGACATCCGGTTACGATCTGCTCCTTCTCCACCATCACCGCTTCCGCGTCTGCAGATCTCGGTGGCCTCGTGCGGTCAACCCGGGTTCGGCGGGAGCCCGGCCAATTCCGAAACGATCGCCCGGCCCCTCGAATATTTGACGATAAGGCTTGTGGCCAACTGAGCTTGCGGTTAATGTTGTTGGGGCTGAGGAGCATGCCGCACGCCGCGGCGTGTTCTCTGCATTCCGGGATGTCCATCCATGCCGAGTTCTCTGCTGCGTCGGTGCTTCATTTCCTTGTCGCTGGTTCTTGTGTGCGCGTTCGCCCATGCGGGTGCGAAGCGGTTGCCCAAGGTGGCAGTCGTCAGTTCCGACGCCAACGCGGCGTTTGTCGCGGATGTCGTGGCAAAGATCTCGTCTTCCAATGCGTTCAGCGCCGTCGACAGTCTCGACGCCCGCCTGAGCACGCCGTCGCTCAACACGCTGCAGAAATACGACGCCGTGCTCGTCTACAGCAGCTCTTCGATGCTGGATCCGGTCACGCTGGGCAACCGCCTCGCCGACTATGTCGATTCCGGCGGCGGCGTGGTGTCGATGCCAATGGTCAACTCCTCCGTGCCCCTCGCGGGGCGATGGACCTCGGGATACCTGATCATCGATCCGACCGGCCAGGCCCATCCCAACGTGTCGCTCGGCACGATCGCCATCCAGACGCATCCCATCATGATCGGCGTGACCGCGCTCGCGGCGACGCAGGCATTTCAAAGCACCGGCGCGCTGGTGGCCGGCTCGACGCTGGTGGCCTCGTGGTCCAACGGCGCACCCCTTGTCGCGACGAGCACGCTGCCGGGGCGGGCCGATCTGAATTTCTACCCCCCTTCCAACGCTGTCGACTCCACGTACTGGAAGACATCGGGAGACGGGGTCAAGCTGATGGTCAACGCGCTTCTTTACACCATGCGTCCGCGCGTGATCATCCTCGGGGCGGTGATCACGTACGCGGGCACGGATTCGAACACCGACGTCAAGAGAAAAATCGCCGGCACGGGAAAAATCGGAATCATCGACACGATGAAGGTGTACAACGCGACGCCGACGCTCAGCAAACTCCTGGAGTACGACGCCGCTCTGCTCTACTCCGATAGAGACCTGGAGAATCCGGCGGCGATGGGCAACGTCCTCGCGGACTACGTCGATGCCGGTGGCGGCGTCGTCTGCGCCGGGAACTCCGTGTACAACGTCAACCCGGCCTCACATCCCCAAGGTCGCTGGCCCGGCACCTATCAACTCATGGTGGGCGGCACCGGCCACAAATATGGTCTGGAAGTGCTGGGGAACGTTCCGTCGATTCCCCACCCGGCAACGGCGGGGGTCGTGAGCTTCAACGGGGGGTTGAGCTCGGAACGTGCGACTTCCAACGCGCTGTACCCCGGCGCCTACACGGTCGCCACGTGGGATGACAACACGCCCCTCTTCGTTGCATCGACCAAATTCTTCAACAGGGTGGATCTGGGCTTCTTCCCTCCATCGAGCGACGTTCGTTCCGACTTCTGGGACCGCTATTCAAACGGCGACGAACTCATGGCCAACGCGCTTCTCTGCGTCTCCAAGCCATTCATCTCGTGCGTCGCATCGGACGGCACAAACCAGATTTCAGACGTCGTCAACAGGCTGGTCGCATCGCGGCGCTTCAGCGGTGTTTATTCATTCAACGCCACCAGCGCCACGCCCGCCGCGTCTCTTCTGAAGTATTTCAGCGCCGCCCTGACCTGGTCGAACACTCCGTACGCCGATCCGGCCGCGATGGGCGACGGGTTTGCGGACTTTGTCGACGCGGGCAGCGGCGTTGTGACCGGGCTGTTCGCGAGCACCACCGTGAGCCCTCTCGAAGGCCGGTGGATCACCGGCGGGTACGAGATCACGCCTTCGCCGGTGCCCGGGTACCTGAACTCGGGCACGCAGTCGCTCGGAACAATCCTCGAACCCGACCATCCGATCGCCTCCTTTGTGCGCCGGTTTGACGGCGGCACCAAGAGCTACCGGCAGGACACCGTGCCGACGCTGCGCGGGCGCACCATCATGCGATGGACCGACGACAAGATGCTCACAAGCGTGCACAACTTCATGAAACGCGCCGACCTGGGCTATTGGCCCGTCTCGAGCGGCACGTCCAGCAACTGGAACCAGCGCACGGACGGAACTTGGATCACCGCCAACGCGCTCGAATTCGTCGTGCGCTCCAAGCCCTGCCCCGGCGACCTCAACGGCGACGGGCTCGTGGACGACAGCGACTTTGTCCTCTTCGTCGGCTACTACGACGCGCTCCTCGATCCGCGCGGCGACGTGACCGGCGACGGCTACACCGATGACGCCGACTTCGTGCAGTTCGCCGCCAGCTACGACCGGCTCGTCTGCCCGTGAACGTGCCGCCCGAACGCGCCCCGCACCTGTGCTCCTTGCAGAAATCGCTTGGGAAGTCGGGGGCGGCCGGGTACGATCGGCGCGTTCTCCTGGAGTGTGCGTCACATGAACCGAATTCTTCTTTGTCCGGCTCTCGCCGGGTTGCTGTCCATGGCCCAAGCGGGACCCGTGGTTCTTTCCACCGACTTTGACTCGTCCGTTCCAACCCAGATCGCGCCCGGCGCCGCGTCGGTCGCCGCCGTGCAGGGATATGCGGGCTTGGGCCCCGCCGGAAATCCGTTCGGCGGCAAGTTCCTCCGCAGCCCGACCGGCAACGTGGTCACGATCTCCCTGGACAACCTCCCGGTGCACTCGACGCTCAGTCTCGGATTCCTGTTCGCCGCGATCGACTCGCTGGACGGGACGGGTACCTACCCGCAGGGTGATTTCCTGCGGGTAAAGCTCGACGGCGTTGAGATCTTCCGCGAGTCTTTCGCGAACGCCGATCCCGGGCAGGTGCAGAGCTACATCCCGGCGCCCGGCGTGCTGCTGGCCCGTCGGATCGACCTGGGCTTCAGCCAGGGCTATTACTACAACGACAGCGCGTACAACATGGCCGCGGAGCCGCGGTTCCAGAACCTGCCACACACCTTGCCAACCGCGACCGTCACGTTCGAGATCGAAGGCCCCGGCATCCAGCCGCTCGATGACGAATCGTGGGCCATGGACAACCTCCGCATCACGCTCGATGCCGCCGCCTGCCCCGGCGATCTCAACAACGACGGCTTTGTCGACGACAGCGACTTTGTTCTGTTCGTGTCGTCGTACAACATTCTCGATTGCGCCGACCCCGCCATGCCCTCCGGCTGCCCGGCCGATCTCAACGGCGACAGCGCGGTCGACGACGCCGATTTCGTGATCTTCGTCGGCGCATACAACGAGCTTCTGTGTCCATAACACGCGGACGAGAACCGCGGGGTTCAAAGGCCCGGTTCTGCCCGCCCGATGTTGCAGGAGGCGGGAACTCCGCCCCCGTGCGAGGCGTATTCCTTCCACTGGCTTCGTGAAGGCCTGCAATCGGTCGAGGCAAGTCACGGTCGCGGGCAAGGCGGAGAGGGTTCAGCGTGCATGCCATGAGGCGCTTATCACGGGCTTTGCTTCTTGTCGCAATTGCCGGCTGGTCCGATATCGCGCTCGCCCAGCTCGACGGCAACGTCCAGTGGCAAGGCGTGAGCCACACCGGCTGGAACGATCGCAGGCCCCGTGTGCCCCGAAATGGCGAATCGTTCACCGTCCGCTTTCAGACGTTCCGGGCCGATGTCTCCGGCGTCCGTGTTCGTATTGAAGACGGCGCGACCCGTTACGCCAACGCATCAATCGTCGGCAGCCGCGGCCCGTACGACCTGTGGGAAGCGACCGTTCCCTCCACCGCATCGAGCACGTTGAGCTACGTGCTGGAGGTCTCCGACGGCGCCGACACCGACTATTACTCGGCCAAGGGAATGACCGACGAGCTTGACCTGTCCCAGCCTTTCACCCTGAATTTCACCACGCTCGAGCACGCGCCGCTCGGCTCCACGCCGGTCAGTGGCGGCACGGTCTTCAAGGTCTGGTCGCCCGCGAGCAACTCCTGCACCGTCCGTGGCACCTTCAACTCCTGGGGCGGCAACGCCGCGCTCACCAAGGTCGGCGAGCACTTTGTCGGCTTTGTCGCTGGGGCGAATGCGGGCGCGCAGTACAAGTACTACTTCAACAACGCGACCTGGGCCTCCGACCCCCGTGCCGCGGCACTCGTTCCCACCAGCGGATACAACTCTGTCATTGTCAACCCCGACGCCTACGCGTGGCAGGTCAACAACTTCTCGCCGGCGCCGATGGAGGAGCTGGTGATCTACCAGCTGCACGTCGGCACGTTCGCGGGCCGCAACGACCCCAAAGGCAGCACGCCCAACCCCTCTCGCTACATCGATGTCGCGGCACGCGCCGACCACCTCGCCGAACTCGGCGTCAACGCGGTGATGCTCAACCCCGCCAACGAATTCCCCGGCGATTTCTCCGGCGGGTACAACACCGTTTCGCCATTCGCCATCGAATCCAAGCTCGGCACGCCGGACCAGTTCCGTCAGATGGTCGATGCGCTGCACGCCCGGGGCATCGCCGTGCTCCTCGACATCGTCTACAACCACGCGGCGAGCGCGGACAACATCCTCTGGAACTTTGGCGGCTCGCAGCAATACTTTGATTCCCCGGCCGTCGAGACGCCGTGGGGCGCCCAGTGCGATTTCGACAAGACCGCCGTCCGCCAGTTCTACATCGACGCGGCAGAGACCATGCTGACCGACTACCGGCTCGACGGCTTCCGCATGGACGCCGCCATGTACATGACCGACTCCGGCAACACCCCGCAGTGGTCGAACGGCCAGAAGATCATCCGCGCGATGCACGACAACGTGCGCAACCGTCACGCCGACAAGCACACCATCGCGGAGCTCTACATCGACAACCGCTGGGCAACCGACCCGACGCCGACCGGCCTGGGCTTCACGGCTCAGTACCACAACGAGTTCAAAGAGGCCGTTCGATCCGCGATCTTCGCCGCGGCATCGGGCGAGCCGAATCTGCAGCGCGTCGCGAACGTCCTCGACGGCCAGGGCGTCGGCGTTTCGGGCAGCGCAGTCCTGAACTACTTTGAACTCCACGACGACTGCTGGCCTCTCAACGGGACCCAGCGGGCCGTCACGAGCATCGATACAACGTCGCCGGCAGACGATCAGTTTGCCCGAGGCCGCACCAAGATCGGCCAGGCGTTCACCCTTCTCTCCCGGGGCGTTCCGGCGATTGTGCAGGGCACCGAGTGGCTCGAGGATGAAGGCTGGGAATCCAGCCGGCTCGATTGGTCGCACAAAGCACGCTATCCGGGGATCTTCCGGTTCTACAGCGATCTCATCAAGCTGCGGACATCCGAGCCGCCACTGTTCGCCGACGCGCCCCTCACCATGATCAATACCAACGACGCACTGAACGTCATGGCGTGGGAACGCCGCGTCGACGGCGGCGGCTCGTTCGTCGCCGCAGTGAACCTCTCCAACAGCGATCGAAACGGTTACCGCATCGGCATTCCCCGCGCCGGCCGCTGGGAAGTCGTCATGAACTCCAACGACGTGCAATACGACGGCCCCGGCGGCGGTCCGTCGGGCGTCGCGCTGATCCAGCCGATCGGATCGGGCTTCTATCCGCGCTCGACCGTCCTCGATCTCCCGCCCCGATCCATGGTCCTGCTCCGGCACGTCGCCTGTGCCGCCGATCTGAACGGCGACACCGTTGTGGACGACGCCGATTTCGTGCTCTTTGTTGCCGCATACAACACCCTCGACTGCGCCGATCCCTCCATGCCCGCGGGCTGCCCATCCGACCTGAACAGCGACGCATTCGTGGACGACGCCGATTTCGTCGTGTTCGCGGCCGCCTACAACGAACTGCTCTGCCCCTGACCCGCATCGCTCGCCAATCCGCGATCGTCCGCGGTAATTTGCGCTTGATTCCTCCTCCAATCCGTTAAACTCGGCGTGTTCGCCACGCCCCCTGAGCGCGGCGTCCGCACGCGAAAGGGGTCGAGATGCCCGCGAGGATGAAGCCACTGTTTGCCTGCGCGCTCGCCGGGCTTGCGCTTCCCGGCACCGCGCTCGCCGGAGGTGTCACCATCGTCACGCACGGCTTCAACGCCGACATGACCTGGGTCAACGCGATGGCCGACGGCGTTGCCCGCCGCGTGGGCACGCCAGGCGTCAACGTTTCCCGCCTCAATCTCGTGGTCACGCAAGGGACCAGCGGCCTGATTGTCACACCTTCGCCCGTTTCCATCGCGCCCGACGCCTCTTTCACCACCGGCGAGTTCGTTGTCGGCCTCGACTGGACCGCCATCGATTCCTTCGCGCGCGGCCAGCCCGATGTCGGCGAAGACGCCACGCCCACCCAGACCGTCGCGCAGGCCGTGGCCAATTACCTGCAGGCATGGACCTACGGCGGCCGCTCGGTGCTCGCGCACCCGCTCCACCTCATCGGCCACAGCCGCGGCGGCGCGCTAGTCGCTTCCCTCGCCCGCAGCGTCGGCGAGACCGGCATCTATACCGATCACCTCACCACGCTCGATCCCGTTCCCGTTTCACTTTTCGGTGATGCGCCCGCTCGCGTGGTAAGCACGGTCGTCTTCGCCGACAACATCTGGCAGAACGTCGCGCTGCCCAGCGGCTCAAGCCTCGCCGGCGCATTCAACCAGCAGATGGGCAACCTGGGCTCGGGTAATCACAGCCTGATCCACACCTGGTACTACGGCACAATCGATCCGCTCGCGACCGGCGACGGCGAGTGCAGCTCGTGCATCAATACCGCGTGGTACGCCTCCGATGTCGACGCGCACGTCCGCTCGGAGAGCGGATTCTGGTACGCGCGCATCGTCGGGGGCGATCGCACCGGCGCGCAGGCGCGGGCGGGCCTCCTCAACACACTCGGCGGCACCGCAACCATCGGCACCAACGGGCGCCTCGCAATCACGGCCAGCCAGCCCGCATGGCCCAATCTATTCCTCCCACAGACGGGCAAAACGTCGATCGCCCCTGCGGAGGCCAATCTGACCGACTTCTTCTACCAATCGACTGGTGCCGCGGTCCAGGTGTCGGTGTACGCGTCAGACGATCGGAATCCGTCGCACGGGGGCATCCTTCTCGGCACCACATCGCTCGGCGCCGCCGCGACGCCGATCCCCGCGACGGTCGCGTGGAACACCACGCCGCCGCCCCGCTCCGCGCCGTACAACATCTACCTTGCGATCACCGGCGCCGGCGGCCGCACACGCTTCGCCTTCGACGCGCAACAAGTCACGGTCGTCGCCCCGGCGTGCGCTGCCGACCTCAACCACGACGGCCTCGTCGATGATGCCGACTTCGTCTTCTTCGCCCAGGCCTACGACCTGCTGGACTGCTCCGGGCCCGGAATGCCCCCCGGCTGCCCGGCCGATTTCAACCACGACAGCGTCGTGGACGATTCAGATTTCGTGACCTTCGCCGCGGCATACGACGCCCTGCTCTGTCCCTGATCACCGCATCAATGACGAACTCCTCACCGGCGTTCCGTGTCCCGCCGCTCGCGCTCGGCATTTCCCGCGAAGAGCAACAGAACTCCATTGATCTTCTCCTTGAAATCAAGGATCATGTCGTCATGCGAACCGCGATTGTGTTGTTGACGGTCGTGATCCCCTGTGCCAATGCCCGGGGTCAGGTCGTAGCCCAGTCGGACTTTTCGTCCGGGCTCGACGGCTGGACGCCCGAAGGACGCACGTGCGCGCTGACAAATCCCGGTGGCTATCTGCTCGTGCAGGACATCGACAACAACTGGTCGCGCCCCATCGCTCCGGCGAAGTTCAACGGCAACTGGAACGCGGTCGGGCGCGTCTCTTTCGATGTCCGCCCCGACGCGTCCAAGGCGATGCAGTGGCCCGTTGGGCTCCGCGTGAAAGGGGCGAACGCCGCCGTCAGCGAGTTTGAGTTCACCATCAACGCCTCGCCCATCGGCGTGTGGACCAGCCTGTCGGTCACGATCGGTGCCGGGCCCGGACGCTGGAATATCCCCTCCGATCTCCGTGCCGCCGTGACCGAGTTCTCGATCCGCATCGATGTCAACGACCGCTCGCTCGACGGCGGGACGCTCGAGTTCAGCGGGCTGGACACCATCACGCTCTGGGCGGCTTGCCCCGCCGACCTCAACGGCGACGGCTTTGTCGATGACAGCGACTTCGTGCTCTTCCTCTCCTCCTACAACATCCTCGATTGCGCCGACCCCGGCATGCCCGCGGGCTGCCCGGCGGATCTGAATCAAGACGGCTTTGTTGATGATGCCGACTTCGTGCTCTTTGTTGCGGCGTACAACGAATTGCTCTGCCCCTAGTGGCCCCCGCGCCCGCCTGCCGACCCCAGCGTCCGCCGCAGACACCCCACCGCCTGATCGGTTCGCAATTTTTATCAGACTGTGTCAGGCCGCCCGTGCGCGCCCACAGGCGTCCCGGCACCCCCAGAATCCGCGGCCCAGCTTTTTCTCATTTTTCGCGTCACCAGCGCCAGGCTTTCTCGCTGTTTGAGTGGCCCCGCCGGTCGTCCAAGGAGGCTTCATGCTCGTACGGCTCACCCAGTCCTTCGTCCGTGTCATGCAGGTAGTCGCGCTGCTGGTTTGCGTGCTGGGCGCAGCGCATCCCGCTCACGCCAGCGGCAAACGCAAGCCGTCCATCCTCATCCTCCACACCGCCTGGTACGGGGCCGACACACAGGGCCAGCTTGTCGCCACCGGCCTCTTCAGTTCCGTTGATCTCTGGAACGCCGCGGCTTCCGGCTCGGGCACCCCCACGCTTGCCCAGCTTCTTCCCTACGACGCCGTGCTTGTTTCGCCCGACTACTCCGAAGTCTTCGCCGATAACGTCGCGCTCGGCAACACCCTGGCCGACTACGTCGACAACGGCGGCGGCGTCGTCTGCTGCTCGCTCGCCATCAGCACCTTCTCTCCTCCTGCAGGGCGCTGGGCTTCCGGCTATCAGGTCATCACCCCCGGGGCCAATCCGATCTACCTGTCCCAGCAGACGCTGGACGTCAATTCGATCGCCGATCCCAACAACCTGCTCTTCATCGGCGTCGGCAGCTTCAAGGGCGTTTCTTCTCCGCACGCCGCTCAAACCACGGTGAATGCCGGCTCCACCATCCTCGCGCGCTGGACCGGCGGACACGTTCTTGCCGCCGCCTCCAACACCAGGGCCCGCGTCGATCTCAACATCTTCCCCCCTTCCAGCAACGTCTCCGGCGCCTTCTGGGACGCCTCGACCGACGGCACCAAGCTCATCGCGAATTCACTGCTCTCGGTCATTCGGCCCCGAATTGCGTTTGTGGCAACCGTCTATGACTGGGTTCCTTTCGAAGCAATGGCCGCAGCTCTCGGCAACTCCCGTCAGTTCGCAAGGATCGACCGCATCAACACGCGGGAAGTCACCCCGACGCTGGAGCAGTTGCTGGCGTACGACGCCATTCTCATCTTCTCGGAAGCTACCCCAAACAACCGCACCGCGCTCGGCAACGTGCTCGCAGATTACGTGGATTTTGGCCGCGGTGTCGTGGCGGGGTCTCGAGGACTCTCATCAACTTCGATCGGTCCCGGAGGAAGATGGGAAACCGAGTCTTACGCGATGTCGCAGGGTGCCTTGAGCGGGACCGGCCCGATTTCTCCATCATTTGCCTCTCATCCGATCACGAGTGGGGTTGCGAGTTTTTCGTCCTCGACGCAACCACTGGTCTTGCCGCGCGCCGATACCTTTGCGATTGCGACAGTCGCCGTCTCGGGCGGAAGTGTCACTGTTGTTCAGGGTTCCACCAGGCAACCAAATCGGATCAATCTCGGATGGTGGTTCGGCGGCAGCCTGCCCCAGGGCATCAACCAGCTCTTAGTCAATTCTCTTCTCTACACCATCAAGCCTTACGTCGCCTGCTACGCCACCACAACTGGCCTGCCGCAAAGCGTCCGCGACAAGCTCCTCGCGACCAAGCGCTTTAGCGGCGTCGCCGCCTACACCGTCGGCGTCAACGGCGACGCCTCGCAACTCAAGCAGCACAGCTCCATCATGTTCTGGAGCACCACGCTCAGTAATGAATCCGTCGACAACTATCTCGGCAACCTGCTCGCCGACTACGTCGACGCCGGTGGCGGCGTGGTTCAGGCCATGCTCAGCCTCGGCACCGACGGCACCACACCGTTTACCCATCCAAGGGGTCGCTGGACCGCACAGGGCTACGACATCATCCCGCAGGATTCGTTCGGGCCACTGATGACCGGCCAGAGCGGGCTCGGTTCCATCCTTGAACCCACGAACCCCATCGCCACTTTCGTTCGCAAATTCGACGGCGGCCCCATCAGCACCCGCCAGTCCACCACGCCCCTGCTCCGTGGCCGCGCTGTGCTCACATGGTCCGACGGCAAGATGCTCGCGAGTGTCCACAATTTCCGCAAGTGTGTCGACCTCGGCTTCGAGCCGCCGGCAAACTCGGTCGTTGGCGGCAACTGGGCCGACCGCACCGATGGTGCCTGGCTCATGGCCAACGCCCTGGAATATGCCGCGCGTTCCAGACCCTGCCCCGGCGACTTCAACGGCGACGGCCAAGTTGACGACACCGACTTCGTTCTCTTTGCCGCCCGCTACGACACGCTGGTCGATCCCCGGGGCGATCTCAGCGGCGATGGCAACACCGACGACGCCGACTTCGTGCAGTTCGCCAGCAGTTATGACCGCCTCGTCTGCCCGTGAATTGAATGGGCATCTGATCACGCGCCGCCTCGGGCCCTCCGGGCGGCCTTTGTACCGCAATCGGACCTCTCTCGCCAAGTTCCCGAACCCCACCCGCGCAAGTGTGAAGGGAAGATTGACATTTGGGGACGCCTTGGTCCTGTGAAAATTCTTCCACGCGCCGCAGCGTTCTGGTATACAGGTGGAGCGGTTCTCTTCGTGCGCAGCGCTGCGCGTTCCCATGCGGGGTCTGTCGTTCCGGGGTTGGCACATGGATCGACTGCGTTGCCTGGCGACCGCCTTCGGTTTCGGACGGCTTTTCTTCCTCATCGCGGGTGTCTTCGCGGCGGCGGCGTTCACGCCCCCAGCGCAGGCGGGTGCGAAACGCAAGCCGTCCGTGCTGATTGTGAACACGCTACCCGCTTTCTTTCTCGACGTGCAGTCCCAGGTACGGTCGTCGGGGCTCTTTGCAGCCGTCGACCTGTTCAACGGAGCTGCGGGCACGCCCAGCGTCGCATCGCTCAAGGCGTATGACGCCGTGCTGGTCGCCAGCGACAACAACTTCTCCGACCCGGTTGCGCTCGGCAACAACCTCGCGGATTACGTCGACGCCGGGGGTGGCGTCGTCAACGCGGCCTACTCGGTGGGCACTTTCTCGCCTCCGGCCGGACGATGGAATCCGGGCTATCTGTGCATGTCGCCCGGCGCGGGGCTGGCCACCACGGGCGCGTCGCTCGATCTCTCTTCCATCACCGATCCGAACCACGCGATCCTGATCGGCGTGGGCGCCTTGAGCACTTCGTTCGGTTATCGCATCAATCAGAACGCGGTGGTCGCAGGTGCCACGGTCGTCGCCCGGTGGACCGGAGGCAACGTGCTCGTCGCTGCCGGACCGCTCCCGGGGCGCGTCGACCTGAACCTCAACCTTCTCTCCACGGATGCTCTCTTTGGCGGGTGGAACCCGGCGACCGACGACGGTGTCAAGCTGATCGTCAATTCGCTTCTGTACGTCATGCGCCCCAAGGTGCTGCTGGTTCACGCCGACAGCGACCTGAACTCCGCGGACGTGCAGTCAAAGATCAGGGGCAGGGGCGCGCTCGGTCCGGTGGACCGGTTCGATGCCCGCTTCGGCACGCCCACGCTCACCCAGCTTCAGAACTATGACGCCGTCATGACCTGGAGCAACTACAACTACAGCAATTCCGATGCGTTGGGGAACGTGCTCGCCGACTATGTCGACGCGGGCGGGGGCGTGGTGTGCGCGGCGTACGCTCATGCCGACACCAGCCCGAATCGCCGTCTCGGCGGCCGGTGGATCTCGGGAAACTACGAGATCATCCCCGCGGGCAGCGGTGCGATGAACGGCACCTCCACACTCGGCGCCGTCGCGTATGCGTCGCACCCGATCATGAACGGCGTGCTCACAATCAACGGCGGCACGGGCAGCCCCCGACCCTTCACAAAGGCGATCAAGCCGGGCGGGCTCATCGTCGCAAAGTGGTCCGACGACAGAACGCTCGCCGCGGTCTCCAAAGCACTCCCGAATCGGGCCGATCTCGGTTTGTTTCCACCCTCGAGCACCATCGGTGGTGCGAGCTGGTGGCAGGTCGGATCGGACGGTGACAAGCTCATGTCCAATGCGCTGATGTACACCATCCGCCCGTATGTCGCGACTGTCGCCGCGGAGTCCTTTGCCCTTTCGGATCTTTCCTCCAAGCTCGCCGCATCGCGTCGATTCAGCGGCGTCGCGGCTCTCGACGCACGCACCGGCACGCCCGACCCTGAGACTTTTGCCCCTTTCAGCGCGCTGGCGACGTGGTCGCACTATCGATACGCCGATACCAACGCGATCGGAAACTGGCTGGCCGATTATGTTGATGCCGGCGGCGGGGTGGTCGCGGCGAAGTACGCGATCACGGATTTCTGTTTCCCCGAGGGCCGCTGGAAAACGCAAGGTTACGAAATCGTTCCTGCGCCTCTCCCGCACCCGGAATTCATACCGGAGCAGCTCCTCGGTACAGTCCTGGAACCGAATCATCCAATCGCGTCGTTCGTGCGCAAGCTGCAGATTTCGCCAAGCGATTCGAATCCGACGCCCCCCCTCCGCGGACGCACCATCCTGACGGCAAATGACGGTGGCATGCTGGCGGCCGTTCACAACTTCAAGAAGCGAGCCGATCTGGGCTACTGGCCCGTTTCGAGTTCGTTCGACGGTGGCTGGAATCGCCACACCGACGGCGCCTGGCTTGCGGCCAACGCCCTGGAGTTCGTCGTCCGCGTCAAGCCCTGCCCCGGCGATTTCAACGGCGACGGCCAGGTCGACGACACCGACTTCGTGCTCTTCATCGCCCGCTACGACTCGCTCCTCGATCCCCGCGCCGATCTCACCGGCGACGGCAATACCGACGATGCCGACTTCTCCATCTTCGTCGTCGCGTACAACGAACTGATCTGCCCCTGACCCCCCGCCGGTCAAACATGCAGAGCACCTCCCGGTTCTGAATCAAGATGCGGGTGTTCGCCGCGCGCCGCCGAGGGGCCGCACAGGTCCGACACGAGCGGGGCCGGCCTCACTTCGCTTCTTTCGCATCGGCCGCGATCGCCCCCGCCAGCCTTTCCCATCGCGCGCCCACGCCTTCCACATCATTGCGGCCGGCCAGCGCGACCGCGTACATCGGCATCATCGCCTGGACCTTCCGCAGCTGCTCGAGCGCCCCGTCACGATCGCCCCAGCGCAGCATCGCCTCACCCGCCGCGAGATTGGCCTGCAGCACCGTGCCGCACAAAGACAGGTCCCGCAGTTCCGACCGCGGCAGCGAATCCGTCGCGTCCAGCATCTCGTCGACCATCGCACGGCACGCCTCGCCCGGAACTTCCCGCAGTTCCAGGCACCGCCGCAGCGCGGTCACCAGCGCCCGAAAAACCGAGCGGCTCTGCGGACTGAGCGCCAGCGCCCTTCGCGCGTCGGCAACCGCCTGCTCCACCTGCTCGATCTTTCCCTGATTGGTCGGTTCCAGCTCGCACAAGTTGAGATGCCCGCACGCCGCGTTGTACCAGGACAACGCTCGCTGCGGATCCCGCATGATCAGGCCTTCCGCCAGTTCCTGCCGCTTCTGCGCCAGCTCGCGCCCTTCCTGGGGCGACTTCGCAAACCGCCGCATCCGCTCATAACTCCACGCCAGATTGTCGATCGCCTCCAGCGACGGGGCGGGCGCCGTCGCAAGCTCCTCGTCAATCAGTAGCGCCTGCCGATAGAACTCATGCGCCTGAGCGACTTTTCCACGGTCGGAGTAAATATCGCCGACCTTCACAAGGTTAATGGATCGATCCATCTGGCTCCGCTCGTCCTTCAGCCCGCGCAGCGGAGGTCGGTTCCGCAGTTCCATCGCCATGAGGCGGTGCTCGAGGGACGCCTCCATCTCCGCCGACTCGTGCTCGACGTCGCTCTGCAGCACCAGCAAACGCGCCGCCGCCAGCGCGATCGCCGCGTCCTCCGGGTGCCTTCCCAGCAGCTCCATCACCCGAGGCCGAACGTGCTCGATCCACGCGCGCCGTGCCTCCTGCGTCCCCTGCATATCCGCAACCCGCGCAACTTCTTCGTTCAGCAGCAGCGTCGCCAGCTCGCGCGCGATGATCGCGTCCTTCCTCGCCTCTCGTCCCGCCCACGCGATCCAGCCGATCATCCCGCCCGCGGCACACACGCTCAGAGCAATCGCAAAGGTCACGCCCTTCCGACGCCTGGCGAACTTACGAGCCAGGTACACCGGCGTTGGACGCCGCGCCGCCACGGGCAGATCCCCCAGGCATCGCCGCAGGTCCATCCCCATTTCGAGCGCGGAGGCGTATCGATCTTCCCGCCGCGGCGCCGTCGCACGCTGCACAATCGCGCTCACATCTTCATCCAGCGTCCGCAGATGGGCGTCACTCAGCCACCGCCGCCCCGTCTTCGCACGCAGCATCGCCTCGAGATACCCCAGCCGCGCCACGTCCGCGGGCAGTCTGCCGCAGACCACCTCGTACAGCACCACCCCGAGCGCGTACACGTCCGCGCGTAGATCCACCTGGTCCGGCACCGC
>JAFEBN010000040.1 GCA_018242645.1 Planctomycetota bacterium | reverse complement strand
GCCGACCCCGCCGCCCTCAATCCGCGCGAAGATGCGACCGCCCGCCTCACCCACCATCACGTCCTTGCCCGCGGCCATGATCACCGTGCCCTGCGGCGCGACGATCCGTCCGTAGTTCGCCACGTGCTGGCCCACCAGCGACACCACGCCGCCCTGCGCAGCCTGGATGTTGCCGTGGTTCACCACCGAACCCGTCAGGTTCGTGAAGTTGTCCCGCTTGTTCAGGAAGTCCTGGTCGCTGAGCTGCCCGCCGACCGCGGCAAAGCTCCCGCAGTTGATCACCGCGTTCTGCCCGAAGATCACGCCCGCCGGGTTCACGAAGTACACGGCGCCGTTCGCCATGATCGTGCCGTCGATCCGCGTCGGAACCGCGCTGTTGATCCGGTTCAGCACCCGCGCGTCGCCGCCGGCCTGCACGAACCGCACCCACTGCCCCATCGCGATATCGAAGCTCGAATACTGGATGATCGCCTTGTTCGAGGTCGTGATGATCCAGTTGTTGCCGACCTTCTGGAAGCTCGCGCTGCCGTAGGTCACGTTCGGGTTCTGTGGCCCGTTCGCCCGCGCCGAAGCCAGCATCAGGATCGCCGCCAGCGCCGAGCCCAGCCACGCGCCGCCACGGCGCGACGGCCCGCGCAGCGAACACGCGCTGCCGGCGTGTCCGGCCAGCAAGCCAACCCGCGAGGATGGTCCCTTCCGTTTCGTCACTTCGCCAGCCGCCTCGATCCACGCTCGCCCCGCATGGGGGCGCTGCCGGCACGTCCTCTCAACGCTTCCATACGTCCGGCCACGAGCCGGGTTTCCCCTCTTCCGCCCGAGAACCAAGCGAAAACGAGCGGAAAACACTGAGAGAAATCACCGTTTCCGACGCTGGAATGTACACGCGCGCCGCCCCGGATGCACGGGATCGCGCAACCCGCAGGAATTGCCGATTCCGCCTGCACCGATCGCACCGCCTGCACCTGCCCGCACCCAAACACGCACGTCTCAATAAAGCACCGTGAACACGAAATTCAGCCGGTTGTACCCCGGCTGCACCGGCGTCGGCCCCTCGAGGTTGTACAGCGCCACGCCCCAGTCCAGCCGCACGCTCAGGTTCTGCTTGAACACAAACTCCAGCCCCACGCCCGTGCCCAGGAGCGTCCCGTTAATCTCGTACGGCTCGCGCTGGTTGTTCACCGTCCGGCCCACATCGAAAAACGCCCGGAAAATCAGGTCCCAGTCCGTTTTGCCATACGGCTGCTGCGGCGCCCACCGGAACGGCTGACCCGCAAAGGGCGTCGTCGTCGGATCCCGCACCGCCAGCGTTCGCGGGAAGTGAAACCGGTATTCCACCGTACCCAGAATCACCGTATCGCCCGCGGACACCGACTCGGGATAACCACGGACGCTGTACAGACCGCCCGCCACCTGCTCCACGTTCGGGATCAGGCGCCGCTGGTCGAGCGTGTACTGGCCGCGCGTGATCAGCACGATCTCGTGCGCCAGCGTCATGTTTTTGTTCGCCGGAAGGTCCGGCGGCGCGATCCCGTCCGCGTGCCCGTTGATCAGGGGCTCCAGGTAAAAACTGTGCTCCACGTCCCACTTGATCATCGCCCACGCGCCGCTCGGGTCCAGCCGCCCCAGGTTCGCAAGCTGCGACTGCTCCACCCCCGTCACGAACGGCGCCAACCCCTCGACGCCGATCATCGCCTTCGTGGTCGTCACATCCGATTCGCGCGTCAGCCGCAGCGCGCCGTAGGGCGAGAAAATGTTCGCGTAGCCCGGCTGATCGACCGCCTCGTTGTACACATCGATGTTGTCAAACCGCCCGCCCGCGCTCGCCTCGAGAAACCACTCCCGCCGCTGCGCCAGCAGCACCGCCACCTCGCCGCCCAGCGTGAACCCCTTGCCCGTGAAATCTTCGCCCGCCAGACCAACGTCCGCCGCCGTGTAGTTGTTCAGCCCGCCGTAGCCGCGCAGCACCACGCCCGAGTCGCCGATCGGCCGGTCATAGCCCAGGTTCAGCGCGTTCACGTCGGTGAACGAACTCGTGATGTAATCCAGCCGGAACGTGTCGTCGTGGTTGGAAAACTGGCTGTTGACATACCCGACGCGCTCGCGCCAGACGTTTGTCTCCGTCGTGCCCGTGTTCGAAACCTGCCCGTACAGCGTCCACGGCTTCGATTCGCTCACCAGGTAGTCGAGCACCACCTCGCCCGATTCCTTCGTCGGGCCCAGCGCCACGTCCACCCGCCGCGCCGGCAGCCGGTTCAGCCGCAGCGCGTAATTGTCCAGCTTGTCCTTGCGGATCAGATCGCCCTGCTGGATCGGACTGTGCTTGCGTATCCGCGCGTGGATCGGGTTGTCGATGCGCTGCTCGTTCTCCGCCAGCCGGTCACCCGAAGCCACCGTCCGCACCTGGTTCACCACGCCCGTCCAGATCACCAGCCGCAGGTCGAACCGCTCCTCCTCGCCCTCCGCCCGCAGGTCGTCCGCCGTCACCTCGTCGATATCACGCGAATCCGGCACCACAAACAGCCCGATCAACTGCCGCCGCGCCAGTTCCGCCACGATTGCGGCGCTCACCTGCTGGATCGCGCTGTTGAAAAACGTCGCGCCGTGCGTCTGCACGCCGCCGAACGTGTCGCCCACCCGGATCACCACCGTCGGCACGCCCGCCTTCGGCGCCACATATCCATCCCGTGTCAAACCCAGCTCAACCGGTATCAACTCCAATTCCGAAATCGGCGGCAGATTCGGATGCTGCCGCCGATACGCCAGGTCAAACCGCCTGATCTTGTACGACCGCTCGCCCGGCCCCGGAGCCGCCGCTGGCAGATTGTCCTCATCAATCGGCTGCGCCAGCGTCGGCGGAATCGGCGTCAGCTTCACGGGCTGCTTCGTCCCTTCCTCCAGCGGCACACGGCTCACATCGCCCTTGGTCGTCGGCGACGGCAATTCGCCCAGCAC
Source organism: Planctomycetota bacterium (assembly GCA_018242645.1). GTDB lineage: Bacteria > Planctomycetota > Phycisphaerae > Phycisphaerales > UBA1924 > JAFEBO01. The sequence goes on along the minus strand of JAFEBN010000040.1, from coordinate 14,975 downwards.
CAGCCCCGCGGCGCACAGCAACCCGCAGGCCGCACCCAGCCGCCGCACCCACCCGCAGGATTGAATCGCCCGCCGCTTCACCCGATCACACCCGGCCTCTCCTGCGTCGGCGCGGCTTTCCACTGCGCCACCCGCGACCGCACCCGATCCGCAAACGCCGGATCGATCGTGAACGGCACATCCGTCGTCAGCGGGATCGCGCCCGTCGCCGCGCGCAAACACACAAGTTCCGCCACGCTCACCCGCCCGATCAGCAAGTCCACCCAGCCGCCCGCCGCCGACTCGATCGACAGCAGCCCGTCAACCAAGCCTTCCGGTCGGTTCAACAGGTCCAGCGCGCCCGCCGTCCACGCCCACGCACTGCTCCCGATCCCCATCCCCCGCACCCGCGGCAGCCGAAAATGCACGCCGCGCGAGGACTGCCCCGAACCGCGCTTGAGCTGCGGCTCGGCCTCCCGATGAATCGCGTACGCCGCCCGCACCAGCGCTTCTTCGCCGTTCTTCGTCAGGTCCGGATCCGCCTCCAGCGATGCACGGCAGGCCCGGTCAAACCGATCCGACCCCGCCGGCGCCACGTTCGACGCCCGCGCCATCAGCCCCTCGCTCTCGCGCAGAAAAACCGATCGCACCGCCTGGCTGTCCGTCTCCTGCCGGCACGCCTCCATCACCCGCGTCACCGATTCCGCGGCCAGCGCCGCCATCTTGGCCAGTTCGTACCCACGCGCATGCACGCACGCGACCATCGGGTACTTCTTCCGCCCGCGCGCATCGCTGCTCGCCCAGAACCGCCCGTACACAAACTCGCCCGCGCCAAACCGCCACACAAACGCGTGATCAAACTCCCCCAGCGCGTTCGCGCCCAGTTTCTCCCAGGCGCCGCTGTCAATGTTCCCCGCGATCCCCTCCGCGTACAGCGTGCGCCGGGTTTCCACCAGCCGCTCCGTATTCAGCCCCAGGTCCTGCATGTGGTCGTCCCACCCTGGGTGCTTGCCGAACAGGCAGAGCTGCGCGCACGGCGCCCCGCTCGCTTCCGCGGGGGAAGCCAGGCCGCCCAGCCATTGAGAGAACTTCTTCAGCATCCGTGCTGTTCCAGCAGGGAACATCAGCGTGGCCAGGTCGTCGCGCCCGGCCATTCCTCCGGCTTGGGCATGGGCGACGAGAAGGTCACATTCATCCACAAGTGATACGTCTGCTTCGATTCCAGCTCCGTGACCGGCAGCGGGATCACCCACGAGTTTCCGCCAGGAGCCGCCTGCCGCGCACCGGGCAGCAGCGCCAGCACCGCCGCCGTCCACGGCCCGGCAATCCGGCTCTCGCCCGCCGCCGCCGAGTCGCCCAGGTTCCGGAAGAACTTGATCGTGACGCCCGGCCCCGGGCTCGTCATCGAAAGCTGCTTGACCAGCTCCGCCGCCCGCGCCGCGTCGATTCCTCGCAGCGAGATCCGCGCGCCCGCCGCTTCGCCGTCACGCGTCACTTCCATCTGCTCAAACCATTCCACCACGTCGCCCGCGCTGCTCACGCCCGCGCTCGAAAGCGGAGGCAACGCCTCCACGTCGCGCCGGCTCCACACCGGCACCATCGACACCGTCACCGGCTGCTTCTGCTCGAGCCCGTTGCCCAGCGCCGCCGCGACCAGCCGCACCTTGTCAACCCGTGCCCGCTGCTGGTCGGTCAGCACCCGCCTCCCGCGAAGATCCAGCAGCAGGTCCTTCAGTTCGCCTGTGGCATCCGACGGCACCGCCCCGCCCGCCGCGAGCAGCTCGGTCGCGTCCAGCACCTTCTGCAGGCCCGACGCATCCATCTGCTTCGCGATCTCGCCTGTCCGCGACAACGGCCACTTGTCCGCGCCCTTGATCGCATCCAGCGCTTCGCGCGCCGCCGGTTCGTACTGCGCCCGCAGCGACCGCAGAATCCCGATCGCCACGCTCTCGCCGAAGATGTCCCGCTGCGCGCCGCCCCCCAGCGTCACCAGCGCCTCCTGCTTGGCCTGCCCGGAGCCCGACGCCAGCAGCGCACCGCGCGCCCCACGCCAGTCCAGCGCTCCCAGGGGCGACAACGCATGCAGCGCATCCGACCGCGTCCGCAGTTCCGCTTCGTCCGAAAGCGCCTTCACCGTCCGGTTCAGCCGCTCGATCGCCAGCTTGTTCTCGGGCGCCGACTTCACGCTCGCGGGCAGCGGCTCGACCGCGTCCAGCGCCGCGCTCGCAAACTGCCTCATCGGTGCGGTCGCGTCCGCCGCCTTGTCCAGGCCGCCCGTCATCGCCGGACCCAGCTTGTCCCACGACTGCAGCCCCTCGCTCAGCGACATCTCCCGCACCGCGCCCACCGCCCACACGCCCGCGTAGTTCCGCGCATACTCCTCGAGCCCGCGCCCGCGCGACTTCACCTCGCCCGCCAGCCGTTCGCGATCGATGATCGCCCCGCCCGACGACAGCTCCGTCTCCGCACGGTTCAGCCCCGCGAGCACGATCCCCGCCGCCGCCGGCGAATACTTCGTCGGAATCTCCCCGCCCTTCAGGTCCGTCAGCGGCACCGTCGGCTTCACAAACGGCTTGGCACCCTTCGTGCCCGCGATCGATTCCACCGCCTTCGCCACGCCCTCGGCCGAATCCGGCAGCTTGGAAAGGAATCCCCCCAGCGCTTCCGAAGCCCCCGCCGCCCGCGCCGTTCGCACAAATGTCTTCGCAACGCCGCCCACCATCGTGCGCGCCGACTGATCCGCCAACCCGCGCACGATCGAATCGATGTCCGCCGATGCCCGCTCCGCCCGCGTGTCGAGCTTCTGGAACCGGTCCGACAAGCCGTACCAGTCCGAGTCGCCGCCCGCGGACTCGCGCCCCAGCAGCTCCTTCGCCCCGCGCTGATACGCATCCAGCCGCACCCGATACGCCAATTCGCTCTCGCGCCCGCCAGGTCCCGGAGACGCCAGAGGAAGCACCGACGACAGCGACGTCGCCACCCGCGCCGCGGCCTGGTCAACCGCCTTTTCCGCCGCCTCCCGCCGGGCGCCGATCAGCGAGCGGATCTCCGCCACCGTCTGCGCTTCCTGCGCATCGCCCTCGCCCACCGCAGGCAACTGGGCCAGCAGCAGCGCATACTCGCCGTTGATCTGGTCGATCGCCTCGCGCTTGGTCTGCTCGATGCTCCCCGACAATTCCGTCGGGTTCACCTTCATCCCCGTCAGAAGCGTGTCGCACTTGGCCGCGGCCGCCGTCATCCCGTCGAGCCGCGCCCGGGCGTCCGATGTGAACGAATCCAGTTCCGCCGTCGTCTGCACCAGCGCCGTCGGCTTGCCTTCCGCGTCGGGCATCCCGCGCAGGCTCATCAGCCTTGCTTCTTCCGAGCGGAACGTCGAGAGCGCTTCGGCCACCAGCGAGAGCCGCCCGAGCGAGAATTCATCGCCCCGCGCCCGCTGGCCCCACGAACCCGCGAACCGCTCCAGTCCCTCGCGCACGGCCCGCAAAGAGGCGACATCGCCCACGCCCATGCTCGCCGGGGGCCACGCAAACTTGCCATCCCCCGCCGCTCCGATGCGATACGTCGCATCGATCGCATCCTGCCACGAGCGCAGTTCTTCCGGCGCCGGCTTGCCGTCAAGCACATAAGCAAATAGCGCCTTCAGATCGATCAGCGCCGCCCGAGGCCCGCCCGCCGGGCTCTGCCCGAGCTTCAGCGTCTCCAGCCGCACCAGTTCCGCCAGCGCCGCCGTCGCACGCGAATCCCACGCGCCCTGCTCGCTCATCCGCTGCCGCGCGCCGTTCACCAGCGGCAGCAGCACCGACTTCTCCAGAACCGCCGCGCTCGCCGCTCGCTGCTCCTGCGTAAATCCGCCCCCGGCGCCCACAACCACCACCGCCGGCGAAAACACCAGCGGCACCTTCACCGGCTCCGAAGCCCGCTTCGATGCGATCTCCGGCAACTTCGCGCGCGTCGCTGTCGCTTCCGGCAGCCCGATGTCCGCGCGATCACCCAGGTACACCCACTTGGGCGCTTCGTACCCCACCACCGCCGTATCGCCCCGCGCCAGCGTCGGCCCGTCCGCCGCAGGCTGATCGCCATCCGCCGGCTTCTCCGCCTTCACCACGCCCAGCGCCATGCCCACCGAGCGCCAGAACTCCCGCGGCCCTTCGATTGACCGCCCCAGCTGGCTCTGCCCGTAGAACGCAAAGCCCAGCACCAGCACCGCCGCCGTCACGGCCGACCCCATCAGCACCAGCCGCCGACGATTCTGCTCCTGCCCGACATTGGTCGCCCGCGTCACCAGCCCCTTCTCGCGGAACGCCTTGCTCAGGAACACGTCGCGCAGGAAGAAAGACCGCTCCTTCTCCCACACCTTCCCGCCCGGCAGACTGTCCAGCGTCAGGCCCAGCGCCTTGGCCAGATCCTGGTCCAGCGCTTCGCCCTCGCGCATCGAGCTCGTGAAGTAAATCCCGCGCAGGAACAGCGGCTTGGGGCTCCACTCGCCGCCCGCGAAGATCGTCTCCAGGTACCGCTTCAGCCGCGGCACCACCTTCTCAAGATTCTCCGGCAGCGCGTACAGCTCATCCACTTCATCCATCCGCTTGCCCGTCCCCTGGGCAAACTTCGTCGTGTCCGCCACCAGCGCCAGGCGACGCGCCAGCAGCCGCTGCTTCACCTGCCGCATGTGCTCTTCAACCAGCTCGATCCGCAGCGGCGAATCCAGGTTGTCCGGATTGCTCCAGCCCAGCAGCTGATGCTGCAGATTGGGGTCGTGGATGCTGTCGAAGAACTCGCGGAAACCCGCGATCAGGTCGCACTTGGTGATGATCACAAACACCGGGAACCGCACATCCAGCATCCGCTGGATTGTGTCCAGCTGCTGCGCGATCCGCCCTGCCTTGCTCTCGATCTCTTCGCTCTTGTCGCGGATCAGGCTGTCCGCACCGATCACCAGGAACATTCCGTTCACCGGCTCGTTCGGGCGGCTGCGCTTGAGCAGCCGCAGAAACTCCGCCCACTCGCCCCCCTCCCCGTCCGCGCCCGCGCCTTCCATGAACATCCGCCCGGCCGTATCCAGCACCACCGCGTGATTCGTAAACCACCAGTGCATGTTCAGTGTACCGCCAGCACCCTGCAGGTAGTCCTGCAGGCCCGGGGGGAATCCCACGTTGCAGTGACGCAGCGCCTCGGTCTTTCCCGAGCCCGCCGGCCCGACCAGCAGATACCACGGCAGGCTGTACAGGTCCTTGCCCGCCGCGCGGAACTTCTCCACGCCGTCATCAAACTTCCGGCGCAGATCATCCAGCCGCGCCCGCTGCGCCGGATCCGCAATCACCGGCGCCATCCCCGCCGCGTTCTTGATCAGTTCCGCAAACGGAACGCCCTTCGCCTTGTCGCGGAACTGCACAAACCACTGGAACGCGCCGATCGCCAGCGCCACCACCACCGCGCCGATGCCCAGCACCGCCAGAAATGTCCCGTCCTTGGGGATCATCTTCAGCAGCTGCGAATACTCGCCCGCCGCCAGCGCTCGCACCGCACCGACACCGCTCAGGCACACCGTCTGAAGGAGCGCGTTCACTTCGAGCCTCCTTCCGCCGGCGCCGCACTGCCCGATTCCTTGATCTGCTGCAGCGTCTGCCGCAGATCGCCCGACGCCCGCGCGAACAGCATGAAATACGCGACCACCACCACCACGATCATCCCGACCGCCGCGATGCCCACGCTCGTCAGGCTCCGCACCGGGGGCAGCGTCAGCTTCCGCGTATCCACGTTGCGATACGCCTCCGGGCACACCCGCTGCGTCTGATCGATTTCCGCCAGCCCGCTCAGCCGCGGCAGAATCTCCGCCAGCTTCTTCGCCGCCGCCTCGCGATTGCTCGCGTAGATATTCGGAATCCCCAGCCCCAGCAGCTCCGCCAGCACCGCCAGCCGCTCGCTCGAACCCGGCGAGTTGTCCGCCAGCGCCTTCTCGATCGCCTCTTCCACCACCTTCACGCTCGAATCAACCCCGCGCTCCGGCGCCAGTGGCTTCCACACCCCCGCAAAGCCCGCGCGCATCCCCCGCACGCTCGAATCGATGAACACCAGCAGCGAGGGCTCCACCGTCTCAAAGCCGCGCATCATCTCCGGCTCGGCCGCGGCACGCGCCCGCGCATCATTAATCGCCGAGCGCAGCTCCGATCGCACCACCGTCAGATCGATCGCCGCACCCTTCCGCGCCAGCCGATTCAGCCGGCACACCTGCTGCAGGATGGGCTCGACCAGTTCCAGAAGCGTCATGAACCTCCTCCAACCTCACGCTGCGAAGCCGACAGGCTGTCCCGCTCCGCGCTGGCGAACGTGCCCGCCAGTCCTTCCGCAAACTCCGCGACCGCCCGAAGGATCTCGGCTTCGATGTTCGCCTCCGACGCCCCCGCTGTTTCCCCCATCAGTTCCTTGTATTTCCGCCACGCCAGCGCATCCGCGTTGCCGATCCGCGCCGCTCCCGTCCGCCCGTTTTCCGCCTGCGCCACCTTCTCGATCGTGTCCACGCCGAAACGCATCACGTGCCGGCTCGCGTACCGCTCCGCCGCCTGCGCGATCGCCGCGATCAGGGCCGCCGTGATCCGCCGCGTCGAGGCAAGCGCCCGCTCCGTCTCGTCCAGCGCCTTGCCGCGCCGTTCGTCATCGCCCTCCGAAAGCACCCGGGCCAGCGACTGCGCGAACGAGCCCTCACGCGTCAACGCCGAATCCGGCGCGATCTTCTTGCTCCACGCCCCCCAAACCAACTGATCCAGTTGCGTCAGCGTCTCGGCCATCTCCGCCGCGGCAAACAGATCGACCTTCAGCCGATCCAGATGCCCCAGCGCCTCGTCCAGTGCCGCCTTCCCCTCCGGCGTCGGGTTTGCCCCTTCCGCAGCGCGGCGCAGAGCCTCCTCCGCCTGGATTAAACGCGTATGCCATGCTGTCGCGCTGCGCTGGGCCAAGAGCCTCTTTCCCACAAGTCCGTGGATTTTCCGCGGCGAGCATACCCGCCGCCCCCCCGTCCCCCTCCAAGACCCCCACCCTACCACACCCAAAACCTGCCGCGCACGACAAGCCCACCCGATGCCCTCGGGAACGACTCCGCCGCCGCTCTCTATTAGTACGTCGGCCCGGACTCGTTACCGCCGTTACAGACCGCATCTTCCGCGCGGTTCTTGCGCGTTTTTGCCTCTCCGGCCCAAATCCCGACCCCGGTACCGCCGATGGGTGGGGTGGTGCCCGGTTTCGGGCGCGTGGAGCAGAGAACAAGCTCGGTCAGCCGAGCACAAAGCCCCCATCGGGGGCGGGAGCGGGGAGATGCAGACGGTCAACAGCCGTCGTTTTTTCTTTTTGGGGGGTACCACCTGCCGCCTCGCGGCAGGCACGCTCCTGGCCGCCGGCCTGCTCGGAGGCTGCTCCTCGGCGCCGGTCGCCCAGGCGCCTGTCCCGGTCGGCTCGCTCGCCGCTCGCGACGCCGCCGCCGATGTGACCACCCCGCCCGGCATCCTTTCAATGGCCGCCGGTGACCGCCTCGGGATGGCCGTCTACGCCCGCAACATCGAGCTTGCACGCGCCAAGCAGGTCGAACGCACCCGCTACGCGCAGAAGCAGTCGGCCCCCATCACTCCCGCCACGCCCACCGTCGCCAGCGCCGACGAGTAAGGCCTCGAACACCTACTTGCCGTCCAGGTACGGCGCCGCGCTCAAGACCTTGGCCAGCAGCTCCGCCGGTGTCTCGCGAGGCCGGCCCGTGCCCCCCTCGGAAAACGCCAGCCGGAACCCCACATCCGAGTAGCCCATCCGCGCCTCGCGCAGGCTCGGGTACTGATAACCCTCCAGCGCGTCGTACGCTTTGCCCTCGCGCAGCGTGATCGCCGACAACGCCGACGCGCCCACGATCCGCCACTTCTCGGCCGCTTTTTCCACGAACGGACGCACCGCATCGGCGCTGGTGTCCACCGTCGCCATCTCGTCGCCCGCGCCCTCGAGCACGATCTCGCTCACGTTGCCGATCAGGTACGACCAGCCCTCGCTGTCTCTCGATACCGGTGCAAACCACAGGTAGCCGTCGTTGAATGTCAGCGCCGAGTCGTCGCTCGCGTTGACGTACAGCGACTTGCCGTCCGCCTGCTGCCAGGTCGGCTTCAGGTTCTTCGGCCAGAAGATGCCCGCGTGCGGCCATTCCTTGCCGATCACGTCGAGCTTCTCGATGTACTTGAACTGCAGCGTCCACGTCTTGTCGCGCCGGTTCTGGCCGTTGGCCGCCTTCTCCGCGCCGCCGGCGCTATCGACCGCCGCGAGCCACTCCCGCATCGTCGGTAGCCGCACGCCCATCTGGCGCGCCGCCAGCAGCGCCGCATCCGGCGAGACCCAGTCCATCGGGCTGTCGTAACTCGGCGGCGCAACCTCGCCGATCTCGGGCGCGTAGTACGGCTTGCCCTCCATCGTCGGATGCCCGCGCAGCCAGCCCGACTGATCCTTCCACGCCACCGATTCCTTCGACCGGTCGCTCAAGGTCACCTTCGCGCGGCGCAGGTCCCAGCTCCACGTTGCGGGCCCCGGGCGAGGATCGTCCTTCCCATGGTCCCAGTACCGCAGCGTCTTCTGCAGCTGCTCCCAGCTCTCGTTGCCCCGCCGCGATTCGAACGCGCCGACAAACGTGCTCACCGATACCTCGTGCGTGCTCACGTACGTCGCGATCGGCCCGCCCGGACCGTCGATCTTCACCGGCTGGAATTCCACCCGCACCGTCCCTTGCCCGGGCGCGAGCCGGCCCGGCGGCAGATTCAGCGTGTACACCACGCCCTCGCCGTGCTTCTCCGCGCTCCACAACGGTTGGCCCGCCGCATTCCGCAGCGCCGCCGGACCGCTTTTCAGCGGATCAAACGCCGGACGCGCCTCGCGCTTCGCGATCTCGCCCAGTTGCCGCGCCACCCCCGCGACCGCGCCCGACGATTCCACGCCGATCGCGCCCGACTGCTGCTGGAACTTCAGAAGCAGATCCGCCGCCACCCGCGTCTGCGCTGCGAGCTCCGCCGCCGGTGCGCCGGGCCCCACGCCAGCCTTCGCCTGTGCCGCGGCATACTCACCCGCATCACGCGACAACTCCCACAGCATCGCGTTGTACCGCGCCCCGCGCGACAGCAGACGCTCTTCCGTCGGCGTCACCCCGAACAACCCCGCGTTGGCCATCGCCAGGTCGATCCCCGCGCGATCGCTCGCGGCCCGACCGTTCATAAACGCCGACCAGATCGACCGCGCCCGCTCCGCCACGCCGTCGCGCACCCGTTCCCGCGCGCCCTGCGTGATCCCCTTTTCGATCAGTTCCGGCAGCACCCGCGACGCAAATTCCCTGGCCTGCGCAAACTGCGCCGCGTTCGTCGGCCACTCGATCTCCGCGAGTCGTGCCCAGGCCGCCAGCGCGACGGGCGCATCCGCGCTGCTCGCCGTGCGGATGGCTTCCGCCATCGTGCCCGCGTCGTTCGACCCGGCAAAGCGCCGCATCTCCGCGATGCTCCCGCTCACCGACGGAATCACCGGCGCAAATTCGGAGGCGTCCGGCAACGCGTTCATCTTGTCCACCACGCCGTTGAGCGCCGAACTCGCACGCGGGCCGTTGAGCTCATCGCCCTGCGCCAGCAGCGTCGACGCCTCGCCCGCAAGCCGCAGGTATTCCGCCGCGCCCGTCATCCACGCGCCAAACTTCGATGCCGCCAGTTTCGCATCGGGCGGGTTCGATCGCAGCGTCTCGGCCAGGATGCGCTCCCGCGCCGCGCCCGCCGCACGCCGCCAAGCCTCAACGTTCAGACGCTCGCTCTCGACCGACGGAGCCGCGGGCGATTCCGGGATCGCCCGGTCGAGCGCCAGCAGTTGATCGCGCTCGCGCCGGATCGACGCGAACGCGTCCCGCTTGCTCGACGACACCGACGCCGCATCGAGCGCCGCGGTCCACTTGCTCTTGAGCACCGTGCTGGAAAACAGGCCCCGATCCTGCGTTGCCAGCGCCTCGCTCAGAGGCAACATGCCCGTCGTCAGCGCGTCCTTCAGGTCGCGCTGCAGCGCATCCACGCTCTGGATCAGCTGCGCGGACCGCGTTTCCACCGCCGCCCGATTCCGGTTGCTCCACGCCGTGTCCGCCAGTTCGTCTGCCGAGGCCTGGACCTCTTTCAGCCTCGAATCGAACTCCGCCGGCTGCATCGTCAGTTCGCGCCCGCCCTTGGCCATGTCGGCCAAGCGCTCGCCCTCGGACCGCAGCTGCTCCTGCGCCGACTTGAACTTCGCGAGCGCGGGCTCACGCGGATCGGCCGCATCAACCCGCGCAAACTCGGGCATGGCCGCGATCTGCTTCCACCGGGTGAGCAGTTCCTGGTTGTCCGGGCCCGACGCGATCGACTTGAGCGCGTCCGAGGACGCAAACCCCTTGAGATCCCAGCCCTCCACCCTGCCCTGCAGGTAACCCAGATCCTCCGCGACAATCGCCGCCAGTGATTCCAGCGTCTGGCGGAGCGCCGCCAGCGCCGGCTTGCCCGCTTCGGCCGACTTCACCGCTCGATCCGCCTCCGCGCTCGCGATGCTCCCCAGCCGCTTCATCACCGGGTCTTTCGCACTCTGAGGCAGTTCCGCGCCCTTCGCGATCGAATCCCAGGCCGACTCAACGCTCGAAGCAGAAGCGATCGCTTCCTGCGCGCCCACCACCGCGGGAACGATCGCGCCCGATCGCGTCGTCGGCGATGCTTCCGATGCACCCTCGCGCGCGATCACCGCCGGGATCGCCTCGGGCACGGCCTCGACCGCCGAGCGCAGGGGCAGGCTCGCCGCCGTCCACCCGCGCTTGTCCCACTGATCCGCCACGTCGCGCAGACGCAGCAGCTCCGGCCACTCCGAGAGCAACCGACGCACCTCTTCGATCTTTTCAAGGCTCGCCGCCGCGGCCACGATCTTGTCGCCCTGGATCGCGTCGCCCGGCCTGTCGTACAGGTCGAGCAGGCTCGCGCCCGTTCCCACGCCCGAGATCACCCGCGGGTCCTGCAGCGCCGGGTCGTGCAGCGTTTCCGAAATCGCACGGATCGTGCTGCCCGCCGGCTGCGTCGCCGCGAGCTGTGCGACCTGCTCGCGCGCCGCGTACAGGTCGCCGAACCACAACCGCCAGCGCTCGATCAGTCCCTGCCAGCGGCTCAGCCGCGCCTTCTCGTCGAGCTGATCGGCGGTGAGCACCACCGCCTCGCGTGCCGGTGTCCGCAGCGCGAGATACGCGCCGCCCGCCAGCACCACAAACGCCGCGATCCCGCCAGCGAGATAGAGCTGCCGCTTGGGCAGCGGCTTGTGGGCCCGGTGCTCGAGAATCGCCTGCTTGACCTGCGCCAGCGTGGGCGGATTGCCCGCTTCGCCCAGCGCCGTGCCCGCCGCCATCAGCCGGTTCGCCAGGTCGAACCACCATCGCCCGTCGCCCACCACTTCCCAGCCGTCCGACCACGTGGCGCTCCACCCGTTCGCGGCTTTGAGCGGCGGCCGCTTGTGCAGCACCATCTCGTAGATCAGCCGCCCCAGCGCCCGCAGATCGGCGATGTGCGCATCGGTGCTGAGCCGTTCACGCGATTCGAGTTCGGTCAGCACCACGCCCGTGCCGTCGCCCAGCTTGGCATCGCCCGGCCCCACCGAGAGCATCACGGTCGAACTGTTGAGATTGCCCCACGGACGGGCCGCGTTGCGATCGAGCTCGATCAGCCCTTCCACAACGCCCAGGATGATGCCCCGCAGCTCGACCGACGTGAACACGTACTGCGCCAGCACCAGCCGCTCGACCGTCCACGACAGCGAAGGGCGCACGACGAACGCGCCCCGCCCGTCGTCCATCAGGCCAAAGTCGGCGATGATCGACCATCGCTTCGCGCCCGCGCCCACAAGTTGAGCCTGATCACGCGCCGCGCCGACCAGCCGGCGTGCTTCCTCATCCAGTCCCGCCCGCGGCAGCCAGGGCACCACCACGCTCGGCCCCACCGCCGTCGCCAGGAACCGGTCCCCAAAGGGCTTCGCGCCCGGCGCCGACGACTGGGCGGACAAAGACGCCTCCCAGCGGGCGCAGAAACCTGCGCCCGCCACTTCGCGGCGTGCTTCGTAAGACCCGAACGTCGGCATGCGTGAATTGTCCGCGATGCCGCCCCGACTTGCAAATCGACTTTACTTGGATTCCGCGGGCGGAACCGCCTTGGCCTCACGCACGCGCAGCCCCGAGGGCACCACCTTCACCCCAGCCCGGTCGACCTCCAGAATCAGCCCTTTTTCTTTCACCGTGCTGCTGCGGATCAGGACCGCCCGACGGTCCTGCACCACCGCGTTGTTGGGCGGGGGCGCCGCCGCGACAAAGGGCGAAATCTCGTTGCCCTTTTCATCAAACACGCCCACCCGCTCGACGTAGTTGACGCCCGGCTCTTCCGGAGCGGCCCAGGCCAGTGCCGCGGCACTGAAGACGTACGGGCTGTTGAACATCGGGTCGGTCGGAGGCACCTTCACCAGACGGCGCTTCTGGTTGAGCCCGATGTCCTGCACCAGGGGGCCGTTGGGCTGCTCCGCCGCCTGGATCGCGGCGCCGAAATCGAACTTGCCGCCCGGCAGCGAGGAAGTCTGCACACCCATCAGGCGCACGGTCACCGGCGGGAACTTGGCGTTCGCCGGATCGCGCATCGACTCGGTGTACATGACCGTCAGGCCTGGCTCGTCAGGACCGCTGACAAGCTCGAACTTTTCCGGGAGCTGCTCGTAGTTGCAGCCCGTCAGCGCCAGTGAGAGAACCGAACACGCCGCGAGGAATCGCTTGCTCATGGCGCAAGCGTACCGGCTCCGGCTCAGCCCAGCAGATTGCCCAGGCCGGGCAGGTCCGGAATGCCCAGTTCCTGCGTGCGCTTCTGGACCGCCGCCTGCAGCTTTTCCTGGGCCTGCGTGATCGCGTCGTTGACGGCCTCCGCGATGAGCTTCGAGGCCGCTTCGCGCGTCTTGGCTTCCGCGGCCATCCCGTTGACCAGCGGCGCGCTCAGTTCAACCGACACCACCTTGAGCTGACCCGTCACCTTGGCCACGACCGCGCCGTTGGCGGCCTTGCCGATGACTTCCGTCTTGCCCATCTCTTCTTTGACCTGCTGGATGGAAGCCTGGAGCTTCTCCCGGTTCTTGAGCAGACTCGCGACCGCACCCATGGCTTTCAACTGATCCAACATCGCTTCGACTCCAAGGCTCCCGGCGGAGCGCGCGTTTCAACGGTTATTTCTGACGAGGATAGACGCCGAGTATCTTCGCACCAAAGAGCTCGACGGCTCGCGCAATCAGCGGATTCTCGGCGGCGTTGGCGACCGTCATCGTCGGTCCCGCGGGTGCCGCCTTGCCGCTCTCGGCGCCGCCCGCCTTCGCGGGCTCGGTGGCCGGGCGCTCGGACACGAATTCCACCCGCACCGTGCGACCCCAGGTCTTGGAGATCAGCAGCCGGATGTCTTCCTGCACCCCCGACGCGGCGGTGAGCAGGTCGTGCGCCACCAGCAGGCTGACGCACCCGTCCTTGAACTCGCGCATCGCCGCCTCTTCAACCACCATCTTGACCTGCCGCCGCGATTCGGCCGAGGCGGCCTGCACGCTCGCCCAGTCGCACGCATTGCTCGGCCCGGCGCGCACGGGTGCCGGAGCTGGGGCCGGGAGCGGCAGAGAAGGCGCGGCGAGAACTTCGGGCGCGGTCCGCTCGCTGGGCGCGGCGCGGCCAGCATCGTCCCGCGCGAACTGCGAGCCCGCGCTGCGTGACGAATCGCCGGTCGCGTGGCGCGCCGGTGGAGCGACAACGTCCACCGGCGTCAGCGTTTTTTTGCCGCAGCTCCCGCCGCCGGTCGTGTTTCGACGCGGGCTTCGCCCTTGGCTTCACGGAGCACGCTGGTCGCATCGGCCAGCCGGTCGGTGAGCGCGAGGCGGACGAGGCAGGCGTCGAAGAGCGCCCTCGGGCACGCGCTGCCCTTGGCGCTTCGCTGGATGTTCTCGATCATCGCGATCATGTGGACGATCGCCGCGGGATCGAACTTGGCGCTGCGGGCCGCCTCGTTCTTGCGGGTCTCGTCGGAGAGCTCGACCAGGTCCGACTTTTCGCCGCAGGTCGCGAGGATGAGGATGTCGCGGAGGCGCTCCATCAGGCTCTCGAGCACCTGGTCGATCGAGATGCCGCGCTTCAGCAGGGTGTCGCCCGACTCGAGCGCGCGGGCGGGTTCGCCCTCGACAAAGGCGTCGAGCAGCTGGCTGAGCAGCTCGCGCGCCGGCAGGCCCAGGAGCTCCTCGAGCGTCTTGACGGTGAGCTTCTTTTCGCCGCTGGCGATGACGCGGTCGAGCAAGCTGAGGGCGTCGCGCATCGAGCCGTTGCCCAGGCGGGCGATCTGGAACACAAGTTCGGGCTCGGCGCTCACGCCCTCTTTCTTGAGCACGTCGGTGAGGTGCTCGGCGATGAGCGAGGCCGGGATGTTGCGAAAGTCGAAGCGCTGGCAGCGGCTCTGGATGGTGGCGGGCACCTTCTGCGGGTCGGTGGTCGCCAGGATGAACATGACGTGCTCGGGCGGCTCTTCCATCGTCTTGAGCAGCGCGTTGAACGCCGCCGTGGAGAGCATGTGCACTTCGTCGATGATGTAGATTTTCTTCTTGCCCCGCAGCGGCCTGTACGCGGCATTGGCGATCAGCTCGCGCGCGTTGTCGACGCTGTTGTTGCTCGCGGCGTCGATCTCGATGACGTCGGTGTCCTTGCCCGACATGATGGCCGCGTCGATCTCGTCCTTGCCGCCGTTGAGGGCCTTGGCGAAGATGCGGGCCATGGAGGTCTTGCCCACGCCGCGCGTGCCGCAGAAGAGGTACGCGTGCGCCACGCGGTTGAGCTTGATGGCGTTCTGAAGCGTCCTGGCGATCGCTTCCTGGCCGATCACTTCGTCGAAGTCGGTGGAGCGATAGCGGCGTGCGAGAACGGTGTAGGCCATAGGGGCAATTCTAGAAGATCG
>JAFEBN010000003.1 GCA_018242645.1 Planctomycetota bacterium | reverse complement strand
ACCGGGCACTGTCGTTCTTCGAATTGTTTCGGTTTCTCTCCGCGAGTCTGCTCTGCCGCCGCGACTCCGTGTTCTCTGCGTGGAATAATCGCCGCAAGGAAAAACCATGCCCAAGAAAATCGCCATCGCGTACTCCGGCGGGCTCGACACGTCCGCCATCATTCCCTGGCTCAAAGAGAACATGGACTGTGAGGTCTACGGCGTCGTCGGCGACGTCGGACAGGGGGCCGACGAGCTCGTCGGCGTCGAGAAAAAGGCCAAGGACTCAGGCGCCAAGGACTGCGTTGTCGTGGACCTCAAGAAGGAGTTCATCGACGACTTCGTCATGCCCACGGTGATGGCCGGTTCGCTCTACGAAGGGCGTTACCTGCTGGGCACCGCCATGGCGCGACCGATCCTGGCCAAGGCGCAGGTGGAAGCGGCCCGCAAGTTCGGCTGCACGGCGCTCGCGCACGGCTGCACCGGCAAGGGCAACGACCAGGTGCGGTTCGAGTCGGCGTACGCGGCGCTCGCGCCCGACATGGAGATCATCGCACCCTGGCGCCACGAGAAGTGGAACCTCACCGGTCGCCTGGCGATGCTCGACTACCTGAAGGTCCGCAACATCCCGACCACGGCGAGCGCAACGAAGATCTATTCGCGCGACCGCAACCTCTGGCACATCAGCCACGAGGGCGGCAGCATCGAAGACCCCTGGAACGCCCCGCCCGAGGATTGCTACATGCTGACCGCCTCGCCGGAGAACGCTCCGAACAAGGCCGAGGAAGTCACGCTGAGCTTTGAGGCGGGCCGCCCGGTGGCGCTCAACGGGCAGAAGATGCAGGCCTGGCAGATTGTCGAGAAGCTCAACGGCATCGGCGGCACGCACGGTGTTGGGCGCGTGGATCTGGTGGAGAACCGCCTGGTGGGAATGAAATCCCGCGGAATTTACGAGACGCCGGGCGGGACCATCCTGGTCGAGGCGATCAAGGGGCTGGAAGAGCTTGTCCAGGATCGCGAGACCCGCCACTTCAAAGAGCACCTGGCTCTCTGGTTCGCTGAGGTCGTTTACAACGGCCGGTGGTTCACGCCCTATCGCGAGACGCTCTGGGCCGCGATCCAGAAGAGCAGCGAGAAACTGACGGGCGAGGTGGTTGTGCGGCTGTACAAGGGCACCGCCACGACGATCCGTCGCAAGAGCCCGTTCTCGCTCTATTCTGAGAAGGTTGTTACCTTCGAAAAAGGCGAGATTTACGAGCACAAGGACGCCGGGGGCTTTATCAAGCTTCTCAGCCTGCCGGAGCGTATCGCCTCGCTCAAAAAGATGGGTGCGGCACAGTAAAAAGGCCGTCGAGAACTCTCCCGAATCTGCATTTTCACCAACGCCGAACGAGTCGCGGGCCGAACAGCCCGCGATTTTTTTTCGTAGACCTGCAAGGTTCCCGGGTCTGCCGGCAACTCTCTCTGGGTGCGACGAGCACCGCTGAAAACCGAATACCACAGTCCTTCGGGATTGAAAAGTCTCTTCTCTCTCCTTTCTCCTCCCGGGCGCCACGCCTCAGACGGGCCTGACGCCGATTGCCGAATGGCTTGAAACTCTCTCTCCTCTCTCCTCTCCCGGGCGCCACGCCTCAACCGGCCTGACGCCAGTTCTCTCCTCTCCTCTCTCCTCCCACAGTGCGACACCCCGGACGCGTTGACGAAAGTCATCGCCTCCGGGGCGTCGTCGTTTTTGGATTGGCGGCAGCGGACTTTCCTACGGTTGGCGTCCGAGGCGGCTTGCCGCCACGCACGCTTTGAAAGGAACGGCCATGGCCCTCTGGGGAGGACGGTTCGAAACCAAGCCCGACGAACTTTTCAAAGAGTTCAACGACTCCCTGCCGGTCGATGCGGCACTGGGGCTTCAGGACATCCAGGGCTCGATCGCCTGGGCGAAGGCCATCCATCGCGCCGGCGTTCTCTCGGCAGAAGAACTTGCGAAGCTGACCACTGCACTGTCGGCCTTGCAGGCGGAAATCGCGAGCTCCCCGGCGCTTCCCCTTTCTGATAAGGATGAAGACATCCACTCCTGGGTGGAGCGGCGCCTGATCGAAGCGGTGGGGGACCTTGGAAAGAAGCTCCATACCGGGCGCAGCCGGAACGACCAGGTGGCGACCGATTTTCGTCTCTACGTTCGCGCGGAGATCGACGCCCGCTTGGCGGAGCTGGGCGAGGCTCGCCGCGCCCTGATCGACCTTGCGGAGCGCACCAAGACGGTGGTGACCAGCGGCTACACCCACCTGCAGCGGGCTCAGCCGATCCTTTTTGCCCACTGGGCACTGGCGTATCAGGAAATGCTCGAGCGGGACGCGGCCCGGTTCCGCGACGCCCGAACCCGCGTGAACGTGTCGCCTCTTGGGTCCGGCGCGCTCGCGGGCACGACGTACCAGGTCGACCGCGAACAGATCGCGCGTGACCTCGGCTTTGGTGCGCCCACGCGCAACAGCCTCGACGCCACCAGCGATCGCGATTTCGTGCTCGAGACGCTCTCGGCGAATTCGATCGCGGCAATCCACCTCTCTCGCTTGGCCGAAGACCTGATTCTCTTCGCGTCCCAGGAATTCGCGACGGTCGAGATGCACGACTCGGTTTCGAGCGGCAGTTCGCTCATGCCGCAGAAGAAAAACCCGGATGCCTGCGAACTCATCCGCGGCAAGTGCGGGCGCATCTTCGGATCCTTTGCGACCCTCGCGATGACGGTCAAGGGCCTGCCGCTCGCGTACAACAAAGACCTGCAGGAGGACAAGGAGCCGCTGATCGATTCAATGAGGCAGCTCTCCATGTGCCTGCGCGTCCTGGTCCGGGTGCTCGACACGCTCAAGGTGCGCGAGGATCGGGCACGTCAATCGGCGCTCGACGGATACGCGAACGCAACCGAACTGGCGGACTATCTGGTTGCCCGCGGCATTCCGTTCCGCGACGCCCACGACATCGTCGGCAAGCTCGTTCGACTGGCCATCGCCCGGAACAAGCGGCTCGAAGACCTGACCCTCGGCGAGATGCAGGAAGTCGATCGTCGGATCGAGGGAGCCGTGTTCGATTCGCTGAAGCTCGAGACCGGTTTGTCGCGACGAGAGATTGCGGGAGGCACCGGCCTGCGGGCCGTCGCGTTGGCCATTCAGTCCGCCCGCGGGCGACTGAAGGGGTAACCTGCCTATATTGAGACTGAATCTCAATAAGGAGCTCCGATGACGACCGCAACGCTTGGATTGGCTGACACGCTCAAGACCCAGACACAGGCCGCCCACACCGCCGCGGAGCGTCACGAGTTCCAGGGTCGTCTCTTCCGGGGCCTTCTTGGCGATGAGGCGTACGCGGCTCTTCTGGGGCAGTACTACCTCGTGCACAAGGCGCTGACCAGCGCGCTGAGCAAGGCCGGGGCCGACGGGCGCGTCGCCTCGCTCTTCAAGCCGTTCCATGTCTATCCGCAGCTGTTTGAGGCTGATTTGAAAGAGTTTTCCGTGCTTCCCGGATCTGTGAAGCCCCTGCCCGCGACGGCGCAGATGCTCCGCGAACTTGAGTCAGCGAGCGCTCCCACCCTGATTGGCTGCGCGTATGTCGCGGAGGGCTCGACCAACGGCGGCAAGTTCATCGGGCAGGCGCTGCGGCGGTCGCTCAACCGGCCGAATGGTGAAGGGCTTTCAAGCCTTGACCCGCACGGCGATGCGCAGCGCGAGCGCTGGGGAGCCTTCCGCGCAGGCTTGGACGCGCTTGAACTGTCCGAAACCGACCGTCAGGCCGTTGTCGCGGGGGCCGAGCGGTACTTCCGGTACGTTCTCGAGCTGATGCAAGAGCTTTCACGAGCGTTTCCGCCCGCGCCGGGGGCGTTGCCCCTGACCCGCTGAGTCGGTCGAAGAGGCCGAAAAAAAGGCCCCCAAGCGTGCTTGGGGGCCTTTTTCAATGGGCGCAACAGGGCTCGAACCTGTGACCTCGGCTATGTGACAGCCGCGCTCTAGCCAACTGAGCTACGCGCCCGGGGACCGGACTATACCCCTCCCGCTCCCGAACCGCCAGCAGGGAATTTCTTTGTGAAAACTGAACGGTTGTCGGATTGTGTTGGGGGCAGGATCCGGTATGATCTTAACAGAGAGACAAGCTCCCGCGTTGGGGGCAAGCGCGTTCCGCCGCGCTGTAGAGGAGAGATTGTAATAGGAGGTTCGAGAAATGAAGATTTCTGCACTTGTGCTCGCCGTGACGGCGGGAGCTGTCGTTTCCGCTCAGGCGGATGCGGCGGTGCTCGCGAATTGGACGTTTGAAGTTTCGCAGCCGGCGTCTGCCGGACCGTTCGCCGCGGAAGCGGGCATCAATGCCGCCACCTCGCAGGCGTCGGGTTTCCACGCGGGTGCATCGACCTACAGCAGCCCGGCGGGTAACAACTCGGCGCGCTCCTTCAGCTCGAACACCTGGGCTGTGGGCGACTACTACCAATTCAAGACCAGCTCCACCGGCTACCAGAATATTTCGTTCTCGTGGGCTCAGACGGGCAGCAACACCGGTCCGCTGAACTTTGCGTTGTTCTGGAGCACCAACGGTACGACTTTCACCCAGGTCGGTGCAACGATCGCGCTTCTGGCCAACGCCGCTCCCAACGGTCCGTGGAGCGCCGCTTCGACCCCGAATCCCTCGGCGTACGTGACGACCATCAGCGGCCCGGCTGCGCTGAACAACCAGGCGAACATCTGGTTCCGGATCGTCGACATGTCAACCACCTCGATCAACGGTGGAACGGTTGCGGGCGGCGGCACCAGCCGCGTTGATGACGTGATCATCTCGGGCGACGTCGTTCCCGCTCCGGGCAGCCTCGCGCTGATCGGCCTTGCGGGCCTCGCGGTCGGCCGTCGTCGTCGCTAATTTCCAAATCTCGTGGGGCGAACCGCGTCGGTTCGTCTCAAGTCAGCACGTTCTTGGCGGTTCGTTTGCTGACATACGCCACCCCGGGCATCCGCGCCCGGGGTGGATTGTTTTTGGAGTCGTTCAAGCGGATTTTCGCGCGAGATGAGCGGCTCATCACATTGCTCATGGACTCTTGGCGCAAGTCGCACGCGATCCTGATGCGGCGCGCGCGCGTTCTGCTCTAACTTCCCGCCGTCGTGCGCATCCGCTCCGCGTTGGAGCGGGCGCCGTTCCGCGGCGCTGCGCACGTGGACACTTGTCTGGAGGAAGAGAGATGAATCGCTTTGCATTGTCGCTGGTTGTTGTCACGGGTTTGGGGGCGTCCGCTCAGGGAGCGGTGGTCCTCGCGCACTACGGATTCGACGGGGGCTTGCTGAGCGCCACCGCCGGGTCCGGGACCGCAACGGTTGTTGGCACGGGCACCGCGTTCGGCGGGACCACGCTGGGACAGCCCGGCAGCGGCTCGCCCCCGGGCAGCCCGTCCGGTCAGTCGGGCTCGAACGCACTGGCGATCGTTGGCGCGGCCGGCGGATCGATCACCATCGCGGTGAGCACGCTGAACTATTCCAACATCGCCTTCTCCTTCGCGGCGCAGCGCACCGCGACGGGCGGCGCCAACACCACCGTGGAGTATTCGCTCAACGGCTCTTCGTTCACCTCGCTGGGCACCGTGATCCCGGGGGCCTCGAGCCCCGGCTTCGCCGGCGCTTCCATCAACCCGAGTGACTACTTCTTCTCGTTCAACGTGCTGGGCGCTGCCAACAAGTCGAACGTGTTCTTCCGGCTTTCGGTGCCCGGCGCCTCGTCGGGAAGCGGCAACCAGCGGTTCGACAATCTCGTCGTCCAGGGTGACCTGGTTCCCACGCCGGGCGCGCTGGCGCTTGCCGGACTGGGCGGGATCTTCGCGGCGCGGCGTCGCCGGGGCTGAGTTCGGAAAGAGTGTCCCGTCGCCTTGTTGGCGCGGGGCACGCGGTCAACGGCGGAAATGTTGACTTCTCTCCCTGCCCCGGCCGGTTCGGCCGGGGCGGTTTGTTTCATAGGCGTCTCACCCCGAATTCGAACCCCGCCCGCCTGCTTCCGGTAGAAAGGCGGGGCACCGGATCGTGCCGACCGTCCTGAACAGATGGACGGGAGCGGTCCGATATGCTCCGGTCCGGCGATCCGGTGGCCCGGGGTTGAACAAACCGTTGGGCGTAACCGATCGTGCGGGGACGGATTCGGGCTCTTGTGGGTCCGGATTCACAGCGGCGGGGCGCCCACAAGCGCCCGTGGGAGGTTGCGTGGAGATGAAAGCCTCGATTCGTTCCATCCGTTTCGGCCGGGTCCTTCTCTGCGGCGCGATGATGTTTGCCGCGGGGTTGCCGACGGCGCCGACAACCGTCTTCGCCGCGGATACCCGACAGGCGGAGAAGGTGGATGCGAATGAGTGGTCGCTGCGGGCCTGGCGGATTGCCAAGAGCGGCCGCTTCGACGACTTTGTGTCGTATCTGCACGAGCTTCCCGACGATCCGTCCATCTCCGCCGAGCAGCGGGCCGAGATGGAAAAGTCCGTCAAACTGCTGGACGAGAACTTCGCGCGGCGTGATCAGAAGCGGGCCGAGCGGCTCGTTGAGGTGAACAAGGAACTGGACGAGCGGATGCAGGGCGAGAAGACGCCCTCGCGGCTCGCCAAGGCGATGCGCAGCGCGCTCGAGCTGTGGGTGCTGTCGACGGACAAGCCCGGCGTCCTTGAGGACCCGCGCGTCAAGCAACTCGTGAAGGACGCGGACGCCGCGGCACGCAACGCCGAGCAGAACGGCGACTGGCTGGTTGCGAGCGAGATGTTCAGCCTGCTCAACGCCCTGCTGGAGGAGTCGGGTCAGTACAAGCCGGACCTGGAGCGTCAGTCGCGCCGGCTGTCGATGATCCGTCTGTACACCCCGCAGCGTCTCTGGGAGCTCCGCAACGAGCGTCTCAAGGGCGAGGGCGAAAAGCCGCTTCCTCCGTACAACGCCACCGGCGATGATTTTCACGACAAGCTCAAGGGCATCGAGCAGGAGATGGTGGTTCGCGCGATCGCCCGCGCGACGGACCATGTCGAGCAGGTGCCATCGCGCCGCCTGCTCACCGGCGGCATCATCGCCATCGAGACCATGATCGCGACGCACGACCTGCAACGGGCGTTCCCCGAGATGGAGAACCTGGCCGCACGCGATGCGATGCTGACCTCGCTCCGCACCGAGCGTGAGGCGCTGGCGAATCCCAAGAAGAATGCGTTCGGTCGCGTGAGCGAGCCCGGCGTTGGCGAGATCGATGCGCTGCTCACCCGGGTGCTCGCGGTGAACGACCGCACGGTCAAGATCAGCCGCGAGGCGATACTCCACGAATTCGGCAACGGGGCGATCGATCAGCTCGACGAGTTCAGCGCCATCATCTGGCCGGATGAGCTCAACCGCTTCAACCGAACCACGCAGGGCAAGTTCGTGGGCGTGGGCGTGCAGATCGAGCTCGACGACCAGTCCAATGTCCGCGTGGTGACGCCGCTGGAGGGAACGCCGGCGTTCCGGGCGGGCATCCGCGCCGGCGACATCATCAAGAAGATCAACGGCAAGAGCGCCTACGGCATGTCGATCGATCAGGTGGTGGATCACATCACCGGACCGGACGGCACGCAGGTTTCGCTGCTGATCGACCGCCCCGAGAACGACGCGGCGCAGACCGCCGACGCGCTGGCGGGCGATACCGGTCAGCCTTCGGCCGTCGACGCGAGCAAGCCCGATGGCGCCAAGGCCGAGGGCGCCAAGCCGGAAAAGAAGTTCCGGGAGATGGAATTCAACATCAACCGGCAGCTGATCAACGTGGTGTCGGTGAAGGGCTGGAAGCGCAAGGGCGCCCGCGAAGACGCGTGGGACTGGTTCATCGATCGCGACAACCACATCGGCTACGTCCGTCTGACGCAGTTCAGCGAGAAGACCGCGGAGGAACTTCGGCGCGCCGTCAGCCAGATGCAGAAGGAAGGCCTCAACGGCCTGGTGATGGACCTGCGGTTCAATCCTGGCGGCTATCTCGACCAGGCGGTGCAGGTCGCCAACCTGTTCATCGACAGCGGCGTCGTGGTCGCGATGCAGGGCCCCAACGGACGGGCCGAGAGCCCCGAGATGGCTAAGTCCAACGTCGCCCGCCTGAAGTCCACGCCCGTGGTCGTCCTCATCAACGAAGGCTCGGCCTCCGCCAGCGAGATCGTCAGCGGCACGCTCCAGCACTACGGGCGCACCGGCGATATCAACGTGATGGTGCTCGGCCAGCGCAGCTACGGCAAGGGCAGCGTGCAGAAGGTGTTCGGCCTGTCGGACGACGCCGCCATGAAGCTGACGATGCAGTACTACGCGATCCCCGATAGCGCAGCGCCCGGCTACCGAATCATCCATCGCAAGCCCGGCGCGCACGAGTGGGGCATCACGCCCAACCTCGCCGTGGAAATGCTGCCCAAGCAGACGACCGAGTCGATCCTGCTCCGGCGCAACGCCGACGTGCTGCCCGCCGAGGGAGACAACGCCGCCAAGGCGCTGCCGGATCCCGACAAGCTGCTGACCGATGGCTTGGACCTCCAGCTCGAAACGGCTGTTCAGATCCTCAAGGCCGCCGGTTACGGGCAGAGGCCGGGTTCCAACATCCAGGTCCTCAAGGACCGCTAGGCCCTGACGCCGGCGTCGTCCGGTGCCGCGGCAGCGACCAGGTAGAACCGCGCCACGCGCGCCTCCACGTTTTCGGGCCAGGGGCCGTCGAGGAGTGAAGACGCGGTTTCGCCCGCCTGCGCGCCTTCTCGTGCACGGAGAGCAAAGGCGCCTTCCATGGTGCCCCAAGGCGTGCTCAGGGGACAGAAGCTTTCGTACTGAAAGAACTGGCCGGGCCCGAGGATGGGCTGGCGTCCAACCACGCCCTCGCCCTCGACATCCCTTGACTTGCCGTTCGCATCGACGATGGTCCAGCGCCGCGACAGCACCTGGATGATGCGGTCGGTCGCGTTGGAGATGCGAATCCGGTAACCGAAGACGTATTCCCGCTCGTCGGGATCGGACTGATCCGGCAGAAATACCGGGGACGCCTGGACCCTGATCGTGCCCCCTGCGAAGGGGGTGGAGGCGTCCGAAGCGTGCTGGCCGCCGGGGCGGTCGCTGCTCATGGAAAACTCTAAGCCAGCGGGCCGAGCGGCGTTCGCGCACCTACCCTTCCCCCCGATGACTTCTGTGGCCAATCCGTCTGCGACCATGACCGCAACCCCCACCAAACCGTCCCAGCCCAGCCGCCGCTCCGGACCGCGTGCTTCCGACGCTTTGCCCCCGGAAACGCTGGTGAAGTGGCTGCGTGATATGTTCCTCATTCGCGAGTTCGAGAACCGCACCGCCCAGGCCTATCAGCAGGCCAAGATCGGCGGCTTCTGTCACCTTTACACGGGGCAGGAAGCGACCGCCGTGGGCACCATCGCGGCTCTTCACCACGACGACCCCATCGTGACGGCCTACCGCGACCACGGCCACGCTCTGGCCCGCGGGATGGACGCCGGCGCGTGTATGGCCGAAATGTTCGGCAAGGCGACCGGCTGCGCCAAGGGCAAGGGCGGCTCGATGCACATGTTCGACAAGCCCAATTGGCTCTTCGGGGGCCACGGCATCGTCGGCGCTCAGACGCCCCTGGGAACGGGCCTGGCCTTCGCGGCCAAGTACGAAGTGGAAGTGATGAACCGCTCGGTCAATGGCGGCCCGGCGAAGAAGAAGGTCGCCCTTGCCTACCTGGGCGACGGCGCGCTCAACCAGGGCGCACTGCACGAGGCGATGAATCTCGCCGGCCTCTACGGCATTCCGGTCATCTACGTCGTCGAGAACAACGGCTACTCGATGGGCACGGCCATCGACCGCGGCACGACCATGGCGCACGACCTTCGCAAGAAGGCGGAAGCCTACGGCATGCGTGGCGAGATCATCGACGGACTCGACGTCATCGACCTCTACGACGCCTTCAAGCCGCTGGTGGACTGGTGCCGCGAGAACCAGAAGCCGGCGTTCGTTGATCTCAAGACCTACCGGTACCTGGGCCACTCGATGTCGGACCCGCAGAAGTACCGCACGAAGGATGAGGTCGACCAGTACAAGGCCAAGGACTCGATCGACCGGCTCGCGGCACACCTCATGGAAGACCGCAAGGGCCCGGACGGCAAGCCCATCCTGACCGAGCAGCAGTTCATCGAGATCCAGGCGGAAGTGAAGGCGATCGTGAAAAACGCGGTCGACTTTGCCGAGTCGTCGCCGATCCCCGAGGAACGCGAGCTCTACACCGACGTGTTCGTCAATCCGCAGCCCAATCTGTCGCCCTCGTGCGAGTACACGCACGGCGCCAAGAACCCGCTGCTGTAAAACTTGCCCGATCGCATACGCTGGCTGCATGATCCGTGCGGCCAGTTTTCTTTTTATATTCGTTGTGTTGGTGGGCTGCTCGTCTGCGCCGCGGGTCGGGGAACCCGTTGTCCGCATGCACGACGAGATCGTGGTCGGGGGCACATTGATCCATTCGGGCGCACCGGTGGTGCTCTGGACCGACCCCGGCGGGTACGACGGCTACCGTGTTGAGAAACGCTTCTCGCCCCTTGAAGAGGCCGACTGGGATCACGCCAAGAACGCCATCAAGACCCCGAACCGCTACGACTCCCGTGCGACCGACCCGGTTCTCGCGGAAGCAACCCGCGGCGGAAACTGGTCGAAGTCGCAACTCGAGGCAACGGTCGATCAAATCGTCTTGCACTACGACGCCAGCGGCACTAGCCGTCAGTGTTTTCACACACTGCACGATCTCCGCGGCCTTTCCATTCACTTCATGATTGATGTGGACGGAACCATTTACCAGACGCTCGATGTCAAGGAGAAGGCCTGGCACGCCACCAAGTCCAATGCACGGTCGATCGGCATCGAAATCGCCAACATCGGGGCGTACTCGACCGATTCGCCGGTTCTCACTCGATGGTACCGGCGCGACGAGCATGGCCTCGTGCTCACGCTCCCCGCGGAACTGGGGGATGGGGGCGTGCGCACCCCCGGCTTCGTGGCGCGGCCCCGAACGTCGGATTTCGTTCAGGGCGAGATTCATGGCGAGCGCTTTCTCCAGGCCGACTTCACGCCGCAGCAGTACGGTTCGCTTGCGTGCTTGCTCGCCGCCCTTACGAGTGCTGTTCCTTCGATCCCGCTGGAAGCGCCGCGCGACGAAAAGGGTGTCGTTCTCACCCGCGTGATGACCGAGCAGGAATGGAAGGAGTTCCGTGGGGTGCTCGGACACGACCACATCCAAGCCAACAAGATCGATCCCGGTCCCGCGCTCGACTGGGATGCCCTCCTGGCGGAGGCTCGATCCCGGGCGGGTTCGCGCGTTGGTTCCAGTTTCTATCGCTCGCAACCCGAACAGGATTGACTTCCGAACGAGGCCCTCACCACGATCCGACGCACCATCCACAGGTCATTCACATTGCCGAAAAATCCCGAACGCGTTTTTGCGCGTCCAAAGGCGTTTGTGTGAAATCTGGCGGACCCCCGTCGCGGGAGGGGGCCCGCGGTTGCGGGGACCGGTACGCTTTTGAAGCAGTCCATTGGCCGGATGGGCGACCGCCGTATCAGAGGCATCCAACGTGCTCGCCACTCTTCAATCCCCGAAGGCAGTCCATGCAGGCCCCGTGCGTCTTGCCCGTGGCGCCATAGCCGAGGTGATCGACGCTGCCGAGGCGTTGCGGAACACGCGAGAGGCAACCCCAGAACGCGTTCACACATTGCGGCGGGCCTGCCGATCGGCAAGTGTGGAGCTGAACCTCCTTCGCGGCGCCATCGACGAACAGGCGGCGGATCGCCTGCAGAAAATCCTGACCAAACTCCGCCGACGCGCCGGATCGGTGCGGGATCTCGATGTCCATCTCGAGATCGCTTCCGAACTCGCGTCTGGTCACGAACCTCCCCGGCGGCTGCAGCGCGAGATCGAGGAAGAACGCCCGGGCCACGAGCAGCGGCTCCTGGCGTACCTCGACAAAGTCGCCCCCCGCAAGTTGAAGCGGCTTCGTGCCCGGCTTTCCCCCGGCGAAACGCCGGACGTCGGACAAGTCCGCGATCGGGTCGCCGAACGGGCGGCGAAGTGGATCGCGCGTGCCAACCGCGTGCTCTCCAGGCCGCTGCCCGCTGAATCTGCGCTGCACGAGCTTCGCATCGATCTCAAAAAGCTCCGCGTTTCGCTCCGCACGCTCCGTCAACTCGGCGTGCGAGGCACCAAGCGCAAAGAAGCCGTTATTGTGGAGGCGACGCGTCACCTCGGACGCTTCCATGATGTCGCCACGCTGCGGGAACGCCTGGAATCCCGGCCCGATGCGGACCTTCCCGAGATCGCGACGCTGCTGCGATCGCTCCGGTCGGAAGAGGGCAACGCCGTGGTACGGGCACGCGAATCGCTCCGCAGGCTTCGGCGGGTTTAAAAACCGATCCGGCGGCTGTACGCTCTGGCCGTGCTCAATCCGCAAGCCCTTCGCATCATCGAGCTTCTCGACCTGCGCCCGCTGCCTCAGGAGGGTGGTTATTTCCGCGAAACCTATCGGTCCGGCGAGAAAATTCCCGCCGAAGCCCTTCCCGCGCGGTACGCCTCACGCGCGTGCGGCCGCAACCACAGCACGCAGATTTACTTTCTGCTCGCGCCGGGACTCGTCTCGCTCATGCACCTGGTGCAGAGCGATGAGGTGTTTCATCACTACGCTGGCGACGCGGCGGAACAACTCCAGATCTGGTCCGACGGCGCGGCGAACATTGTGACGATCGGCAAGGACATCGAACGAGGCGAGCGCCCGCAAGTGGTGGTTCCCCGCGGAGTCTGGCAAGGTTGCCGGGCCCTTCCCGGCGGACCGCACGGTTTCACGCTCATGGGTTGCACCGTCAGTCCCGGTTTCGAATGGGCCGATTTTCGGCTGGGGACTCGCGCGGAGATGCACGCTCTTTGCCGCACGCGCGAGAAGTCCGTCGACGATCTGATCCAGGCCCTGGCACCGGAAAGCCTGCCATGACGATCGGAATCATGAGCGCGATGCCTGAAGAGGCGCACCGCCTCGCGGCCGAGCTGCGGCGTGAAGCCGAGCACGTGCACGGGGGCCGCGTTTACTACACCGGCGAACTCGACGGCGTCCGGGTGGTGCTGGTCTTCAGCCGCATCGGGAAAGTCGCCGCGGCGGCAACCGCGCAGCACCTCATCGATATTCACCGGGTTGGCGCCATCGTGTTCACGGGTGTCGCCGGCGCGATCGATCCCACCCTGCGATTGGGTGACATCGTCGTCGCCGACCGGCTCTGGCAGCACGATATGGACGCGTCGCCCATTTTCCCGGCGCTGGAAATCCCGCTTCTGGGGCGGAGCTCGTTCGAAGCGGATCGGTCTATACAGGCCACGCTCGTCCGCAGCGCCGAGGAATTCGTTCGCGCGGGCCTTTGTTCCGAACTGCCTGTGCAGGTGGTGCGGGAACTCGGCCTTTCAACCCCGCGCGTGCTGGTGGGGGATGTCGCGAGCGGCGACCGTTTCGTCTCGTCCCAGGTCGAGCGCCGGCGTGTTCGGCAGCGCATCCCCGGCGCGGTCTGCGTCGAAATGGAAGGCGGAGCCGTGGCCCAGGTATGCCATGAGCAGGGCGTGCCGCTCGGTGTTGTGCGTGTGATCTCCGACAGCGCGGACGAAGCAGCGGCATCCGATTTCGGGCGCTTTGTCTCCGATGCCGCAAGCCGGTACGGCTTGGGGATCGTGCGGCGATTTGTCCGGGCGTGGGGCGGAGGTTGATTGCGCCGCCACGTCGTTGCGATTCGCGCCGCCCGTTACGGCTTGGTCTCGGTCGAGGCCGGTTGATCAAGCATCTTGCGGGCGGACGCAAGTAACTGCCGGTCGCTTTCTTCGCGGGCGGAGTGGGGCATCGCCGCGTGCGACTGATCCAGCAGCACCTTGGCCTGATCACGGTCACCCAGTTCGATGTACGCGCGGGCCAGGTTTGTCAGGTAGCGTGATCGCCGCCCGCCCTCGACCGGTGCAAACGTATCGACCGACCCGTTCAACTGCCCGAGCAACTGCTTCAGGTCTTCCGTCGAAGTCGTTTTCCCGAGCAGTGCCGCGTTCTCGCGAAGCCGGGCGGTCAGGGTGGGCAGTTCCGGCTCCGAGGCGAGCAGGAAGCGGCAAGCAATGAACTTGGTCAGCCACCGTTGGGCTTCCGCGTCGTTCCCGGCATCGCGATGCGTGAAATAGGTGATCTGTGCGGCGCGTTCGAAGTAGTAACCAAAGTCGCCGCTGCTGTTGTAGAAGGTCGTGTACGCCTTCTCGGCGTATTCCGCGCCCCGTGCGGCGAGCTTGTTGCGACGCAGCGCTTCCGCGGTCGTGATGTACGCGATCCCGCGCAGCACGTGTCCTTCAGGAAACGTTCGCTCGGCCCGTTCGGGCAGTGAACTCGCGTATTGCAGCGCGTCGTCGTACCGCTTGAGTTTCAGGAGCACGTTGACCAGGTTGTTGCGGGTGGTCAGCGACAAGGGCTGGTTCTGGCCGTTCGCGGCTTCCTGGTCCACCAGCAGACTCTCGAGCTGGGGCGCCGCTTCCGCGTCCCGATTCGCTGCGTTCAACATCGCCAGATAGGTGGAGCGGATGTTGATGCGGGGGATCGCTCCCGGGGGAAGGCTCTTGTCCGCCAGCGCGATGCCGTCGAGCAAGACCCGCTCGGCCTCCTCAATCTGGTTGTTCGATTGCAGAACATTGCCGAGGGAGTTACGCAGCGCCACGGTGCCGGACACATCCGTCGGGCTCACCTCGTCGTGGAGCGGGATCACTTCACGCAGCAGCGCCATGCCCTCCTGCTGTTTCCCCGAATTCACCAGGCTCAACGCCCACTGTCCGAGCGCCGCGGCTCGGCGCACGCTCTTGGGTCCTTCCAGTTGCTCGAAGATTTTCGCCGCCTTGTCGCACTGCTCGATTGAGCGACTCCACTGCCCGAGCGAGTCGTACACGCGTGCGAGTTCGTAGCGGATCTCACCCTGGATCTCGGGCGCGTCCGCGAACGTCGTCTCCAGCGACTCCTCCGCTTGCTTGATCACGTCAACGACCTTGACTTCGTAGCCCAGTTTCTCGGGGGAGGCCGACCCGATCAGCTGCAGCACCAGGTAGTCCTTCACCGCTTTGGTGATCTGCCCGGCCTTGTCCGCCCGCTCGCGCGCCGCGAGCTCCGCCCGGGCCCGCTGGGTCGCGAGTTCCGCCTGCAGGGCTTCCGCTGCACGCGCCGCTTCCGCCTTGCGATATTGGGCCCAGCTGAACACCGTCGCCGCGATGAGCGCCGCCACCGACCCCGCCGAAACCAGGGTCAAGCCGGGCTTCCGCCTTGCGAACTTGCCCAGTGTGTACAGCGTGCCCGGAGCACGTGCCGCGATCGGTTCGTGATTGAGATACCGGCGCAGGTCCGCCGCCAGTTCCGCGGCCGACGCGTACCGATCCTCTTTTTCCTTCGACAGGGCCTTGGAGGTGATGACTTCCAGGTCGCCCCCGAGGCTGGACTTCACCACGCCAAGCTTCGCCGGCGGCTCCGTCCGCACCCGTGTTGCGGCCTGCGTGAGCGTCAGGTCGGTCACTTCAATGGGCAGCTTGCCCGCCAGCAGCTCGTACAGCACGACGCCCAAGGCGTACACGTCGCTGCGGGTATCGATCGCTTCCTGCCTGCCCTCAAACTGCTCCGGGCTCATGTAGCCCAGGGTTCCGACAATGCGATTGGCATCGAGATTGAGCGTGAGCGAATCCGTCTCGCCCGCCTGCGTGAGTTTGGCAACACCGAAATCGAGCACTTTGGGCTGCGCGCTGCCGTCTTCGCCCCGCTCCACGAGGATGTTTCCCGGCTTGATGTCGCGGTGAATCACGCCTTTCTGGTGGGCGTGCTGCACGGCGTCGCAGACTCGCGCCAGCAGTTCGACCCGCTGCCGATCGCTCAGGTTGTGCTGGCGCACATACTGCGTGAGGGGCGGGCCGTCCACGTACTCCATCGCGAAAAACGCTTCGCCCGAGACCGGATCGGTGGAAGCTTCATAGATCTGCGCAATGCCAGGGTGTTTGAGCTGCCCGAGCACCTGCGCCTCATTGCGGAACCGGGCCATCGTCGCGCGCGAGGCGTAGCCCAGGCCGATCACCTTGAGCGCGACACGACGCCTCGGGTTTGGCTGTTCGGCCTCGTAGACCAGGCCCATCCCGCCCTGGCCCAAAACGCGAATGACCTTGTAGTTTCCCAGCGTCGCGGGGAGCGGTGTCGACTCGGCTCTGCCGCCGCCCGTTCCGGAAGGCGGGTTACTCGCGAGCGCATCGTGCAACTGCACCAGCGCCTGCCGAGCGTCCGTCAGCGCGGAGCTGTCCAGCAGCGTGTTGTGTTCCTCGGCGAGGTGGAACAGCGCCGTGATCTCGTTGATGAGGTCCGGATCATCCGCATAGTTCTCGCGGAGAAACTCGAGCAGCGGGGCGCCAGAAAGCTCGCCCGCCCTGTCGAGTGCCGCGGCAACGCGCTCTTCCAGTGACGGCCGGGGGACACTCATGCTTTGCCCGGTTCTGCCCCGTCGGCGTGCAAGCGTCGGTTGAGCCAGCCACGCGCCAGGGCCCAGTCGCGCTCAACCGTCGCGTCACCGATTCCCAGCACGGAACCGATTTCCTCCGCCGTCAGCCCGCCAAAGAACTTGAGCTCGACCACGCGTGCCGCACGGGGGTAGGCCTTGGCAAGTTCCTGCATGGCTTCATCCAGATCCAGGACACTCGCCTCGCGGGGGACATCTGGAGAAGGCGTGCGGGCGAGCGCAATCGTGTCCGACACGCGTTTACCCTGCTGGCCGCCCCGCTTCTGCGTTTTGCGTGCCCGAGCGTGATCGATCAGCAACTGCCGCATGACCTTGGCCGCGAGGGCCAGGAAGTGGGCACGGCTCGTGGCCTGGACCGGCGGCCCGTCGCTCGAGCCAAGCAGCTTCAGATAGGCCTCGTTGACCAGTGCCGTCGGTTGAAGCGTGTGATCCACCCGCTCGTGCCGGAAGAACGCGCCCGCGATCGCTCGCAGCTCGTCGTACAGGATGGGCAAGAGCCGATCGGCCGCGCCGGCATCGCCGGCGGCAAGCTCGTTCAGCAGAACAGTCACGTCGGTCCGTTGGCCCATGGACGTTCACAGTGTACGGGCGGGGGCAAGAGGGGCAACACCCAACCGGCCGATCGCCCGAAAGTCGGTGCGGAGAGCTTCTTCTCGGTCGTTACACCGGTTCGGCTTGACGCATATCCGCCGCCTCAACCACCGGCGCCCGCGCCGAGCGGGCCTTTTTCGCCAGGTCGAAGAGAAACAATCCCATCGCCGCCCAGATCAGTGAGAACGCGATCGCCCGATCGCGATCAAACACCTCGCCGAACGCCAGCACCGCGATCAGAAACTGCATCGTCGGCGTGATGAACTGCAGGAAGCCGAGCGTCGAAAGAGGCAGACGCTTGGCCGCGGCGACGTACCACAGCATCGGCAGCGTCGTGATCACGCCGGCGAGCAGAAGCAGGGCCCAAGTCCCCGGCGTGTTGTACGGTGCCGCGGGCCGCGCGTGCGCCCACCACAGCACCGCCAGGGCGGGGGGCGTCAGCAGGAGCGTCTCCACAAACATGCCTGTCAGCGGCCCGACCGGTGCCTTCTTGCGGATCAATCCGTAGAAACCGAACGTTACCGGCAGCACCATCGCAATCCACGGAATGCCCCCGCGCGACAGCGACAGAAAGATCAGCGCGCCCGCCGCGATCGCATTGGCGGCCCACTGCAAAGGACGCATCTTCTCTCGCAGAAACACGAGCCCGAGCAGAACGGTCACCAGCGGATTGATGAAATAGCCGAGGCTCGCCTCCACCAGCCGCTTGTTGGCGATCGCGTAAATGAAGAGCAGCCAGTTGGTTGCTATGCACAACGTCGAAACGCCCAGCCACGGCCAGATCGACGGCGTCCGCAGGATACGCCGAACCTCCGGCCACTGCTTCCCGGCCGTGATCAGCGCGATCAGCAGTACCAGCGACCACACCACCCGATGCCCAACCACGGCAAAGGCCGGCACGTGCGACACCAGCTTGAAGTACCCGGCCACCAGTCCCCACCAGAGGTACGCACCCAAGCCGTACCACAGCCCGGAGCGAAACTGCGCTCGCTCCGCGGCATGATCAACCGTCGCATGAGCCTGAACAGCGGTGGGGGGCACCGGCGATGGTACGGATCACGCGACCAACCTGCGTGCAAACTTCCTTCAGCCCGGCAGGCGAAGTATTCGCCGCCAGGCGGTCCCAGTTTACGGATTGCCGTGCGCCGGAGCGGGGTCGTTCGGCTTTTCGACCACCGGACCTGCCATGGACGGAACCGGCGTTGGGGGCAAGTACGCCGCGGCTTCATTCAGGTGCATCGAGGTGTCCTGCGTCACAAGGTCACGCAGGTGCTTGGTGTGCCCGGCGCCGACGAGCACCAGCACCCGGTCTCCCGGCTCCGCGATCCGCTGTAGATTCTCGAACATGTTGACGTTCCGCAGGTACCAGTCCGCGAGCAGCGCCGCCGCCGGACGGTTGTCGGGCGTGTCGAAATTGAGCAGCCAGATGTAGAGGCGGTGCATCTCGTCGATGATCGGCGGATGATTCAGAATCGCGAGGTGCTCCGAAACGGAGTACTTGGCCGCGATCTCCGCGTTCTTCTGGGTGATCTCAACCGTCTTGGCCTGAAACTCACCCAGCAGGTCCGCCCGACCTGATTTCTGCGCGCTCTCCATCAGCGGCTGGAATTTCATGTCCGAAGGCTGATCGAATCCGTACAGGCGCTCGAGTTTCAGTTCCGAGGCCAATCGCGAGCCGAGCTGATCGATCTCGTCCTTCGAATCCCGCCGCTTCCCGTCCAGGTATTGCTGATAGAGCTTGTCCAGCTTCTGCTGATCCGCAGCGGGGTACTCGACGACAATCTTGTTCGGTTTGAACCTGGCCAGCCGGTCGGCCGTTTCCCTCACCTCCGCCTGAAACTTCGCGCCCAGCACGTCGTGCTTGGCCGACTTGACCATGTCATTGTCCGCGTTGAAATGGAACATCCCGACGATGAGCACTTCGCTGCGGGGAGGCGCGGCCTTGGGTTCCTGGAGAATGGCGGCGACGACACAGGCGACAATTGCAGCAAGCATGCGATACTCCTTGAGAGGTACGGCTTGCTGGGGTTTTGAATCGCGCGTTTTCGCGATCCGGTTGCGCGTGCTTGGCGCGCGACGAAAAAAGTGCCCGCGGCAAGGCCGGAGGGCACGTTCTTGTATCCGATTGCTCAATTGATTCGGGGCGTCAGGGACAGCGGGTGATGGCATCGAGCCGCAAAGCGGCGGCACTTCGGCGAGGTGCGCGTGGCGCACCTTCGTTGCTCGGGGGATGACGGCCAAATTACCCGGGGCTCACGTCCCGGGCTTGGAACGAGCGCCGCTTCGCGGCTTTGGGAAGTCGCTGCGTGTCGCTTAGAGATTGCCCCGCCGCTCCTGCTCCAGTTCCAGCGCCTCGAACAGCGCCTTGAAGTTCCCCTTGCCGAAAGACTGCGACCCACGGCGGCAGATGATCTCGAAGAACAACGTCGGACGGTCCTGCAGGGGCTTGGTGAAAAGCTGCAGCAGGTAGCCCTCGTCGTCCGCGTCGACCAGAATGCCCAGGTCGCGGATCCGCTGGTGATCTTCCTTCACCGCTTCGTGCCCGTGCTGCTTCAGCATCGTGTTCACGCGGTCCCACACCTTGTCGTAGTACGCATCGGGCAGCGTGAGGAAGTCCACGCCGCGGCTGCGCAGCGCCGCGATCGAGTGCAGTTCGTCGTCCGTCCGCAGCGCAAGGTGCTGCACGCCGGGTGTGTTCGCGTGCCAATCGAGGTACTCCTGCACCTGGCTCTTCTTCTTGCCGGGCGCGGGCTCGTTGATCGGCATCTTGATCAGGTTGTTGCCGCTCGACATGACCTTCGACATCAGCGCCGAATACTCGGTGGAGATGTCCGCATCGTCGAAGTGCTTGAACATCTTGAACTCGAGCACATCCTCGTACCATTTCACCCAGTAGTTCATCTTGCCGAGCTCGACGTTGCCGACGAGGTGATCGACATACTTCAGCCCGCACGGGTTCTTCTTGTTGTGCTCGTTGATCGCCAGGATCGACGAGCCCATGCCGCCCTGCGGGCCGCAGCCCACGGCCGGCGCGCACAGCCCGCCATCGATCCGCTTGAACCGCGGCATGAACAGCCCGCCCTGCTTCACCCTGGTCAGGTCGTATTCGCCGGTGCGGCTCACAAAGCTGTGGCAGACGCGTCCGTATGTCCGGATTCCCGCCATCGTCACCGTGCCGCGATCGTCTTTGTAGACGCGTGGTTCGTACGCCGAAAGAGCGCCGTTCTTGACCGCCCGGTCGTACGCTGCCTCCGCATCAAACACCGTAAACGCGACATCCTTGACGCCGTCTCCATACATCGCCAGTTCCATCGCCGAGTGATGCTCCGGCGAGAGCGGGCTGCTGAGAATGAACCGGATATTCCCTTGGGTCAGCAGGTAATGAGCGCATTCGCGGCTGCCGGTGGTCAGATCCGACACCTGCTCGATCTGGAAACCGAAGCAGTGCGCGTAGAAGAAAGCAGCCTGCTTGGCGTTGCCCACATAGAACTGGACGTGATCGACGTCGATGAGCTGCAGCGGGTCCGAAACCTTGCTGGGTTTGACGGCGGGTGACAGGGTGGACATGGGGCCTCCGATCTCGCGGAAAACGGACCAGGAACAACCCCCGATTATACGAGCAGCGTCCGCATCGCAATGTCCGCAAGCCGAGCCGCACCGAGCTGTGCCGATCAACAAAAAACCCCGCGAAAACCGCGGGGTCGGTCATTCCACCACGTGAACAGGTTTTCAGCGCTGCGTCGTCGCGCTCGCAGGGTTCTGGTGCTTCTTGTGTTTCTTGTGCTTCTTGTGCTTCTTCGATTTTCCGGTTTCCGCCTGCTGCGCCGAGTTCTGCGACGACGGCTGCGAAACCGGAGCGCCGAACGCGAGCGAGCTGACGGCAAACATCGGGACCGCGATGAGGCACGACTTGAGCAAACGGGACGACATGGTGAATCCTCCAGGAAACGCGCGATCGGCTCCGCCGTCGCGATCTGCTGCGGGTTTGTTGCGGCACGACCGCGCGGCCGCGCCGACCCGCCGGAACAACGACGCTCGCTCGGTGCGATTGCCCGTTCTCCCCGTGAATATCGACACGGGAAAACGGCCGCGGCCCACATTTCCCGCTTGAGAACCCGAGATCCCTCGCGGCAACCCCCCAAACCGGCGGGAGCCGGGACGTCCGCTCCGATTTCGAAATACCATTTCTCCGATGGACGCCCCGCTTCCCAAGCTCGCCGACCGGTACCGGATCGTCCGGGAGATCGCCCCCGGTCCCGCGGCACGGCGCATTCTCGTCCGCGATGCGGAGCGGCAGTCGGCCCATGTCGTGCATCTCGCGCCGCCCGAAAGCAACACGATCATCGCGGAGTACATCGAGATCTTCCGGCCCCTGCGGATCCCGCATCTCGCCCCCATTGAGGACGCCGTGATCGATGACGGCGTGGTCGCCTTCGTGACGCCCTATTTCGGGCATACGTCCGGTCTCATCACGCTCGAGGGGCTCGCCGCGGCACGCGGTGGCCGGCTCGAACCCGAAGAGACCGAGTCGGCCGCCGACCACATCCTCGGCCTGCTCGACGAACTGCACGGCCGCCGCCTTTATAACGGACCCTTCGACGGCACGCAGGTGCTCGTCGATCGCCAGGGCCGGGTGCAAGTCGAGCAGTTCGGTCTCGCCCGCGCGTTGAGCAAGGGTGTCCGCGATGCCCGCATCGCGCTCGAGGGCGACATCCGGCTCGAACTCCGGAGCATCATCGAGAAACTCTTCCGATGCCTCACCGGCCTCGATAGCAAGACCATGGGTGTCTCGCCGTCGCAGGTCCGAAGCAGCCTCGACCCGATGCTCGATGACTGGTTCGCCGAGGGCCTGCGTGAAAACGGCTCTTTCGAGAGCGCTGCCGCGGCCCGCGCCGCGCTTCCCGAAAAAGTCCGCACCGGGGGCGTTGCGCCTCCGACCGTGCTCGACTCGATCTCCGGCCTGTTGCGTCGCAAGCCGTAACGGCAATGAAAAAGGGCCCCGCGACGGGGCCCTTCGTGAACAGGTTGCCAAAGACTTTACTTCTTGGCCTTGCCGCCGCGCTCGGCCTCGACCACCGCTTCCTGCAGGTTCCGCGGCATCGGGCGGTACTCGAGGAACTCCATGGTGGCGCTCGCGCGACCCTGCGACATGCCGCGCAGGCTGGTCGTGTAGCCGAAGAGCTGATCGAGCGGGATTTCCGCCGTGACCAGCTTCACGACGCCGCGGTCATCGGTGTCGATGATCATGCCGCGCCGCGAAGAGATGTCGCCGGTGACGTTGCCCAGGTAGTCGTTGGGAACCGTCACCACGACCTTCATGATCGGCTCCAGCAGGACGGCGCCGGCCTTCTCGGCCGCTTCCATGACCGCCAGACGACCGGCCTGCTCGAACGCGACCTGCGACGAGTCGACCGCGTGGCTCGAACCGTCGACGATCGTCGCCTTGACGTTGATCATCGGGTAGCCAAACTTCACGCCCGTGATGCACGTCTGGCGGATGCCGTATTCCACCGAGGGGATGTATTCCTTCGGGATGGCGCCGCCGACGACCTCGTTGACCACCGCGATGTTGTCGGAGAAATCGACTTCCTCCGCCGCCGCCTGCTCGGCCGTGAACGGCTCGAAGTTGATCGTACAGTCGCCGTACTGACCGCGACCGCCCGTCTGCTTGACGAACTTGCCGCGGACCCATTCGGCCTTCTTGGTGATCGTCTCGCGGTACGAAACCTTCGGCTTGCCGACGGCCACGTTGATCTTCATGTCGCGCACGAGCTTGTTCTTGATGATTTCCAGGTGGAGCTCGCCCATGCCCGCGATGATCGTCTCGCCCGTCTCCTCGTTGTAGTTGGAGCGGAACGACGGATCCTCGCGCCGGATGACGCCCAGAGCCTCCGACAGCTTGCGCTTGTCTTCGGTCGTCTTGGGCTCGATCGACATGGCGATGACGGGCTCGGGGAAGAACATGCGCTCGAGCATGATCGGATCGTCGGCGTCGCACAGGGTGTCGCCCGTGTACGAGTCCTTGATGCCGACCACCGCCACGATGTTGCCCGCCGTCACCTCTTCGAGCGGGATGCGATTCTGCGCGTGCATCTCGAAGATGCGGCTCGCGTTTTCCTTCTTCCCGTTGCCGGGGTTGAGCAGGCGCGTGCCCTTGGTCAGGGTGCCCGAGTACACGCGGATGTAGGTCAGGTCGCCGTGCGTGTCGCTCACGACCTTGAAGACCAGCGCCGAGAAGGGCGCCTTCGGGTCGTGCGGGCGGCTCATCTTGACGTTCTTGTCGCGCGGGTCGGTGCCCTCGACGTCCGGCTTCTCGGAGGGCGACGGGAGATAGTCCACAACCGCGTCGAGCAGTCGCTGCACGCCGATGTTGCGCAGCGCCGCGCCGCAGAGCACCGGGTACACCTTGCGCTCAACCACGCCCTTGCGGACCGCCTTGCGCAGCTCTTCCTGCGTCGGGATCTGGCCCTCGAGGTACTTGTGCATCAGGTCGTCGTCGAGCTCGGCCGCCTTCTCGATCAGCTCGTGGCGCCACTTGTCGGCGTATTCCTTCAGATCCTCGGGAATCGCCTTCTCCGTGACCTTGTCGCCCTTGTCGCCTTCGAAGTAATACGCCCGCTGCTCGACCAGGTCGATGATCCCCTGGAACTCGTTGCCGGCGCCGATCGGGCACTGCAGAGGCAGCGCGTTCGCGCCCAGGCGCGTCTTGATCGTGTCGTACGAGAAGTCGAACGACGCGCCGAGCTTGTCCATCTTGTTGATGAAGCACAGGCGCGGCACGCGGTAACGGTCGGCCTGACGCCACACCGTCTCCGACTGCGCTTCCACGCCTTCCTTGCCGTCGAACACCGCCACCGCGCCGTCCAGCACGCGCAGCGAACGCTCCACTTCGATCGTGAAGTCCACGTGGCCCGGCGTATCGATCAGGTTCAGCTTGTACTCGCGCCCGCTCCGCGTCCACGGGCACGTCGTCGCCGCCGACTGGATCGTGATGCCGCGCTCCTGCTCTTCCTGCAGGAAGTCCATCGTCGCGGTGCCCTCGTGCACCTCGCCCATCTTGTAGTTCTTGCCGGTGTAGAACAGGATTCGCTCGGACACCGTGGTTTTGCCCGCGTCGATGTGGGCGCAGATTCCGAAGTTGCGAATGTGGGACAGGTCGGCGGTCATGGCTATTCCTTCGTGCTCTCAATCGCCGCCGGATGCCGGGCGTTCGCCCGGCTCATCCGGTGACTGGTGACTCGTTGCCCGCGACCCGCCTCGCGAAAAAGGCCGGCCGCGGTTTACCGTTGTGCTTGCGGTACGAAAAACGCTGGTCGTTCGGGCTGCTGGTGGGCTCGCGGCAGGTTGCTAGCAAGTGCGAGCGGGGCGACGGGGTGTTTCTTACCCCGCGATGTCTTCGTCGTCTTCCATGTCAGCAGCACCCATTCCGACGCACGAAACGCCCGGCGAAAACCGCCCGCCGCTTCGTTATTTTGCGAGCGGAATAATAGTCCGAAACCCGCCGGAATCAAGCCCGCGGAAGTGTTCTGTCAGGGCTGGGTCGCCGGCGCAAGCCGCTTCAAACGCTCGAGTTCCGCACGTTCCTCCGCCGGGAATCGGCGGAGCGGATCAAGACGCATGTTCTCGTCCAGCTCCAGGGCCCGCTCCGCCCACGTCCGGGCCTGATCCGCTTCTCCGAGCATCCCTGCAAGTCGCGCCGCCGTTGCCGCATGCGTCGGGTTCCACGGATCGAGGGCCCCCGCTCGGATCGAGGCGCGGAGCGCCGCCTCGAGCCAGCGCCGATCACCCGTGAGATCCCACACGCCCCGATTGGCGTTGGAAAACC
Source organism: Planctomycetota bacterium (assembly GCA_018242645.1). Lineage (GTDB taxonomy): Bacteria > Planctomycetota > Phycisphaerae > Phycisphaerales > UBA1924 > JAFEBO01. The sequence goes on along the minus strand of JAFEBN010000003.1, from coordinate 23,004 downwards.
AGGCCTCCGCCGCCGCGCGACGCAGAGGCAGCCGTGTCGCGTCCTCCGCCAGGTCGATCGCCGAGCGGATCCGCAGGTTGTGCTCAGGTCCCAGCTCGGGCACGCCGAGCTGTTTCTCTATTGCCGCAAGCTGGAGGGACAGGCCCGACGCCGCCTGACGCGTGTCAAAGCTGGTTGGATCACGGGCGATCGCCGCGATCAGATCGCCAAACGACTCCCCCCCGATTTTCAGCTTGGCTTCGAGAAGCGCCCCCTGCACATCGTGCCGGCTGGGTTCGACCTTGCGGCCCAGCACGCGCCCGAGCTGCTCGGCCGCGCCGCGCACGCCGGCCTCATCGTGGTTGATGGCAAGTTCCTGGGCGAGCCAGGCCACGGGCTCGAGGCGAGCGGCGCCCGCGCGAAGGTGCCCCTCCCAGTCCTGCACGCGTCCGCAAAGCACGCTCACGCCGATCCCCAGACACGCGATGGACAGCCCCGGCGCGGCTCGCACAACGAAGCCGCGCCGGATCGCAAGCTCGGGCGCCGAAGCCCCCGATGCCGCCAAGCCAACGAAGCACGCGAACAGCGCCGCCGAACCCGCGTTCACCGGCGTGACCTCGATCATCGCGTGAAAGCCGCACGCCGCGGCACTTGCCGCCAGCCCGATCCGCAGCGCCCGGCTCGTTGTCGAACACACACACCACGCGATCGCGCACGCCGCCCCCAGCGCAACGATCCGGCCCACGCCCGACAGAGGCGTCGCGATCGCGGATTCGATCCAGGCTCCCGCGATCGACACCATCGCCAGGGCGATGACTGCAATTCGAAACTCGCGGCGTGGGTGGACCGCTCCTTCATCGTCGCGGGCGATCGCCGCGCCCGCCAGCCCAAGCAGCGCGAGCAGGATCACGCCCCACGCAAGTCCGCCCATGCCCAGCGTCGCCGCGAAATCAAAGAGCACGCTGTGCGGGCTTGAAACTTCTTCCGGGTTCAGCGGGTTCTTGGCAAGCAGGTACGCATCCTTGAAACCCGCCGGACCGACGCCGACCGTCGGGTGCGAACCGAAGATCCGTGCCGCGGCAGCCGCATACTGCGCCCGGAACAACAGCGACAACTCGCCGAGGCGCTCGCCCGCCATTCCCCGCGCCAGCACCGCCGCCAGCGCCGCGCACGGCGCGCCCAGCACCAGCAGAGCGCCGCGCGCCCACGAACCGCGAACAAGTGCTGGTCCGACGATCGCCACGCCGGATCCAACGAGCGCCGCGGCCCATCCGCCTTTGCTTGACGCGAGCCACAGGCACAGCAGGCTCGTAACAAGCCCAACCACGGGAAGGCCGCGGCGTTTCTTCTCGCCATAGACGACCAATCCCAAAGAGCATGACGCGCCCGCGGCACCAAAGGTCGCCACCACGTTGGAAAGCCCGAACCAGCCCGTACCGGCCGTGTCGTACAGGCGCCGCTCGAAGGTGCGGGCGGCAAACGAATCGGGCGCCCAGCCGTGCGAAGCCAGCATCGCGCCGCGGTTGGCCTTGTACTGCTCGATCGTTTCCGGTAGATCGACCCACACCTGCAGCGCACACTTGACCGCCAGGAACGCGAGAAACCCCAGCGCGACAGCGGCGCCGATCCGTCGCACCGACTCGATCCGTGCCGCGTGCGTCAGCGCAACCGCGGCGCACAGCGCGGAAACCCATCCCAGCCCCGCGGTGAGGTGCTCTTGCACCGCGTGCGGGGAAAACAACCCATGCCACGCGACCGCCCCGGTGCCCGCGAGCAGCAGCGCCAGCACGATCAGTGAAAAACCGCCCACAATCGGCGACGCGAGCGCGATGCACGCGCCCGACAGCGTGATCAGCGCCGAATCTGTCGCCAGCGTCGCGGTCGGACCAAGGCCCACGGGAGGCGCCGCGACCGCCATGGGATCCATGTCCCAGCCCGGAAAGGCGATCAGTCCCACACTCGCCTTGAAAATCGCGAGCGCCACGATCCCCGCGGCCAGCACGCGGCACAGCAGCTCAAGGATCTCGCGCTGCGCCAGCAAACGCTCCGCACCGGACTCGGAAGTGAGACGATTCACGCGGCGCGCTCCGACGGCGCGGGCATCGTCGCCCGCATGCTGCCGCGGCTCACGTATTCCAATCCCGCCAGGACAGCCAGCATCGCCACAACGCTCGCCCCGATCAGCGCCGCGACGAATCCATCCGTCTTCGCGAGTGCCAGACCGCAAAGCCCCGTTGCCAGCGTGAAGCCCCAGAGCATGTACACCGCCCCCGCCCGCGTCAGACCCCGTTTGACCAGCCGATGCGAGGCGTGATTCGTATCGCCCACCATCGGCGACTTGCCCTGCCAGAGCCGAACCGTCGTGATCACGATCAGGTCGTACAGGGGCACGGCGAGAATCACAACCGGCATGAACACCGCGTGCGCCCTTGAACTCTGCGCACTCGCCGGGTCGTAGTAGGTGACGCGTACCGCGACAAACGCCATCAGATAGCCGATCACCAGGCTGCCGCCGTCGCCCATAAACAGCCGCGCGCCGCCGGGCCGGGGCGCATTGAAAAACAGGAACCCCGCGCACGCCCCGATGATCAGCGCCAGGCAACTGGCCAGCAACCACTGTTGCTTCTCGGCGGTCACCGCGAGCAGGCACGCGGACGCGATGGCCGCGATGCCGGCGCTCAGGCCGTCCATGTTGTCCAGGAAATTCATCGCGTTGGTGATCGCCAGAAACCAGCACGCCGTGAGCACCACGCTGAGCCAGGGTCCGCCCACCAGCGGGTCGAGCGCTGTCAGCAGCCGCGTCTGCATCAGCAGCGGGGCCGCCAGGGCCGGCAGCGCCATCAGCACCAGTTTGATCAGTGGTCCCAGGGGCCGCCGGTCGTCGATCAGGCCCATGACGTGCAGGAGCGCCAGGCAGCCGATCAGCATCAGCGCCATCGGCGTTTTGAGTTCGATGTACGAAAGCTGCGCCCGGGCCGACTCGGGAAACAGGCCCGGCATCCAGTGCGCCGCGCCGATGAATACCAGTAAGGGGAGCACGATCGACCAGAAGATCGCCACGCCGCCGGTATTCGGGATGCGGCGCGCGCGGTCCTTGACCTGCCCCGCAACGCCCGGGGAATCAAAGGTGCCCATCCGATGACCGATGGCGATCAGCGCGGCGCACATCGGGGCGCTGAGTACCGCCGCGAGCACAATTAGTCCGAGGACAAGCCACGTCATCGCGCAGAGTCTATGAAACCTCCGGACGCCGCTCGCCACCGGGAATTAGCCGGAGCAGCATGACCCCGATCAGGCCGCCCTGCGCGATAAGCGTGATCCACACCACGCGCAGCGGCCAAGGCCCGAGCTGATCGGCCATCGTTTCACCCGTCGCTGTACCGCGCCCGACGTATCCGTAATTGAGATGGAAAACCGCGTCCAGCAAGAACACGCCGATGACGTACACCCACGCCGCGGCGGACGCGACCCGCAGATCCCGCATCGTCGGCCGAAATCCGTGCGCCCACACCCAGTAGATCGCGATGAACACCACGAGGCCATGCGTGAGCCAGAAACCCCAGAATTGCCCCCACATCTGCGGGTGCATCGGCCCCGCGCCGCTCAGGGGCTTGATGAACGCCTGCGTGCAGAAAGCCAGCCCGAGGAACACCGCGATCGCCCGAAGTGCGCGCGAGCGCACCAGCAGCGAGAGCGGCGAAACAAACGACATCACATCGCACACGTGCAGAGGGAGCGAGCGCTCGAAATCAAAGTGCCCCGGCAGCAGCCACCACAGCCCGTACAGGCCCGAGATCGCGAGCCCGACGGTTGCGATGACGCGGTCCATCCGGGATTTCTCGCCGGGCCCGAGCCGGCTCGCCGTGAAGCAGACGCCGACCGTCCAGCACGCAAACACCACCAGCACGATGAGGTGTGTCGCCGAGTAGGGCGTGAAATGGACGGTCCAATCGGGCGCGGCGCCGTTCACGCGTGCTGCGCCTCATGCCGCAGCTGCCCGCAGGCCGCGGCGATATCCCGGCCGCGGCTCGCGCGGATGTGCACGTTGAGGTTGTGCGACCGAAGGATCTTCTGGAACTCCAGCACGTCGGTGTTCCGAGGCCGCTCAAACTCCGTCCCGTCGACCTCGTTGTAGCGGATCAGGTTCACGTTCGCGCGGATGGTCTTGGCGATCGCCGCGAGTTCCTGCGCGTGCTTGGGCTGGTCGTTGACGTCCCGAAGCAGCGTGTACTCGAGCGTGATCTCCCGCCCGGTCTTCTCGAACCACTTCTGGCAAGCCTTCAGCAGTTCATCGATGGTCGTGTACTCGGCCCAGGGGATCAGCTTGCGCCGGATGTAGTCGTTGGGCGCGTGCAGCGAGAGCGCAAGCGTCACCGGCAACTCGAATTCCTCCGCCAGCTTCGTGATCGCCTGGGGCAGTCCCACCGTCGAGATCGTCACCTTGCGGGCCGATATCCCCAGCCCCCAGAGCGCCGTGATGATGCGGATCGCGCCCGTCACATTTTTGAAATTGCTCAGGGGTTCGCCCATTCCCATGAACACGATGTTGCTGATGCGCCCGACATCCTTGAGCTGGCCGAGCCGCCACACCTGCTCGACGATCCGCCCGGTTGAGAGGTTTCCGTCGAGCCCGCCCATGCCCGAAGCGCAGAAGCGGCAGCCGACCGGGCAGCCGACCTGGCTGGAAATGCACGCCGTCTTGCGATCCTCGGTCGGGATCATCACGCATTCGGTCTGACGTTTGGAGTCGAGGGCTTCCCCCGCGGGCACCCCATCAGCCCCCAGCACCGGCAGCGAGAGACTGCCGCTCGAGGCGCCCCCGTATGGGCGCCATTGCACGAGCAGTTTCTGGGTCCCGTCCGTCGCCAGTTGCTGCCGCACCGTGTCACCCGAAAGGAAGGTCATCTCCGCCTGCAGCAACTCCCGGTCGCGCCGGGAGAGATTGGTCATCAGTTCCGGTGAGGCCGCGCCCTTTTGGTAGACCCATTCCAGGATCTGCTTTGCGCGAAAGCCGGGCATGCCCCGGTCTTCACACCAGGAGGCCAGCGTCTCGGGCGTGAACTCGAAGATGTGGTTGGCGGGATGTTGCAACCACTGAGGTTATGGACGCAGGATGCCCGTGCCCATTCTGTTGTATCCGGCCCGCGTCCCGGACCGATATTCCATCCCATGCTCGTCAGCGTTCTGATCCCGACCTACGCCCGTTCAACCAAGCTCTCGAATTGCCTCGCCGCACTCGCGGCGCAGTCGCTGGATCCATCCAAGTACGAGGTCATCGTCGGGTTTGATGGCCCCGATGCTTCCGCCCAGGAACAGGCGTTGGCAACATGGAAGGCCTCGGGCGGGAAGGCCCATCTGGACCTGGTCCCCTGCCCTCGCCAGGGTTACACGCTGGTCCGAAACCAGATCCTGGAGCGCGCCAAGGGCACCTTGCTCGTCAGTCTCAACGATGACGTCCGACCCTCTCCGGATTTTCTGAACATTCACGCGACCGAGCACGCGCGGCGGCAGGCCGAAGGCAAGGCGCCATCGATCATCGTGGGCGCCTCACCGTTCTGCCGGCGCGAACCAGAATCGCTCCTCGACAGGCTTGTCCGATCGACCTCGATGGTGTTCTTCTACGACGCCATGGAGCGTGAGCCGCAGGACCCGGAACGCGATTGGGGCTTTCGCCACTGCTTCGGCCTGAACTTCTCCGCCGACCTTGCGCAGGTGCGCGAAGTGGGGGGCTTCTTCGCCCGCCCGCACCTGTACGGCTACGACGACATCGAGCTGGGTTTCCGGCTCGCCCGCAAGTTCGACCTGCCCGTGCTCTACCGGCCGGAGGCGCTCGCGCCGCACGACCACTTCTATAAACCCGCCGACCTCGTCGACCGCGAGCACAAGCTGGGAGTTGCCGCGTGGTATTTCGCACAGGCCAATCCCGCGTTCGGCCTGGCATGCTTCGGCCGCGATATCTGCCGGCCGGAGGAACTGTCGTATTCGCGCGAGTTTCTTTCCCGCGAGCGCACGGCGGCGGACCGCATCCGCGAGTCTTTCCTGCGAGTGGGGGAGATTCCCGGTTCGGTCGCCGACGGAGTGCACGGTGACAAGCTGCTTCAGATGCTGCAGCAGCAGTTCCTGCTCCTGAAGCGCTGGACCTGGCGCGCCGGATTGCTCGAAGCGGCCGAAGGCAAGCTCGCCATCGCCGCCTGAACTGAAGAACCTAATTGCTCTTGGCGCTGACCGTCAGCGGCACCGCGCCGTAGGTCGACTGTGTGATGACCGGCGCGCCCACGCGGATGCGGGAATTCTCAAGATCCACGCCCTTTGTCTTCCCCAGACGCTTCAGCGACGCGGGCAGCCCGAACTCCACGTCCTCGTTGAACACATCGCGCTGGATCAGTTCGCCGCCGAACCGCCGCAACAGGGTGCGGCACAGCTCGGCCACCAGGTCTTCCGGCGCGGAGGCGCCGGCCGTGATCATCACGGTCTCGTCGCCCTTGAACCAGGACCAGTCGACTTCGCTCACATCATCGATGAGGCGGGCGGGTGTCCCCACATTCTGTGAAATCTCCGTGAGCCGAACGGAGTTGGAGGAGTTCTTGGAACCGATGACGAGCACGAGGTCGCACTCGGGAGCGATCTGCCGCACCGCATGCTGGCGGTTGGTGGTGGCGTAACAGATGTCGCTGCTGGGCGGTTCCTTGATCTGGGGGAACCGCTCTTTGAGCGCTTTGATGATGACCCCGGCGTCGTCGGTGGAGAGCGTCGTCTGCGTCAGGTAAACCAGCCGGCTCTCGTCGTTGACCTTGAGGGCGCGAACCTGCTCGACACTTTCAACGACCGTCACCGAGTCGGGGGCTTCGCCCCGCGTGCCGACGACTTCCTGGTGGTTTGCGTGGCCCACGAGCAGGATCTGAAATCCCTGGCGGGCGTAGCGGATGCACTCGCTGTGCACCTTGGTGACCAGCGGGCAAGTCGCGTCGATGGTCTGGAGCCGGCGGGTGCGGGCGTGCTCGCGCACCTGGGGCGACACGCCGTGCGCGGAGAAAACCACGATGCAGCCTTCCGGCACGTCATCGAGACTTTCGACAAACTCCACGCCCTGCTGCTGGAACCGTCCGACCACGTGCCGGTTGTGCACGATTTCGTGGAAGACGTAGACCTTTTCACCGGGGAGCAGCTTGATGGTCTGGCTGACGACATCAACCGCCATCTGGACGCCGGCGCAAAAGCCGCGGGGATTCGCAAGAATGAGCTTCATGGACGAACCGATCGTATTCCGCAAACAACCATGGTACCGTGAGCCGCTGTGAATCCCGCGATGCACCACACTGCTGAACACCCGGCCGAGCCGCCGCTGGCCGATTCCCGGGCCCCGACGCTCGTGCTACCGCCGTTTGCCGGCTCGAGTTCGCAGGAGAACTTCTCGGTTCTCAGCCCGCTCGTGCCGAGCGACCTCCGCCCGCACTTCGGCGCGGTCTACGACTACTGCCGCTTGATCGACGATCTGGCCGACATGCAGGGTGTCGGTGAGGCGGCCCGCCAACGGGCGCTCGGGCTGCTTTCACTGGCCCGCCAGGAATTGCACGCGGCACACGCCGGCAAGTCGGTGCACCCGCTCTTCCGCCGGCTGGGCGACACCATCCGGGCGAAGCATCTCCCGCTCGCGCCGTTCGAAGACCTGATTGCCGCCTTTGAGCAGGATCAGCGGGTCACCCGCTATCAGCACTGGGATCAGTTGCTCGACTACTGCACGCGCAGCGCCAACCCGGTGGGACGCATCGTGCTCATGCTCGATGGTCACTGGCCGGAACAGTCCCCGGAAATTTTCACGCTGTCGGATCACATCTGCACGGCGCTGCAGCTCACGAACTTCTGGCAGGACGTGCGCCGCGACTTGACTGAGCGCGACCGGATCTACATCCCGGAGGCCGACTTCGGGCACGGTGAGTCGGAGCTTCGCGACTGGCTGATGCGACCGCGCGACCCAGAGGCACGCGTGCCTTACATCCTCGCCATGCGCACCCTGGTCGAGCGGACCGACCTGCTTTTCGTCGCGGGCGCGCCGCTGATACGCAAACTCAATCGGCGGCTGGGTCCGGCTGTCTATCTGTTCTATCACGGCGGTCGGGAGACGCTGAAGCTCATTTTGCGCCGGGGATGCACCACGCTGTGGGATCGGCCGCGACTGGGAAAAACGGAAAAAGCCGGGCTCATCCTTCGGGCGCTGGTACTTCGTTCGCTGGGTCGCTGGCCGGCGTGACGCGCTCGTGCCCGGTCGATACTCTCTCACCGCTGTGACGCGCCCCGAGCAGACAGTTCCTGAGCGGATCAGTCGAACAACGTCGACACCGGGGCCGGTGCGCCGCTCGATGGATGTGTGCCGCGCAATCACGCGGGCCCGTGCAAGTTCCTTTTACCGCGCGATCAACCTCACGCCACGCGACCGGCGGGGCGAGATGTACGCGCTGTACGCGTGGAGTCGCCAGGCCGACGACATCGCCGATGATTCGCCCGATGCGGCCGCCGCACGCACGGGGCTCGATCGCTTCGCCCGGTTCACCAAAGAAGCGTTCCACAACTGCCCCGCGGGCGACGACACAACCATTTGGCCGGCGGTTGCCTGGACCTTTCGCACCTGCGGCTTCAAGCCCAGGTGGTGCGAAGACCTGATCGAGGGGATGCGCCGGGAAGTCGGCGACCCCGCGGCACCGGGCAAGGGCGCGGATTTCGCGATCGGTTCGCTCGAGCAGTTCGACGACTACTGCTACCGAGTGGCGGGTACCGTGGGGTTGATGTGCGTGAGTGTCTGGGGGCTCAAGAAGGGCGAGGTGTTCGACAACATCGTGCCGCTGTCCAAGGCGAGGGGCCGCGCGCTCCAGACGATCAACGTGCTCCGCGACTTCGCGCCGGATTTTGATCGCTCCCCCCGGCGCGTGTATTTTCCCGGGGATGTTCTCGGCAAGTGCGGCCTGATCGCCGAAGGGCTTCGGCAGTGGCGCGATCCGGTTCGCTGCGAAGCCGCGGTGCGGGAGTTGTGTGTTCACGCCCGCAGAAATCTCGACGAATCCGGGCCGCTCGCCGACGCGGTGGATCCCGGCTGCTACGCGGTGCTCGACGGGCTGACGCGCGTGTACTCGGCCCTGCTCGACCGTATCGAGAAGAATCCCAGGATCATCATCGGTGCGCGGCCGGTGCATCTGTCGGTTGTGCGAAAGGCGTGTATCGCCGCTGCGGCATACACGAAAGGGCTGACGCGTCAATGGTCCGCCAAAGCAGAGAAAAAGAGCAGGGCGGTTGCCAAATGAGCCCGCACGCCCCACGATTTGACGCGTGAAGCCGAGCATGCTCATCCTGGGAGGCGGCATCGCCGGCATCGCGGCGGCGATGGAGCTTTGCGCCCGCGGCGTGGCGGTGACGCTCGTTGAGTCGCGAGATCGCCTGGGCGGGCGCGCCTCGTCCTTCTTTGACGCCAAGTCCGGGCGGTGGCTGGACAATTGCCAGCACGTGACGCTCGGGTGCTGCGATGCGTATCTGGATCTGTGCGAGCGGCTCGGCGTGTCCCATCTCATCCGATGGGATGACGAGCAGTACTGGGTGGAGGAAGGCGGGCGCGTGTCGATCCTTCGGCCGGCGGCGCTTCCTGCGCCGCTGCACGGGCTGCCCGCGTTTCTGAGGGCCAAATTCCTGAACTGGGGAGAGAAGGTGCGGATCTCCGCGGCGCTCGCGCAACTGGGGACGTTGCGGAAACAAGAGCACGAGACGCAGACTTTTTCGCAGCTGCTCGACGACATGGGGCAGGAGGCGGGCGAACGGCGCAAGTTCTGGGATCCGATCATCATCAGCGCCTGCAATCTCGCACCCGAGCGGGTCTCGGCGCTCCCGGCGATCCAGGTGTTCCAGGATGCTTTTCTTGCCGGGGCGAAGGCTTCGCGCATCGGCATCCTGACCGTGCCGTTGGGGCAGATCTACGACAAGGCACGGACGACCATTCTCGAATGCGGCGGACGCGTGGTGCTCGGTGAATCGGTCGCCCACTACGACGCCAACACGGCGGTGTTGGCGAGCGGCCACACGCTGGGGGCAAACGGGGTGATCGTGGCGCTGCCGTTTGAGAAGGCGGTGCTCTTCGCGGATGACGCGATCAAACGCACCGACGATCGCTTCCGGGCGATGGCGGATATGACGCACAGCCCGATCCTGGGCGTGCACCTGTTCTTTGATCGGCCGGTGCTCGCGATTCCCCACGCCGTGCTGGTGGGCGCGGATACGCAGTGGCTGTTCCGCAAGGACGCGGAGGGGCGCGTGCTGCACGCCGTGATCAGCGCGGCGGACGACTGGATGGGGCTTGATCAGGACGACATCGTGCGGCGCGTGCTGCGGGACCTGCTCGCACGCTTTCCGGACGCGGGCGATGCGGAGCTTGTCCTGGCCCGGCCGGTGAAAGAGCGGCGAGCAACCTTTGCCTACGAGCCGGGTTTCGAGGCGCTCCGGCCGGACGCGATGTCCGAGGCCGGTGGCGGGCCCATCCTGGCGGGCGATTACACGCGGACCGGGTGGCCGGCGACCATGGAAGGTGCGGCCCGGAGCGGCTTTGCCGCGGCGGCAGCGGCGCTCAAGAAGCTGGGCCGCTGAGTTCCGAGTAGACAAAGCACGGTCGCCAGTGTACTTTCACATCGGAACGGGCGCTTCAACCAAGTCGCGAAGCGTTCTGATTTCGGGAGTCAAGCCATGTTGCAACTCGTGCAGAAAGTCGGCAGGAGCCGGTGGGGGCGTCCGGTGGGATGTTGTCTTCTCGCTTCGGTGATGCTTACGGCGACAGGCTGCAACAACGCGGCACAGGGCGCGGTTTCGGGCGGTGCGATGGGCGCGCTCGGTGGTCTGGCGATCGGCTCCCTGACGGGGAGCGCGGGCAAGGGCGCGGCGATCGGCGCGATTTCGGGCGCTCTGGTGGGCGGCGTGATCGGTGATCAGAACCGTCGCGCCGAGCAGAGCCAGCAGAACATGCGTTACGGAGGAGCGTCGCAATGGTGAACAACCGTGTCTTACTTGCGCTCGCCTCGACCGGGGTGGCGCTGATGATGTCGGGCTGCCAGTCGAGCGGTTCGTGCTGCGTTGCCAACAACTCCGAGGCCGCGATCGCCAAGGCCGACGCTGCCCGGGCGCAGCTTTCCAGGCTGGTCGGCGCCTGGGACCTGGACGGCTGGTGGAAAGGCAACGGCAACGACCGCAATACGGTGCACGGCCGGGCGGCGGGTGTGCTGGAAAACCAGTATTTCGTGCTGATGGACGTGCAGACGACTTCGGGCGAAATGGCGGGTCGAACCGCGCGGAAATCCGGCTCGTTCCTGTTCGCGTCGGAGCCGGGCATTGGTCTCACGGCTTCGGCTTGGGGAGACGCGTCACCTTCGATCTCGAGGTTCGTGGGAACGGCCCAAGGCAACGGGATTGTTTTCAAGCCTGCGCACAACGCGTACCCGAACGCCGAACTGGTGCTGACGTTCGAATCCGACAACCGGTTCACGGCCGAAGTGGTGCAGGGGAGCGACGTCCACGCGAGCTACACGTTCACGCGCTCGGCCGCCAAGTAAGCCGGATCCTGTTCATGTGATTGATCGCAGGCCCCTCCCCGGAGGGGCCTGTGCTTTTTAGTTGGATCGCGAAGGCTGGTACGATCTGCGAGCACACTGGAGAATCGCATGCGTCTGTACGCCTACCTGCTGATCGCTCTTGTTTCGGGTACCTGCATCGCGCAGGGAATCGCGACCGTTGAAAAGCCCGCGCCCGCGAAAGAGGTTGACCGTTCAACCGTCCGGTTTGGCGAGAAGGTTGCGAAACCCCGCACGCCGGGCACCGTCCGCATCGCGACGTACAACGCAATGAACCTGTTTGACTCCGACCCCGTGACGCGCACACACAGCGAAGGCGATCCGGCGCCGATCAAGCCGCAGGATGAACGGGTTGCCGTGGCGACCGGAATCCGGGCGGTGGATGCGGACATCGTCGCGATGGAAGAGATCGAATCGCTCGACGTGCTCAAGAACTTCCGCGACAAGTACCTGGCGGGGTTGGGCTACGACTACGTGCAGCTTGTGGAGTCGGAAGATCCTCGCGGCATCGACAACGGCGTGATCTCGCGGTTCCCGATCGTCAACACGGTGTCGTACAACGACCGCAAGATCGGCGGTCAGCATCCGGCCAAGGACGGCAACCGGCCCAATCCGCTCGCGGGCGAGGACATCAAGTTCCGGCGCACGCCGCTGCGGGTGGATATCAAAGTGCCCGGGTCGGCGGTCAAGTCGGGCGCGGACGAGATCATTTCGCTGATCGTGGTGCATCACAAATCAGGACGCGGCGCGGATTACTGGCGGATCGCTGAAGCCAAGGGCGTGGTGGACATCATCAAGGAAATGGAAAAGGCGGACCCGAACGCCCGCATCGCCGTGCTGGGCGATTTCAACGGGCTGATCACCGATCCGAACGGCAAGATCTACACGGACGCCGGGCTGTTTGACGTGTTCGGCACACGACCCGCAACCGACCCCAAGAACATCTCGCACGAGTCGGGGCGGCGGATTGACCTGATCCTGTTGAACGGCAACCTCCGCAAGCAGTACGTCGAGGACTCGGCGTTTATCTACGGCATGCCCGCGCGTCCGGAAGGAGCGGACTGGCGCACCACGCTGCCGCCCGCGGGCTACGGATCCGACCATTACCCGGTGGTGATCGATCTGAAGGCGGGGGGAAACTCCGGGCCGACGGAACCCAAGAAGAACTCATCCGGGCAGTAATCCGGGCAGTCTCCATCGGCGTTCCGGCGGCGCTGATGGAAGAGTGGTTCGCCGCGGGAGGGCATGGTTATGAACAAGCTCGTTGTTTCGTGCATGTGCATCATGGTGGCCGTTGCGTCGTGCGGCGAACAAGGCGACAAGGCGGCAGCGAAGGCCAAGGAAATGGCCAACTCCGCGGCCGGGGCGGCCCAGAGCGCGGCCGGCACTGTGAAGGAGAAAGCCTCTGAAGTTGCGGCCTCGGCCAAGGACGCCGCGGGCGAACTGCAGGCGACTGCGGTGACGCAGGCGACCGAGATGCTGAACGCGGCCAAGGTGAAGATCGACGAGTTGTCGAAGAAGGTCGATTCGCAGTCCGAACCGATGAAGACATCGCTCAAGTCGGGCATCGAATCGGTGAAGACGCAACTGGCCGGAGCGGAGAAGACGCTTGGCGAGTTCAAGACCGCCGCGGCGGACAAGTGGCAATCGCTCAAGTCGCAGTTCACTGATCAGATCGGCAAGCTGAACTCGGCGATCAGCGAGCTGGCGGCGAAACTCAAGTAGAAGGGTGATCACACGTTCCTTTGGGGCGCCGAGGCGGTCACCTCGGCGCTTTCTTTTTTGGGCCAGCCGCACTTGCTTCGCCCGTCGCCGGCGTTGTTTTTCGCCTTGTCTTCACATAGCGATCGGTTTCTGGTAAGATGGCCAACCCGGAGGAATCCATGCCCCGAATCACCCGTGCGGCCCTGATCCAGTGCTCCAACCCGCTCTCGGATACGACGGATCTCAAGAAGATCAAATCGGCGATGATCGAGAAACACGTGGGGTTGATCAAGAAGGCGGCCGAGGACGGTGCCAAGGTCTGCTGCCTGCAGGAGATCTTTTACGGCCCGTACTTCTGCGCCGAGCAGCAGGTCAAGTGGTACGACACGGCCGAGCCGATTCCCGACGGGCCGACGATCAGACTCATGCAGGACCTGGCGAAGAAGCACCAGATGGTGATGGTCGTTCCGATCTACGAACTCGACATGACGGGCGTGTATTACAACACGGCGGCGGTGATCGATGAGACGGGGCAGTATCTCGGCAAGTACCGCAAGCACCACATCCCGCATTGCCATCCGGGGTTCTGGGAGAAGTTCTATTTCAAGCCGGGCAACCTGGGCTACCCCGTCTTCCAGACCCGGTTCGGCAAGATCGGCGTGTATATCTGTTACGACCGGCACTTCCCGGAAGGCGCGCGTGAGCTGGGGCTCAACGGCGCGGAGATCGTTTTCAATCCCAGTGCGACGGTTGCGGGGCTGAGCGAGTATCTCTGGAAGATCGAGCAGCCGGCGCACGCCGTCGCGAATCAGTATTTCGTCGGCGCGATCAACCGCGTGGGCACCGAGGCGCCGTGGAACATCGGCGAGTTTTACGGTCAGTCGTACTTCTGCGATCCGCGCGGGCAGATCATCAAGCAGGCAAGCCGCGACAAAGACGAAGTGGTGGCGGCCGATCTCGATCTGGACAAGATCCAGGAAGTGCGCAACGTCTGGCAGTTCTATCGCGACCGCCGTCCGGAGAGCTACACCCAGACCGCCAAGGCCATCGGGGTCTGAACGCGCTCAGGCGAGCGTGAAGTGGCGCATCGCGTTGAGTTTCTGGCGAAGTTCGGAGCGGAAGTCCGGGTGCGCGATCGAGATGAGCGCCTCGCCCCGCTGGCGCAGCGTGCGACCGTGCAGGTTGACGGCTCCGAATTCGGTCACAACCCACTGGACGTGGCCTCGGGTCGTGACGACGCCGGAGCCGGGGGCCAGTTCGGGCGAAATGCGCGACACGGCCCCGTCCTTCGCCGTGCTGGGAAGAGCGATGATCGGCTTTCCTCCCTGGGAGAGCGCCGCTCCGCGGATGAAGTCCATCTGGCCGCCGATACCGGAGTAGATCCGGTGCCCGATCGAATCGGCGCAGATCTGCCCCGAAAGATCGACCGCGAGTGCGCTGTTGATCGCCGTCACGCCCCGGTTCTTGCGGATCAGAGCCGTGTCGTTCGTCCGGTCGCAGCCGTGGAACTCGATGAGACTGTTGTCGTGGACAAAGTCGAAAAGCCGCTGCGTGCCGCTGACGAAACTTGTGACGGTGCGGCCGGGGTGCACGGATTTCCGGCTGTTGGTGATCACGCCGCCCTCGACCAGGTCGATCAGCCCGTCGGAGAACATCTCCGTGTGGACGCCCAGGTCGTGCTTGTTCCCCAAGCGGGCGAGCACCGCGTCCGGGATCGCGCCGATGCCCATCTGGAGCGTGGCGCCGTCTTCGACCAGGTCCGCGATCAGTTCGCCGATCCGGGCCTCGACCGGGCCGATCGCCGCGGGCTTGCCCGCCGGGAGCGGGCGATCGGTCTCAAAGGCAAAGTTTACCTTGCGCCCCGGAACGCCTGTATTTCCGTGGGTGCGCGGCATGCGGGCGTTTACTTCAGCGATCACAAGGGGCGCCGAATCAACCGCGGCACGCGCGGCGTCGGTCGATGTGCCCAGCGTGTGCACCCCGTGCCGATCGGCGGGCGACAACTGCACGATCGCGGCGTCGAGCTTGATGATCCCCCGTGTAAACAACCCCGGAATATCCGACAGGAAGACGGGGATGAACTCTGCCCTTCCATCTTCGATGGCGGGCCGGGCCGCGGCACCGGTAAAGAACGACACGGAGGTGATGCGCCCGGCGACCTCTTTGCGCAGGTGGGCGTCGGTGCCCTCCGTGTGCAGGTGGAAAACGCGAACGTCGCGGAGGTCCTGGCGCTGCGCGAGAGCTTCGAGCAGCGGGATCGGGGTGGCGGCGCTGCCGTGCACGAACACGTTCATACCGCTGCGGATGGCCGCGACGGCTTCCTGCGCTGATCCGACCTTTGCCATTGGAAAACCTCCCGGTTGCCCGCGTGACCGTGGCATCGCGGGCCTGAATGAGCGTAGAAGCCGGAGAGCAAAAGTCTCCCGGCCAAGGTGTTTTTCGCGGGTTGAAACGGCAAAAACACCGCGAACAATGAGATAGTCGCAAGGCTGAGCGCGGCGATCCCGCGCGGGATTCTCTGCATCAAATCTACGGAGCTGGAAATGACGAGCGCCTCGACGATTCCCGTGATTCTCGCCGCCAAACGCACGCCCATCGGCAAATTCTTCGGCGGGCTGTCGAAGGTTCCTTCGCCGGTTCTTGGTTCGTACGCGCTGAAGGCTGCGCTTGACGCGGCTCCGGGCGCTGCGGGTGCACTCGACGAGGTGATCATGGGTTGTGTCTTGCAGGCGGGGCTGGGCCAGAACCCGGCACGTCAGGCGGCGCTGAAGGCCGGTCTGCCGGACACGATGAGCGCTCAGACGATCAACAAAGTCTGCGGCAGCGGTCTGCAGGCGGTCATGCTCGCTGCGCAGTCCATCAAGGCCGGCGACAACCAGGTTGTGGGCGCGGGCGGTTTCGAGAACATGACCGCGGCTCCGCACTTTGCCCGCGTGCGTGAAGGCGTGAAGTACGGCCCGGCGACGATGGAAGATCACATGGCGTACGACGGGCTGCGCTGCGCGTTCGAGGCGTGCGCGATGGGCAACAGCGCCGACCATATCGCCAAGAAGTTCGAGATCTCGCGTGCGGACCAGGATCGATTTGCCGTTCAGAGCCATCAGCGCGCCGCGGAAGCGACCAAGAACGGCTGGTTCAAGAACGAGATCGTGGCGCTCACCGGCGAGCAGTGCCTGGACAGGAAGTCACCGGGCGTGAGCGCCGACGAAGGCATCCGCGCCGACACGACCCTCGACGGCATTGCCAAGCTGCGCGCCGTGTTCGAGAAGGACGGCACGGTGACGGCGGCCAACGCCAGCCAGATTTCTGACGGTGCCGCGGCCCTGGTGGTCGCCAGCCTCGCCAAGGCCGAGCAACTCGGCATCAAGCCCATCGCCAGGATCGTCGCGTATCACACCAGCGGCGTGGCTCCCAAGGACATCTTCGCGGCGCCCATCGAAGGCATCAAGGGGGCGCTGGCCAAGGCAAAACTCTCGGCGAAGGACGTCGATCTGTTCGAGATCAACGAGGCCTTTGCGGCACAGGTGCTCTGCAATCTCAAGGGCTTGAAGGACGCCGGACAGGAGATTCCGGAAAGCAAGCTGAATATCGCCGGGGGCGGGATCGCCCTGGGCCATCCGATCGGCGGCAGCGGTGCTCGCGTGCTAACGACGCTGATCCATCAGCTTCATCGCACGGGCGGCAAGCGGGGCGTTGCGGCGCTGTGCCTCGGCGGCGGCAACAGCGTGGCGATGGTGGTGGAGGTGTAATCCTCCCCCGGGCGTGCCCGGCGGCTCAAACGCTGGAAGAACAATCACGGATTCAAGGCCAGGCGCAACGCCTGGCTTGCCTGCGCGACCGCGGCACGCGTGTTTGCTGTTTCGGCGAGGGCGTTCACATACATGAAATCGTGAATGGCTCCGAGATAACGTGTGCAGACGCAGCGGACGCCTGCCGCCACCAGTTTTCGTGCGTACGCCTCCGCTTCATCGCGAAGAGGGTCACATTCTGCGGTGATGATCAGTGTGGGGGGAAGACTCTTGAGTTGCTCGTGTGTGAACGCGAGCGGGGAGACGAGCGGATTGGTTTTCTCCGCTGCGTTGTTCAGGTAGTGATCCAGAAACCACTGCATGTCGGCCCTGGTAAGGAACGGGCCTTGGGCGAACTCGCCGATCGATGGCGAGCTGAACGAGGCGTCGAGAACCGGACAGAGAAGGACCTGGGCGAGCAGGACGGGCCCGCCGCGCTGTCGGCACAGGTGCGCGCACGCGGCGGCGATGTTGCCTCCCGAGCTATCGCCCACGACCGCAAGGCGAGAACCATCGAGTCCTATTTCGTTTCCGCTTTGGGCGATCCAGCGTGCCGCGGCGTGGGCTTGTTCGATGGCGGCGGGGAACTTGGCTTCCGGTGCGAGGGCGTATTCGACACAGACAATGGCCACCCCGGACGCATGCACGAGCTCGCGCAGAAGCCGGTCGTGGGTGTCGCGATTGCCCAGGACCCAGCCTCCGCCATGAAAAAAGAGAGCGGCCGGCAGCGTTCGTGGGCATCCGACGGGCCGCAGAACCCGGATCCTGATGTCTGCGCCGGGCTTGCCGAGATGCGGAATAGTCCGATCCAGCACGTCTGCCGGGGCTCTTGCGCCACCGGATTGTCCGGCCACGACGCCGGCGCGCGACTCGGCGATTGGGAGCTCCTCCATCGCAGGAAGCTTGGCAAACGCGTCAAGAAAGCGCTGTGTGGTCTCATCAAACACCATCGGGGCAATCTAGCAGCTGCGAACTGGGGGTGAACAGGGTTTTCGGCCCCGGCCATACCTCGCCGTCCGAACGGAAGGAGCGGTTCGCGGCGGCTCTTGAAATGGTCACGAATAACACCTGGAAACCCCGCCGAAGAGTCCATGATGGAACTTGGCAGCCCAGCGTCTCTGATCTCCGGCGTGCTGATCGGGGCCATCGGAACCGGCATGTTCATGTACGGCAAGCGGCAAGAGCGGCCCCTCACGCTCTTCACGGGCTTGGCGCTGTGCGTATTCCCGATGTTTGTCGCTTCCGTGCTCGCGATGTGGCTCATCGCGGCCGGATGTCTCGGGGGCCTCTACCTTGCGTCGCGCAACGGATAGATCCCGCGTTCATGCAATGCATTGAGCGGATGTGCGCTTGCGGCGTGTCCAGCCGAAGCCCATGCCAACAAGGGCAAGCAACGCCGGGGGGGTGGGGATGTCGCTGGCGATCACGAACTCAAACTTGTAGTTGGCTGGCGCCGGATTTGATTGCTCAACCCAGAACGTGAACGTGTTGCCGGATGGTGATTCCTTGAATCCGATCGCTTCGCTGGCGCTGCCGAGGGTCTGAAGCAGGTCGGTTCCGATATCGGTGTGGAAGAACGACGCGTAACCCAGCAGGTTGCGAAGGTCGGCGCCCGCCGGAGGCTCGGTAAAGCTATCGCCCGCCTGGAAACTCAGAAACGTGGCGTCGCTTCCGGATGATGCCAGCAAGATGATCGCGGCCAAACGCGAGCCGGGGGGCAGTCGAAGCGTGAAATAGTCCCGATCGCGGGCATCGACGCTTCCGTCGATGAAATTGGATCCGAGGTCCACGTTCAACGACGTGGGATTCAGCGGATTGGACGACAGGTCGCCTTCCGCAAGCTCGTTGAAGATGAGCATGGCGTTGGCCGGTGCGGCCGTCCCAAGCAGTAAAACGATTGGCAGAAGCATGCGGCCGGTCGGCATGGCTCGGTCTCCACGGGGGGGCAACGTGGCGCAGCCTCGCACGGAACGGTGCGCGTTCTTTATGCACAATGACACAAATTGAGGAATTGGCCACCCGAAATCGGATGAACAGCACGCGTGACATGGCATGTGCTAATTAAGCGTTGGCCCGGACTGGAGTTGCGACGGGGCGATTTTCGTACAGCTTGTCGTGAAACTCGCGGTAGGCCCCGCTCTTGATCCGGCGCCACCAGTCCGTGTTCTTTACGTACCAATTCACCGTGGAAAATAGGGCATCCGGCCACGCCGATCGAGTGGCCCGCCAATCGAGCTCTCGGGCGATCTTGCTCGAATCGATTGCGTAGCGGCGGTCGTGACCGAGGCGGTCTTCCACATGCCGAATGAACTCGTCGCCCTTGCCGAGAATGTGGAGAAGTGTCCGCGTGAGTTCAAGGTTTGAACGCTCGTTGTCGGCGCCGATGTTGTAGACCGCGCCGGCTTTTCCCCGCTCGAGCACGGCGAGGATCGCCTCGCAGTGATCCTCCACATGGATCCAGTCGCGCACGTTGAGACCGTCGCCGTACAGCGGCACCTGCTTGCCTTCGAGCAGGTTGGTGACAAACAGCGGGATCACCTTCTCCGGAAACTGATAGGGTCCGAAGTTGTTGGAGCAGCGCGTGATGCACGCGTCCAGGCCGAACGTATGGTGCGCCGCGCGGACGAGCATGTCGCTGGCGGCCTTGCTTGCCGCGTATGGGCTGTTGGGTCGGATCGGCGAATCTTCGTGGAAGCGAAGCTCGGGTCGGTCGAGAGACAGGCTCCCGTACACCTCGTCCGTGCTGACGTGAACAAACCTGCGGACACGGGCCGCAACCGCCGCATCGAGGAGTGTCTGCGTGCCCAGTACATTGGTGCGGATGAACGGGCGCGTATCGAGGATCGACCGATCGACGTGCGATTCTGCCGCGAGGTGCACGACCGCGTGGACGCCCGTCATCAGCGCTCGCATGCGCTCGGCATCGCAGATGTCCGCGTGCACGAAGGTGTAGCGGGGGTCGTCCCGCAGATCGGCCAGGTTGTCGGCGTTTCCCGAGTACGAAAGGACGTCGACGTTGACGACGTGGGTGTGCGGGCGCGACCGCCGAACGTGACGCACGAAGTTGGTGCCGATGAACCCGCAGCCGCCGGTGATGAGAAGCTTCGCGAACACGAAGAGAGTGTACGGACACCGCCGGGCGTCGGGCTGCGACGCGGTGGCGCTCGGCCGCTACGCTATGCGTTCGCTATGGCCAAGGTTGAATCCATCCCGGTATTCCAGGGGCCCGCCGCGGAAGCGTTTGCCGCGGCCACGCAGCGCCGTGAGCCCGTGCTGGTGAGCATTCCGCTCTTTTCCGACGACCGCGGCTGGTCGATCATGAACCAGTTGCAGGGCGTTCTCTCGCCCGGCGGCCAATTGAACGTTTCCCTTCAGTACCCGGGCGTGATCAAGGCGTGGCATCGCCATCAGTTGCAAACCGATTTCTGGATCTGCGTGCGGGGCGAAATCAAGGTTGGCGTCCATCGCGAGGATGATCGAGCGTGGATGGCCGTCATCGGTGAACATCGGCCATCGCTTGTGATTATCCCGCCGTCCCTTTGGCACGGAGCGGCAACGGTGGGGCACGAGCCCGCCAGTCTGCTGTACTACGTCACGCACGCTTACAACGCCGCAAAGCCTGATGAAGAACGCCGCGCTTTCGACGTGCCCGCCTGGTTCTCCTGGACGCCTCAGCCGCGATGAGCACCGGCCAGGCCAAGCCGCTGCTGGTGCTCGGCGCCGACGGCATGCTCGGGCGAGCGATCGTTCAATGGTGCACGCGGGAAGGCAGACCTTTCCATGCAAGGACGTTTCCTGCATTTGATCTCGCGAGTCCGGATTCGATCCGTCGGTCGCTCGAAGGCGAGTGGGATGCGGTGGTCAACTGCGCGGCGTTTACGGATGTGGACGGTGCCGAAACGAGCGAGCGGCTGGCGTTCGCGGTCAACGCGGTTGGACCCGCCTCGCTCGCCCACGAGTGCCGCCAGCAATCGGTTCCACTCGTGCACTTCAGTACGGATTATGTCTTTGCCGGCAACGGTGCCGAGCCGTACCCGCCGATCGACCCGCCGGCAGCATCGCCGCCGGCAAACGTGTACGGCCGTTCCAAGCTGGCGGGCGAGCGTGCGATCGCCGCATCTGGTTGCCGACACCTGATCATCCGCACAAGCTGGCTGTACGCTCCTTGGGCGAAGAACTTTGTGCGCACCATCACCGCCGCGGCACGCTCGCGCCCGGAACTGCGCGTTGTGGACGATCAGCGCGGCAGGCCGACCAGCGCTCAGCATCTGGCCCGCTGCTCGCTTCAACTTCTTTCGCGCGTACACGAGCCGGGTATGTCGGGTGTGTGGCATGTCACCGACGGCGGAGCCTGTTCTTGGTTCGAGTTTGCTTGCGAAATCGTGCGACTGGCCAACGCTTCTTGCTCGGTTCACCCCTGCAGCACGTCCGAATTCCCGCGCCCGGCACGCCGGCCGGCCTTCAGCGTCCTCGATCTTGCAAAGACAGTTGAAGCACTGGGCCCGATGCCGGATTGGCGGATCAACCTGGCGCAGGTGATGTCCGTCCTCGAGCCGCTTTGAAGAACGGAGTCAGAGCTTGTTCGCGCCGCCCTCTGCGACGTATCTGTTGGCGCGAAAGAGGCTCTGGAAGGTGCCGGCGTCGGTCCACCAGCCCTCGAGCACTTCGTGCGTCAGCGTGCCCGCCCGCAAGTATGCGTTGTTCACATCGGTAATCTCAAGCTCGCCTCGTCCTGATGGTTTGAGCGTGGCGCAGATATCGAACACCGACTGGTCGTAGAAGTAGATCCCCGTCACGGCGAGGTCGCCGGGCGGGTTCTTGGGCTTCTCGATGATCTCAACGATCTTGCCGTCCTCGATCCTGGCCACGCCGAACCGCTGCGGATCCGGCACCTGTTTGAGCAGGATCTTCGCCCCGGTGCGCTGCTCGCGGTAGTTGTTCGCCGCGGTTCTGATGTTTCCTTCGATGATGTTGTCGCCGAGAATCACGCAGATTGGTTCGCCGTCGGCAAAGTCCTGAGCGAGCTTGAGTGCGTCGGCGATGCCGCCGCTGCCTTCCTGGTAGGCGTATTCCAAATGGCGGATGCCCAGGTGCTTGCCGTTCTTCAGCAGGCGCAGGAAGTCGCCCGCGTGTTCGCCTCCTGTCACGATGAGGACATCATCGATACCGGCGTTGAGCAGGCACTTGATCGGATAGTGCACCATTGGCTGGTCATACACGGGCAGCAGGTGCTTGTTGGTGACCAGCGTGAGCGGGGCGAGGCGCGATCCAGTGCCCCCGGCAAGAATGACGCCTTTCATAGGAACTCCCGTGGTTGCCCGAACCGGACCCGGAAGGGTAGTCGCTGCCTCAAACTTGAATCGAGTACAGTCGCATCCGATGCACGTCCCGACCGGGCTCGACATCATGCGAGCAATGGCAGCCGAGACGCCTCTTGAGCCGCTGGGATCGCCCGTGTACTTCGTGATGCGGGATCCGCGCAGAATCGCGGCCTTTGCGCCGCTCTTCGAAGGCGGAATGCCGCCCCCCGCATCGGTCCTTTGGAGCAAATGGGACGGCGAAACCGCGTGGATCATCAACTCCTACATCCAGCTTCGGCGCCGGGGCGTGGACGCACGGCTCTCGACCCGGTTTGTTCCGCGGGCTGTCTGCGTGGCCACGTATGACGATCTCCGCCGCGGAGGTATGCCGTGGCGAAGTTATGTGCTCGGCTGCCGCATGGATCGGGCTCGGCCCACGCTGTGTGAAGAGGTCATTGTTCAGAATCGCGCGCGTTGCGAGCGACCGACGGATCATTTCATTGCGCACTGGCCCCAACTGTCGCTGCGGCCTCGCGATGATGCCCGCGGCACGCTGCTCGAGAACATGGTGTTCCACGGCGAGATGGACAACATCGATCCCGCGTTCCGGTCGGAGCCGTTTCACCACGCTCTCCGCGA
>JAFEBN010000039.1 GCA_018242645.1 Planctomycetota bacterium | reverse complement strand
AGCGGCTGATGGAAGGTGACGCCATGCCCTGTAGCGCTCTGCACCGTCAGCGGGGCGATGGTGAATACTTCGAAACCCGTCACGCTGTTGGGCGCCGAGAGAGGGCCACCGAAGCGGTTCTCCGGATCGGTCAGCGCGTCGAAAAGATGCGTGATGCCGGGCGCACGGATGCCGTCGTCATTGGTCAGCAGGATCTTCATCGCAGCGAGCGTAGGGCCCGCCCCGGTCCGGCCTGTCGGGGTCCGACCGGCGCCGCGATATCCGGCTGATCGAGAATGAAGCGAGCTGCCTTGGGAAAGGCGGGAATCCCAAAACTGCTGCGCGAGGCGGCGCCATCAGAACAATGTGCAACCGGCCTCTTTGTCGGTCGTACACAGAACGCACGGGAGAAATCATGCGGACGAGAAAAAGAGGCGGAGATTGGTGGGCCTTGGCCCTGGTTTCGATGTGTGCCTCTTCACCGCTCGCGATCGCGCAGAGCAACACAACCGTTCCTGCAGCCCCTTCCGCGTCACCTCCGTCGCCGAATGCTCCTGCGACGGCGCAGCCGGCACCGGTGCCGGTCGTGCCGGAGATGAAGAAGCACGCTGAATCGGCAGGGTCCCTTTGCGAAACGGATGCGGGGCGGTCGTTTCTGTCGGCCGCTGCGGCGCTCCCGAGCGTGACGCCCCGGACCGTGTATCGCGATCGCGAGCGTGGACTTGCGCTCTCGCAGAAAGACTGGGAGAAGCTGCACCCGGCGGAGCAGGCGAAGTACAAGCCCCGCGCGTGCGATGAACGGTTCTACTACTACACGGCGTACGGCACGCCGCTGAATTACGCGCGGGCGCTGGATGTCGCGGGCAAATTCGGCGTGCAGAACTGGGAAGGCAAGCGGATTCTGGATTTCGGCTACGGGAGCGTGGGGCACCTGCGCATGCTCGCGTCCCTGGGCGCGGATGCGCACGGCATCGAGGTCGAACCCATTTTCCCGGTCTTGTACAGCGCGCCCGGCGATCAGGGCGAGATCGCGCCCGCGGGCGCCAACAAGCCTGGTTGGGTGAAACTGCACAGCGGGCGGTGGCCGGCGGACGCGGCACTCCAGAACGAAGTCGGCGGCGGGTACGACCTGTTCATCAGCAAGAACACGCTGAAAAAGGGGTACATCCACCCGGAACGTGCGGCCGATGAGCGGATGCTGATCAAGCTCGGCGTCGACGATGACGCGTTTCTGCGTGCGGTGCACGAGGCGCTCAAGCCCGGGGGCTTGATGATCGTGTACAACATCGCGCCCGCGCAGAATCCCCCCGACAAGGCGTTTTTGCCTATGGCGGACGGGCGGTTCCCCTTCGATCGCGCCGCGGCAGAGAAAGCGGGATTCGAGGTGCTCGCGTTCGATCAGGTCGACGACGATGTCATGCACAAGTACTGGTTTGTCTTCTTCCCCGATCCGGATATGACGGCGGAAAAGCTGAAGGAATCAATCTTCACGCATTACACGGTGCTGCGGAAGCGGTAAGAGATTGAAGAGCGAGGGGAAGAGGAGAGCAGGGGAACAGCGGACAGGGGCATTCGTCACGAACGCACGCGCCATCGGGCGCGGACGTGAGCGCCGCTCGGTTTCGGTGCCGGCTTTCTTTGCGTCTCGGCGCGGTTGTGGTGAACTGACCTCACTCTTCGAGGGTTTTCTTGCGGCGCAGGAGATGGTGGTAGCTCTGCGCGAAGCGGTGGGCTTCATCGCGGATCGCCTGGCAGAGTCTCAGCCCGGGGTTGTCGCGGCCGAGGCGGATCGGCTCGCTCTCGCGCTGGACGTAGATCAGTTCCTCTTTCTTGGCGAGGCTGATGACCATGGGCGGCTTGACATCGAGCTGTTCGAAGGCTTCGAGTGCCGCGTGAAGCTGGCCGAGGCCGCCGTCGATGAGGATGACATCGGGGTACAGCTCGTGTCCGCCCCCGGCTTCGCGGTAGCGGCGGCTGACAACCTCGCGGATGCTCGAGTAATCGTCGTTGGTGCCGCCCCCGGCGAGATTGTTGACGGTGGCGATCTTGTACCTGCGATACTCGTTCTTGAACGGGCGGCCATCGACAAAGCAGACCTTGCTGCCGACGGTCTCGCCGCCCATCAGGTGGGCGATGTCGATGCCTTCGACGCAGCGGATGGGGTCTTCCAGCTTGAGGGTGCGCTGCAGGCTGGAAACGGCTTTTTCGGGATCGAGATAGGAGATTTCGGTTTCGGGCTGCCAGCCGTCGGACTTGCTGGCACGCTCGTCGAGCTTCTGGATGGCGCGGAGCTGATCACGGAGTGCCGCGGCACGCTCGAAACGCATGTCGGCGGCCGCCTGCTTCATTTCCGTTTCCATCTCGCGCATCATGACGCTGCGCTTGGTGCCCAGGAACCGGACGAAGCGGTCCACATCGGCTCCGTACGCCTCTTTGCCGATCTTGGCGGCACATGGGGCGGTGCACTGGTTGATGGCGTAGAGCAGGCAGGGGCGAAAGAACTTGTTCTTCTCGTCGTTCTCCAGGATGTCGAGCTTGCAGGTCCGGAATTTGAACACGCGCTGGAGGATTTGAATGGCGTCGCGGAGCGCGCCCACGTTGGTGAACGGCCCGAAGATTCGGGCGCCTTTCAGGTCGGGATCGCTCGGATTGCGGGTGACGAAGACACGGGGGAAATCCTCGCGCTGTGTGACAACGAGGTAGGGAAAGGTCTTGTCATCGACGAGACGGACGTTGAAGCGTGGCTTGAGATCCTTGATGAGCCGGTTCTCGGTGAGCAGCGCTTCCCACTCGCCTTCGCATTCGAGCGTGTCGAAATCCACGACGCGGTCGAGCATCGGGTCTTTCTTGAAGCCCAGGTCGGCCGAGGGCACGAAGTAACTGCTCACGCGGTCGGGCAGATTGGCCGCCTTGCCCACGTAGATCACGACGCCCTTGGCGTCCTTCATCAGGTAGACACCCGGGACGCGTGACAACGCACGAGCCTTGAGCAGCAGACGAGCCATCCGGCTTTCGCGGTTCTCGTCGGCCTCGGGCGTGGGTATGGAATCGGCTTCGCTCAACACCTCATTATTCGGAGGCGTTTGAACACCGATTCATTCGGAAGGGCTTTGGCGGGCGGCCTCGGAACTTTTACGGGCAGATGAAGTCTTCGTACCCCTGTACGAAGATCACGTAGTCGGAGTCGTCGACCATGCGGTCGCGGGTGAAGTCGGCGGGACACCCGGCAGCCATTTCCGGATCGGTGCAGTCGCAAAAGTCGTACGCGAGGGAAAATGCTCCGAAGTCGGCATCGTCGACAAAGCCGTCGTGCGTGAGATCGCAGGGGCAGGGCACCGCAATGGGGACGCGTGCATCCCGGAGGATGGCGAAATCCAGTTCGGAGACGTTGTAGCGGGTGCCGGGCTGCAGAGGCTTGCCACCCA
Organism: Planctomycetota bacterium; assembly: GCA_018242645.1. Lineage (GTDB taxonomy): Bacteria > Planctomycetota > Phycisphaerae > Phycisphaerales > UBA1924 > JAFEBO01. The sequence continues at coordinate 15,509 of JAFEBN010000039.1, read as the reverse complement.
TGAGATCATCCAGCAGCACGGGCCCCGGCCGCGGGGACTGGTTGCCCAGGTGGAACGGGAGACCGAATGTCAGCGGCACCGGGCCCTGGTACGAGGCGGTCGCGCTGGACCCCACGAAGGCGAACTCCTGTCCGTCGAAAGCGATGAGCCGGTCAAAGGTTGAACGGGAATTACCGGGAAAAGAGCCGGTTTCACCGTTGATCCAGCCATCAAAGGCCAGGGCGTATCCCAGTTCACGCGCGAACGCGGAAACGCCGTCGATGCGATTCGCCGGCACGGGCTCGGTTCGCTCGGTCGGGTTCGGATCCATCCACAGTTCGCTCGCGAGGTAGAGCGGGCTGATCCTGAGCTCGATATCCGGATCAAAGGACGAGGCCGGGAAGCCGTTGCGGATGTGCGTCGAAGCGCCGGTCTCGAATACGTCGATGGCGTTGTCGAGTGTCTCGAAGTATGACCACGTGAACGAGCGGCAATCGAGCGTGCCCGCGTCCGCCATCGGGGTGATGTGGACCCACAGGGTGCAAGCGCCGTGCAATTTGGCGGCCCACAGCGCCCCGGCGGCCTGCAGGTTGCTCTCGATCTGCGATTCCCACGGCGACAGAGCCCCTTCGGGGTCATCGATGGTGATGGTGAAACCGACTTGGCCGAGGCAGGGCGCAGCCATGGCCGCGTAGAGCGCACCAAGGGCGCCGAGTTGCCGCAGCGATCTGAAAGCCCGAATGTCCATATGCCCCTCCGGCAGGTGCCTGACTGCTCGCGCCTCCCCATCCCGGATGTAGCGTAACCACAAATCTGGGGAACGCAACTAAACACCGTTTCACACTGGAAAACACGGGCGATGGGGCCCGTCGGGGCTCTGCGCGGGCAGAAGGCTTGCGCGGTGCGTGCTCAAATTCCGTGGGACTACTGAGAGCATTGATGCTCTTGGAAGATCGGTTCGCACTTGGTTTGGCGACGGCTTACAGCCGGGCCGCGGCCAGGCTGGCCAGCTCGCTGCGCTCGCTCTTGGCGAGCACCACGTGGCCGAAGAGCCCGACACCCTTCATTTTTTCCGCGGTGTAGGACAGGCCGTTGGTCGACTGGTCCAGATAGGGATTATCGATCTGGCCGATGTCGCCCGTGAGGATGAGCTTGGTGCCCTCGCCCACGCGGCTGACGATGGTCTTGACCTCGTGCGGAGTGAGGTTCTGGGCCTCGTCAACGATCATGAACTGGTGGGGGATCGAGCGGCCGCGGATGTAGGTGAGGGGCTCCAGCACGAGTTTGCCATCGGCCATGAGCTTCTGGATCCGCTGCTCGCTGGAGTGGCTCTCGGCATTCTGATGCATCGTCGCGCCGCGGGTGCTGAGCAGGTACGACAGGTTGTCGAAGATGGGCTGCATCCAGGCGCCGAGTTTCTCGTCCTTGTCGCCGGGCAGATAACCGATATCGCGGCCCATGGGCATGATCGGGCGGGCCACCAGCAGTTTCTCGTAGCGCTCCTCGTTGAAGACTTTGGCCATGCCCGCGGCGAGCGCCAGGAGCGTCTTGCCCGTGCCGGCGCTGCCCAGCAGGGTGACGAGTCGGACTTCCTCATCGAGCAGGAGGTCCAGAGCCATCGTCTGCTGCACGTTGCGAGCCATGATCCCGAACACGGGCTTGCGGGGGCCCGTGACAGGGATGACATGGTCGGTTTCGCCCAGGCGCCGGCCGAGGCCGGTGTGGTTTTCGTCCGCCTCGTCCTTCAAGACGACGAACTGGTTGGCGAGCAGTTCGCGCTGGTATTCGTTGCCTAGGTCGTCGGTGGCGGTGAGATGCGGCGCGAGGCGCTGCATCTCGAGCAGACGGTCCTTGTACAGCTCGTCGATGACGGTGCCTTCGATCTCGGTCGTCACGAAGCCGGTGTAGAGCCGGTCGGCATCGACCTTCTGGTTTTCGAAATCCTCGGTCTTGATGCCGAGGCTGTCGGCCTTGATCCGCGCCGCGAGGTCCTTGCTGACAAACACGGTGCGCGCGCCGTCCTTGTGCAGGGCGAGCGCGGCGGCGATGATGCGGTTGTCCGGCGAGTCTTCCTTGATGGCCTCGGGGCGCGGGTGATCGGTCACGTCGACACGGATGGTGCCGGTTTCGCCGTTGGCGCCGACCGAGGCGCCGGCCCGGGCCTGCAGCGAAAGTTCGCCCCAGTTCACGCCTTCGATGAGACGGCCCGAACTGCGGAGGCGGTCAAGGTAGCGGATCGACTCGCGGGCGTTGCGGCCCAGGTCGTCTTCCTTGCGCTTCATCTTGTCCAGCTCGCTGATGACAGCGAATGGGATGATGACGTGATTCTCCTGGAATACAAAGAGCGCGCCGGGATTGTGCAGCAGAATGTTGGTGTCGAGCACGAAGTGCTTGACACCGACGGCCGCGGGGTCATCGGACTTGCGCTTGGAGCGGCGCGACTGTTCTGCTTCGTTGTTCTTCGAGGTTTCGGCGGGCTTGGTCCCGTTCTTCCGGCCGCTTCGATCGGCCTCCGGCGCTCGGGCACCGGGTGTCTGGGTCGTGGTCGCCTCGGCCAGTTCCTTGGCCCCGCTGAGCGCCTTGGACATCGATCTCTCCGTCCTGCGAGGACTTTGGGTCCCCTTGGCGAGCAGCTGGGTCGCTTCTCGCCCTTTCCTGTACGGACGCAGCATACCCCAAGGATCGGTCCGCTTGGAAGGCCGCGGGAGCAAAGTTCATGTAAATCTGCGTCCGTGCCTGTTACACGGTGTTCATCCGGGATTCACCAGGCGTGTGCGATGGCCCCGACGATCAGGACGAGGGCGATGATGGCGCCGAAGACGCCCTTGAGCACGATGGCGATGCCGCGGGCGGCGGCCGCCCCGGTTGCCACATTTGCCGATTCTTTCCACGACCGTCCGACGCGGGATCGATCCATGAGCCCCGCGCCGATCCCCGCGCCGGCAACCGCGCCCAGAATCGTTGAGATGGGAAACAAAGGGATGAGCGAGCCAGCAACGGCACCGACAACGGTGCCCACGATCGCGCCCGCCGCGGCACGCTTGGTGCCGCCCGCCCTGGCTGCACCGGCAGCGGAGGCGACCAGTTCGAGCAATTCAGCGAGGATGCCGACTGCACATGCCACGCCGATGGCGGACCAGGGAAAGGTGTCGGGCCGCACCCACTGGAAGAGCAGCGCGACGACGATGGGAAGCCAGATGCCCGGAAGCGTCAGGAGTGAGAGCACGAGCCCGATCAGGCCGGCAAAGAAGACGGAAATGACCGCGACCCAGAGCACGCCCCATTGTTGGGATTCGGGGTCCTGGTGTTGCGGCTAGGTCAGGTCGAAGACGACGCGGACGCACTCCGGGTTCTTGGCCTTGGAAACGGCCTCGGGAAGCTGCGCGAGTCGGAACTTTGCGCTGAGAAGGCTGCGCACGTCCACGGCATCGGCGGCGAGCAGGCGCAGAGCATCGATGGGCCGCTCCGCGCGCGACCCGATCAGCGTGAGTTCGTTCTCGCGCAAGGCTCGCAGCGCGCTTTCGGTGAGCGGCTGGCGGTCGTGTGCCGGGGTCGCGAGCAGGAGGATCGTGGCTCGGGGGCGCGCGAGCCGGATCGCGGTTTCCAGGTCGCCCGGGGTTTCCGAGCAGACGAAGACGACGTCCTGGTCGGCGCGACGGCCCACCTGATCGATGTGCCGGTGCTTGACGCCCCATTTCTCGCAGAGTCCGTAGCGGGCGGTCTCTCGACCCAAGAGCCGCACGGAGGCATTGCGCTGCGTCATAACCTGTGCCGCGAGCAGGGCGACCGCGTCTTCGCCGATTATCGTCACGAATGCCTTGTTTTCGAGGCGGACCAGATCCGCGGCGTGAAGAGCCTTGCCCAGCGGGCCTACGAACGCGGCGCGGTCGTCATCGACCGCCTTTGGGATTTCGAAGAGAGCCGACATGGGAACCGCCACGCGCCCGGCGAAAGCGCCGTCGCGTGAGACGCCCAGTTCCGCACGGTCGCGACAGTGGATGGCAAGACCTCGTCGGCAGAGATCGCAGCAGCCGCAGGGGATCAGCGGGCTGACGACGACTCGTTTATGGTTCCACGCGTCCGCACCAGGACCGATGGCCTGCACGAGGCCGACAACTTCGCGGCCGGGCGCAAAGCGGGCATCGTCGCGCAGCAACGAAAATGCCGCGGCATCAAACGCGGTGCGCGTGGCGCGGACCAGCACCTCGCCCGAGGCAAGCTCGGTCGCGGCGCTCGCAGCACTTCCCGGAACAGTGTCGAGCAGCTTTCGCACATGGTGGTATCGACCCGTGCGCGTCGGCCCGAAAAGGTCCGATGTCAGTTCTTTTTGTTCTCGGACCCGGGCTGATTCACCTGTCCGGTTTTGGGGTCAATATCAGACAAGGGGATGAGCGCGCCGCCGGCCATGGGCGGCATGCCGGCGGGGGTCGCGGCGATCTCGTTGGGCGGGGGCGGGACGAACGGGAAGTACTCCCAGAACGTCTTGTCGCGCGAGAAGACCGGGAAGATGTAGGGCGTGCCCGCGACAAAGGGCGACTTGGTGTTGTCGTACCACAGCAGCCACTCGCGCCGATCGAAGCCGAAGTCCTGCCCCGTGATGGTGCGGAGCGACGAGCGCGCCGCCTCGTTCACCGAGAGCTGCGAGTCGGCCATGATGGCGATGAGATGCTGGATGACGTCGGTGTTGGGATATTGCCCGAGCGCGTGCGCCGCGGCGGTGCGGACATCGCCGTTGTCTTCACTGCCCTGATCGCCCCGCACCGCGTCGGGATCCCGGCTGGCATCCATGAGCGGCTCGATGGCCTCCTGCCCGTGGATGCGTTGCAGCCCGCGCGCCGCTTCGAGGCGCACGAGCGGATCCTGGTCTTTGAGATTTCTCACGAGGATGGGAACGTTGGCCGTACTGCCGTGGTTGGCGATCGCGCGTGTGCCCGCGATGCGCACCGTGGCGTCTTTGTCCTGGGCACGATCCTCGAACAGCTGGAGATAGACGGGCTGACCGGCGAAGTAGGCGTTGCTGAGCAGCATGGTGCCGCGGTAGCGGTTGTCCGCGTTGTAGGGGTCGATCGCCATCTGGACGGCTTCGCTCGGCGTGGGCTGAGCGAAGATGTCGAAGATGCTGGTCGCGCCGGGTCGCACGTCATCGAACACGTCGCAGCCCGCGAGGATCGGCAGCGCGAGAGCCGCGGCATACAGCAGCGGCCTGTGAGCCTTTAATGGGGACGGACTTCGGACCGGCACGGACATGGGCGGGAGTATAAGTTTGAAAACGCGCGGCACAACTCGTTTCGCCGTCCCGGCGTTCTCCGGGCTGATCTTCCTGTCGTTTGCGGCCGGCTGTGCCTCGACGCCGCCGACGGAAACGACGCAGGCACCGCAGTCGCAGCCCGCGCCCGCAAGCGGCCCGGCTCGCATCGAAGCGAGCGCCATCTACAGGCCTGCGCCGTGGAAAAAGACCTATTCCGAAGGAAGGCGTGTGATCAGGCGAGAGGCAAGCCCGCTGGACGGCGCTGCCAACCGCTGGATGATCGAGGAGTTTGACTCGCCCGATGGCAAGCTCAAGGGCGGCCTGGTGCGACAGACGATGCTGGAACTGGGGCCGGAGGGGTCCGTGTTTCTCACCGAACTGCGGCTGGTGGCCGAGGATCGGGTGCTGATGTTCGACCCGCCGCTGGTGCTTATGCCCGCGGTGCTGACGAGCGAGAAAGCGTGCATCAGCACCTCCGACGTCACGATGCGCGAGGTCGACGGCACCACGACCACGCGGGGCACGGCGACACAAACGACCACGCTGGTGAGCCAGGGCGGCGACCGAACCGTGGTGAAATCCGAACTGGTCGCGAAATTCGATTTCTCGACGGTGGATCGAACCGCGGTGTTCGAGGTTGTGGCGGGCCGCGGGATCGTGAAAGAAGTGCAGGACCGCGCCGTGCGGTTTGGCCTGTTCAACCTCTCGCGCAAGACCTCGACAGCCACGTTGATCGAACAGCCTGCCGAGTAAGCGCTTAGTGAGGCTTGTCTTCCGGCTTGGCGGGGGCCGCGGGCTTTTCTTCAGCCTTGGGCGCGTCGGCCTTGGGCGCATCGGTCGGGGCCGGCGGAGGCGGCGTCATGCCCGGGGGAGGTGCCGATCGAGCGGCATCGGCCTTGGAGCGCTCGATCGCTGCGGCGGGTCCTCCGCTATCCGCCGCAAATCCGCCAAAGAACGCTCCCGCGAGCCCGCCGAGAACCAGTCCGATGATGAGACCGGGCAGAAAAGCCTTAACGAACGCGCCCGAATTGGGAGCGGGGTCGGGAGTTGAAGTCTGATCGCTCATGAAAACCTCCGTCGATGGTGCCGCGACTGGCTACATGAGCCGACGCATGCGGCGAACCCAAGCCCCGTACCTCACAATTGAGCGTACCAAATCGAGGCGGGGAGGAAGACCCCGTCCAAAAGCCGTATGCATACGCCATCGCCAGTAGGGACCGCGGAGTTTCCATCGGCTGAGGGAGGCCAGCCGCACGAGTTCCCAGCATCCACCCAGCGGTTCGAGCAGGCGATGAAGCGTTGGACACCTCTTATCCGGCGGCAACCGATTGCTTGCACCATTCGATGAGCTCGACCAGGCCCGATTCGAGGGTGTTCATGGGCTCGTACCCCAGCAGTTCCCGCGCGAGGGAGATATCAGCGAGCGAGTGCTTCACATCGGCGGGCCGCTCGGGCTGGAGAACTGGGTGTATGTGCGGCACGCCTGCGGCCTGCGCCATCAGGCGTGCGAGCTCGAGCAGGGTGACATTGCGGCCGGTTCCGATGTTGACGACCTCGCCGCGCGGCGGCACCTTGCTGGCACCGGCGAGCAGGAACGCGAGCACGGCGTCGGAGACATAGGTGAAATCGCGGGTTTGCAAACCGTCGCCGAAGATCACCGGCGGTTCGCCGGAGAGCAGGCGCCGGGCAAACGTGGCGATGACGCCGGAGTAGGGTGAGTCCGCGCGCTGGCGGGGCCCGAAGACGTTGAACAGGCGCAGCGAGATGGTGCTCATTCCGTAGCAGCGGGCGTAGACGCTGACGAGATGCTCGCCGGAGAGCTTGGCCGCGGCGTACGGGCTGAGGGGACGGGGCATCTGCGTCTCGACACGCGGGAGCTTGGGGTCATCGCCGTAGGGTGAACTGCTGGATGCGAACACGACGCGCTCGACGCCGGCGCCCGAAAGTGAATTGGTCTTTTTTGCGGCTTGGAGGATCCGGAGCGTGCCGGTGGCGTTCACGCTGAATGAGCGCTGCGGATCATCGACCGAGCGCTGCACACTCGCCATGGCTCCCAGATGAAAGACGGTGGCCGTGCCGACCAGAGCTTCGGCCAAGGCATCGTCGTCCAGGATGCTGCCCCGGAGGAAACGGACGCGCTCGGGCTCGAGCTCGATGAGTTCCGCGAGGTGCTCAAGAGTCGAATTGGAGAGATCGTCCAGCACCCGAATCGAGGCACCCAATGACAGGAGCGCATCGACGAGGTGGCCGCCGATGAAACCGGCCCCGCCGGTCACGCACACCATGCGGCCCTCATAAAAGGGGCGGAGGCGGTTGACCTTGTCGGCGGGCAGCTTCATGCGTCCCGGAAGTATAACGGGACGGGGAAGACCTTTAGGGGCAGACGAGGTTGTTGTACGCCGTGACGAACCGTACGAAATCGGAATCGTCGGTCACGCCGTTTCGATCGATATCGCCGGGTCCTGGTGCGAGCTGGTCGTAGTACGAAGCGAAGAGTGCGAAGTCCTCATCGTCGACCATGCGGTCGCCGTTGAAATCGCCGGCGCACAGCGGCAAGAGCTGGTTTCGGACCACCGCCCACGTGCCGTCTGAGAACTGGAGGCGGAAGACGAACGCGCCTGTTGCGTTAATCGATGCCGCCAGCCCGTCCTGGCCGTTGCCCGAGTAGTAGTTGCCGATTGCGGTCACGGTCTTGCTCTGGCCGTTCACCAAGATGGAGTCGCCGGTCGCGATGATCTTGGTGCTCGCACCGTTGGGGTAGTTCACGAAGAGGACCCGGTCGTAGCGCACGCCGGGCACAAAGCCCTTCATGGGGGCGCTCAGGAACAACTCGCCCTGGGGGCCGATGGCGGCGTACGGAGAGATCTCGAAGATGCGCCGCGCGCCCATCACGCCCGCCGCCGGCTCGCCGGCGCGAACACGCTGGACAACCAAGCCGGAGCCTTGGCGTGTGAAATAGCCGTGATCGGTATCGGTCGTGACCTGCGGGCCGGTGACGGTCGCCTTGAAGTGCACGTTCCCCGTCGCATCGATGGCGACGGATGAAAACGCCGAGACGCCGAGGGTTTCGCCGTTCGCCTGGAGCGCTGTGGTCCGCATCACGATGGGAAGGATGCCGTTCGGGCTGGTCAGCCAGATGGAGTGCGCGAACTTCGGCACCGCCATCGGGTCATCGTGATCCGCAAAGAAGGCGATGGTGCCCGAGGCGTTCATCCGATGCATGCCGGGGAGCACGCGCCGGACGACGAAGCCGCCGCCGTCTTCGCTGAGGGGCACAAGCGTGCCTCCCACGATTTGCAGGCTGGGGATCCAGTTGGTGGCGGTCCACCGGGCGCTCTCGTTAATGGGGGCGACGAGGGGGCCCTGCAAGACGCCGCCGAAGGCGAGTTTGCCATTGGCGTTGAGCAGCGGCAGCATCAGCTCACGGACGGTGGTGGTGGGCTGTGTGATGTTGGGGATATCGCCGCCCTTGAGCACGGGGAGCAGAGCGCCCGCGCTGTAGAGCCAGACGCTCCCCTGGTTCGCGGCGCTGATGCCGGGTCCCTGAAGCGACGCGTTGAACGAGACTTGGCCCGAGGCGTTGATCACGGGATCGCCGAAATCACGGAACGTCACGCCCAGGGCGAGGCCGGGAGCCTGTTGTCCCACGCTGGCGAGCACCTGCAAGCCTGTGCTCTGCGACGCGCGGAAAACGCGCAGCACACCCTCGCCCGATCCCGATCGGGCGATGAAAGCGACCTGGTTGCTGTTGTTGAACGCGATGACGCTTGTCGTGAGCGTCTTGAGCGGTCCGAGGTTGCCGCTGACGGCTTGACCCTCACGGGCAAGCATCGTCCAGTTGCCCGTCGAGCCGACCCAGATGCCCGACGCTTGCGCAGTCGAGCTCAGGTTGCCGACGAACGCCATGGCGCCGCTGTCGTTGATCGCGGGCGCCATGAACGATTGGAACTGGGTGCCGGTTTCGGTGCCCGGCGCGGTCGACCCAGACGTGACAATCACACTCAGGGGCGCGTTCCCGGCGAACGCGGTTGCCCCAACAAGACCCGCCAGAATTCCGGCGGGCACAGTCAAATTTCGCAAGACCCTTCTCCTCGCGAGCGCCGCCCGGGCGGCTATTGATGATTTTGACGGTCCCTGTCCACGCGGCGAACCGCCGGCCGCCGCTCACCGCTACAGAGTGAGCAGCCCGCGGAATTTGCCGTCCGACCCCACAAGTCGGTCTCCTATTGTGCTCGATCCGGGCTGAAAACGCTCTCACAAATTCCGATAAATAAGAAAAAACTCACGATTACGGAGAATGCCGGAATGCAAAAGTGCCTATGGACGCTCATCGTGGTCTTGGCGGCCGGTTCGGCTTTTTTCCTTGGGCAAAGTAACGCGATCGCGGCCCCGGACGCTTTAGACGGCAAAGGGGAACAAGCCAAGCAGATCATCGAACGGCTACGGAGCGTGATGCGGGACATCACCACGCTCCGCTACGACGGCGAGTCGAGGGTGCAGATGCCTGATGGCAAGCGGATCGCCCTGTCGAAGACCAAGGTGACGACCGAACGCATGGACAATGCCAACTGGAAGCTGCTGGTCCAGGGCACGTTCGAGTACGAGCCGGTCGATCCGAAGTCCACGGCCAAGCGGGACAACCCGGTCAACATCAACGCCGCGTACGACGGCACGATCTGCGCGGGATTGCAGGAGAAGCGCAAGGTGCTCCGTAAAACGGCGCCGCGCGATTTCGATGCTGTTCGACTTGATATCAATCAACTGGAAGCGGCCGGCAGCGTCTGCTGGGAACTGCTGGCCAACCCGCCGTTTGCTTCGTTTGATTCCGCGTCAAAGGTCGAACACGAAGGTGTTGAAAAGATCGGTGATCAGGATTGCGACGTGTTCTGGGTGATTCCGACGGCGGGGAAGCCGGCACCGGTGCCTTACCGCGTCTATTTCGCCCAGAGAGACGGCTTGCCGCGGCGACTTGAGCTCTTCAGGCCCGCGACCGCGAGACTGGCCCGCGACAAGCGTGGCGAGCCCGGCATCGTTCAGAATTACAACAACATCGTGGGTACGCCGGATCCAGCGGGCGTTGACTTCCAGGTTGCCCTTCCGAAGGGGTGGACCGTTGCCGCGGACAAGAACATCCCGGCGGACGCCGGGCCGGTGCCCGCGTCTGACAACACGCCGCCTCCTACCAAGCCGGCGGAAGTGAAAGCCCTGAACCCCAAGCATCCGCTGCTTCCGTCGGAGTCGCAGCTGGTCAGCCCTGGCTCGAACGCGCCGGCGTTCAAGCTGAAAGACACCGACGGCAAGGAACGCTCACTCGAGGAGTTCAAGGGCAAGGTCGTCGTGCTGCACTTCTGGGGCAGTTGGTATCCGAATTCGGTGGAGGTGTTCCCGGTGCTTCAACGCACGCTTGATCGCTACAGCGACAAGGGCGTTGTCGTGCTGGGCATGAACTTTGAACAGAACGCGAAGGTCGATCCGCTCAAGTTCATGAAAGACAAGAAGGCAACCTATCCGACGCTCGTCGATGCCGAATCCATGGCCGGGCTCTACAAGGTCGGGGGCTGGTCGACTTTTTATGTGATCGGAAAGGACGGCAAGGTCGTCTGGGCGGCCAACGGCCTGGCTTCGCCTCCGGGCGGCACCAACAAGCAGGAAGAGAAGCTCCAGTATCTCGAAGAGAACCTGGGGCAGGCGGTCGAAAAGGCCTTGAAATAGGCCACAGCATCCGATCGCACGCGGCCGCGGGCGAAGAGCCCGCGGTTTTCTTTTTGGCGGCCGTGCCGTACATTGCGGGGATGAACGAGACCGCACGCCGCTTTGTTGCCGTCAGCGCCGACACGTCGCGTCTTCTGGGCGTCGACTTTGTGCCGCTGCGACGCGCTTCTGTCGACCGGGTTTCGGGAGCGGTCAGTTCGCCCGCGCCGAGCGAGATCGAAGCCAAGCCGCTCCTGGAGTCTGGCGCTTCCGCGATCGGCGCCGGCCGTTCCCGCGAGTCGTGCGAGAAGCTTCTGGCCGAACTCCGTGCCCGCTATGAAGCGGATGCGCCGCACCAGCACTTTGTGACCGATCACCACTCGATTGTGTTCGGCGAGGGCGATCCCTGTGCGCGTCTCATGTTCATCGGTGAGGCCCCCGGCGCCGAAGAAGATAAGACCGGTCGCCCCTTCGTGGGCAAGGCCGGGCAACTGCTCGAGAAGATGATCGCCGCGATGGGCTTGCGCCGGGAAGACGTGTACATCTGCAACGTGCTCAAGACGCGCCCGCCCAACAACGCCACTCCGACCGGACGCGAAGCCGAACTGTGCAAGCCGTACCTCATCGATCAGATTCGGATCGTGCGACCCGAAGTGATCGTCACGCTCGGCCTGCCCGCCTCCAAGACGGTGCTGTGCTCCGATGAATCGATGGGCCGGCTTCGGGGCTCATTCCATCGCATTACGTTGAAGCCGGATCAGGGCATTCTGCCCTCAACCGGGGGGATTCACCCGCAGGGTCTCGAAATTCCGGTGATGCCGACGTACCACCCCGCCTATTTGCTGCGGGACTACACGCCGGAAAACCGCAAGAAAGTGTGGTCAGACCTGCTTCAAGTCGTGAAATTGCTTGGCCTTACACCCAAGGCCGGCGGGGGCGAGTAAGGGGCGGACTGGCGAGCTCTCGCCGGCTGAAAAGCCGGGCTCAAAAAAGTCGTGCATATTCCCGAACCGGGCAGGGAACTTTGCGTATCGGAACCCGCCCTGCCATTCGACCTTTGGGTCGGGTGACGGGGATCAAGTGACCCCCACGAGACCCGGCGCTCGAGCGTTTGCCCGCAGCGCCGGGGCTTTTTTTTTACCCAAGACAGCTTACTTCGGCTGGGGTTTGGCGACCGGCTTGGGGTCGGTCACCGACGGCTGACCTTCAAAGTCCAGCTTTGTCTCGGCGGGCAGCTTTGTGAGCTTGGTGATCACCAGGCGATCGTCGGGAAGCGCCGCATCCCAAATCACTTCAAAGGTCACTTCGACCTTGTCGCCTGCTTTGAGGCCTTCGTACGACACGTCGGCGCCCTTCGCGAAGCTCATGGTCATGGGCTTCATCCCGGGACGGCCCTGTGAGTCCTTGCCGATCTTGCCGTCCTTGTTCGCGAACGTTGGGATGCGCTCGTGATGCAGACGCAGCACGCTGCTCTCAATGCCGGGGAGGGTGTCAACCTCTCCCCGCACGGTGTAGCTCGGACGGGCCGGCGTCGAGGGGGTTTCTGCTTTGGGCGATTCGGCCGCAGCTTGGGGACTCGGAGCCGGTGTCTGCGGAGCGGGTTCCGGCGCAGGCTGAGAAGCCGGCGCCGGGGCGGCCTTGTTGGATTGGGGCTTGGGTTCCTCGCCGCACGAAGCAAGAACGAGCGAAACGAATGTGAAAATGCAAGCGAGCTTGTTCATTGTGCGGGACTCCGTTGGCAACTGTGTACCGGCTGCCACATGATTCGGCTTCTCGTACCGGGAATATCGCAAAAACAAAGCGGCCGTCCGGTGAAGGACGGCCGCCATCGAATTTGCGGGAAAGCAGTGTTCAGCCGGCCTTGATCTGCAGGAACCGGGCGACCGAAGCGATGTCCGGGGCCAGGTCGAGCGTGTAGACCATCTTCCACTCGGCGCCCTTGGTGACGCGGACGACGCGAGCGGCGGTCTCGCGGCTCACCCAGTCGCGGTTGCCGCGGTTGTAGACGTTCATGCGCTGGCGGCGCTTGGTCTGAGCACGGGCCAGGGCGCGGCGGTTGTCGGGGTCGCGACGCATGAGCCGCTCGATCGTGGAGATCGCGCCGGTCGCGCGGGGGAGCGAACTGACAGTGCAGATGACGTTGGTGCCGGCCTTAAAGGTCGGGGCGGCGGGAGCGGCGGACTTGGTCTGCGTGGCCATGGAAAACCTCTCGAAATGCCGTCCCGGAGCGGTCCGCTCGGGGCAGGGCCAAGATACTAGGCGCGAGCACCGCCTTTTGTCTCGTTTGACCGTCGAGAGCCGTGGAGAAGCAGGTCGCGTTCCTAGACTTGGGCATGACGACCGACAATCCCGGCCAGAACCCGACCGGCACGCCCGGCCAACCCCAGCAGCCCGTTTTCCACCCCGAGTGGTCGCACCATGCCAAGCCGAAGATCCGCGCCCTGCGCGGGTTCGCGGCCCAGGTGGGCGAGCATCAGGCGCTGGGCCTGGCCGATGCCAAGCAGATCACCGATCGCATGGTGATCACCGCCCCAGCGATGCAGATGGTGCTGCCGCTGATGACCGGCGAGAAGACGGTGGACCAGATTTGCGCCGAAGTGGGACGCGGATTGACGCCGCAGATCCTCGGGCCGTTTGTCGCGCAGCTCGATGATGCGGCACTGCTGTTCGGCCCGCGCTTCGACGAGATTCTCGCCAAGATGCGGAGCGACTTTGATTCCTCGCCCGTGCTTCCGCCCGCCACGACCGCGACCTTTGTGGATGCGCTCGTGCTGCAGGAAGTGGCGCGGGAGATGAACATTCCGGCCGAAGCGCCCAAGGACCAGGCGGAGATGCAGCGGATCCAGCAATCGGTGCAGGAGCGTGCCGCGGGCCTGCCCGAGGCGCGCCGAGATGAAATTGGCGGCACCAAGCTCCGCGAGGTATTCGAGCAGTGGATCGGCAAGGCGCTCGAGAACGCCGACAAGCCGAGTTTCGATCAGCTGCCCAAGGCTGTGGTGGCGCCGCATATCGATTACGGTCGCGGCTGGATCAACTACGCGAGCGTGTGGGGACGCCTGCGCGTCGCCGATCGTCCCGACCGGATCGTGATCCTGGGGACCAATCACTTCGGCGACTCGACCGGCGTGTGCGGCTGCGACAAGGGCTTCCGCACGGTGCTGGGCACCTGCGAGCTGGACGAGAAACTGCTCGCGACGCTGAAGGAGAAACTCGGCCCGGCCAACGCCCAGCTGTTGTTCCAGAACCGCTTCGATCACGAGCGCGAACACTCGGTGGAACTGCAGATCCCGTGGATCCAGCACTGCATCGGGCGCGACGATGCCGGGAACTATCCGAAGGTCTTCGCGGCTCTGATCCACGACCCGGCCGTAAACAACGGCGAGAGCTACGACGGCAAGGGGCTCGCGCTCCAGCCGTTCGTGGATGCGCTGCGGGCAACCCTCGCGGTGCTGCCGGGCAAGACGCTCATCGTCAGCAGCGCGGACCTGTCGCACGTCGGACCGGCCTTTGGCGATAAGCAGGGGCCGGCCGGTGATGCTCCGGAGGCCGTCGAGTTCCGCAACAAGACGTTCGCGCACGATAAAGAAATGCTCGAGATCGTCCGGACCAATCGCCCGGATGATCTGGTCGCGTCGATGGCGTGGCAGCAGAACCCGACGCGCTGGTGCTCGACCGGAAATCTGGTCGCGACGCTGAAAGTTGCGCAGCCGGATCGCGTCGAGATGCTGAACTACTCCGCGGCCGTGGACAACTCGGGCGCGGGGATGGTCAGCAGCGTGTCGGCGGCGATGTTCTGAACAGAGAAATCACAGAGGATCAGAGGCACAGAGAAGAGACAGAGAATCGGATTTGGATGAGCGGCGCTGGGTGTTTGTCTGGCGCTTCTGCCTTTACTCCGTGTCTCTGTGCCTCGGTGGTGAAACCGATTCCGGAGACGATCGATGACGCAGGAAATCTCGAAGAAGCCGATGGACGCCATCATGGCGCTCTGCAAGCGCCGCGGGTTTATCTATCAGGCCTCGGAGATCTACGGCGGCATCAACGGTTTCTGGGATTACGGCCCGATGGGCGCCCAGCTCAAGAAGAACCTGCGCGACGCCTGGTGGCAGGACATGATCCTGCGCCCGTGCTGGGGCCGCAACGGCCCCAACGGCAAGCCGGTTCGCAACGTCGGGCTCGAGACGTGCATCATCCAGCATCCCAAGGTGTGGGAAGCCAGCGGGCACGTCGGCGGCTTCAACGACCCGATGGTCGATTGCAAAGAGACCAAGGGTCGCTACCGATATGACCACGTGATGGTGTTCGTGCCCGAGAGCGGCGATCCGGGCGATAAGCCGGTCTTTGCGTACGTCGGAGATCAGCCGAGCGAAGCGAAACAGAAGAAGAAAGCGGAAAAGACGTTCGGCGCGATCAAGAGCGTGGCGCTCTCGTCGCTGCCGCAGCCCTGGACCCGGGTGATCGGCCCCGAGGCGGAAAAGCCCGGCACGCTGACCGAGCCCCGCATGTTCAACCTGATGTTCGACACGATTCCCGGCGCGATCCGGGACGAGGCGAACAAGGCGTATCTGCGGCCCGAGACGGCGCAGGGCGT
>JAFEBN010000038.1 GCA_018242645.1 Planctomycetota bacterium | reverse complement strand
AAACGATCGCGATGATGTGCGGGGATGTGTCGCGCGCCTTCTTCACGCGCTGCGCTTCCGTTTCTTCTTCGTTGTCGGTGACGGCTTCGACGCGTTGACGATCTTCTCTGCCGCAGCCTCCCAACCTCCCGAGATTTGGAGCCGCTGAGCCCCAGGTCCCGACTTCTTCTTGGCTTTCAGAGTCATATCCTTCGTTGTATTTACCCGCTTTTTCACTGTAAATCCCTTGTTTTCAAGTGTTTACGTTGTCGGCTACGAATGTTGTCCACAACTGACGTAAAATTCCAAAAAATCGCGCATTGGGGCTGGACGCGCCATTCCGCCTTGCCGTAACCTGTGCCTTCTCGATCCCTCTTCCAGGAGGTTCTCATGTCCGAGCAGGCAAGCGGCCTACACAGCATCCGAGTAAAGCTTGGTGCTTCCGAGTTCGAGGCCACCGGCACGAAAGAGTCGGTAGACGAGCAATACAAGCTGTTTCTTGAAGCGATCAAAGCGCAGTCTGCGCCTGCCGCCGTTGCTGCCGCTGCTGGCGCGGCCGGGGAGAAGACTCCGCCCGCAGGGTCTGATCCTGCGGCGAGCGACGGCGTTCCAGATGAAATCATCAATCGTGCGTTCTCCATCGAGGGGGACTCCGTCTCGCTGAACGTGCTTCCTTCTTCGGAGAATCGGGACGCCGACACCATTCTCTTATTGCTCTGGGGATACCAGAAGCTTCGAGGAATGAACGCCGTTGGCGCGACGCCTCTTGCTGCAAGCGCCCGAAAGAGCGGACTCGCCATCGACCGTATTGACCGCGTCGTTGCACCCGTGCGACAGTATTACCAAACGGGCGGGCAGCGCAAGGGCATGCGCTATTCCCTGAACAATCCGGGCCGCGCTTACGCCGGTCGCATGCTTCGAGGACTGTTCCAATGAAAAAACCCGTGGCGTTCCAGCGCCACGGGCTATGCCGGGGAAGCCGAGCAGGCTGTCTTCCGGTGACGCAAGAGTACCCGATAGGGCAACCAATTGCCAGTATGAAAGGAGGTTTCATGATCAGGAGGGTTGAAGGGTTGGTCGAGCACTGCGGATCGCCAGCGACCAAGCCGCACAAAAACACCAAGACCCCGCGTTAGCAGGGCCTAGGCGATCCAAACCACGTGCAGTGCCCGTCAGGTGAAATCCTGCCGGGTGCTTTGCAGCAGCAATGGCGAAACCAGCAGACGCAGCCGATTTGGGGTCGGCCGGGAATCTCTTAGTCGGGAGCCCTTGCGGGTGCAAGTCCCGCTTGCTGCATTTGAATCTTAGCACGAATCGGCCCCTTAGCCAGCCAAGTTGAGGCGGTCCCGATAGACCAAGCGTTTCCCGTTAGTTTGACGGATGAGCGATTCCACACGCTCGCCGTCGTTCATTTCTCGCGTGTTGTACATGAACGCCGCTTCGGTGACGTACCGGTGCAGGTGCTTCTTGCTGACGTTGTGATGCGTCCCGTGGAGCTTCCGCTTCAGCCGTGCGAAGAACGATTCAATCGTGTTCGAGTGGAGCGTGGGGTCTTCTTTGTTGACGTACTCGCCAACCGAGTGCTTTACTCGATCGTGCCGGGCGAATGGCTTGCCAGCCTTCCAATACAGGTTGAGGTCGTCAGTGACAAGGCGGGCGCTCGGGTCAACACATTCCGTCAGAGCCTCGCGTAGATTCGCCGCTGTCACGCTCGGCAACACACGGGCGCGTACCTCGCCGTTGCGCTGGATCGCTGCGAACACGGGAGTTTTCGGCTTGCCGGGAGGGTTTCCGGTGATGCCCTTGCGCTTATGTCGCGGGCGACCACCCCAATAGGTTTCGTCGGCCTCAACCGTGCCGGTCAACTTCGGTGGATTCGATGGGTCTTGCTGCATGGCAAAGCGAAGCCGATTCATCATGAACAAGGCGGACTTATAGGTGATTTCGAGCTTGCGGGACAACTCCAAAGCCGAAACACCGTTCTTCGACACCGAGGCTTCCCATACCGCACGCGCCCACTTGTGCATCGGCAGGAGGCTTTCCTCGAAGACCGTGCCGGTGCGGACGCTGTAGAGCTTGCTGCATCCACGGCAGCGCCAACGGAAATCCTTATTCCGCTGCCCGGTCTTGCGGTCCTTCATCTGGTACACGTCCACGTCCCCGCAATTCGGGCAGCACGGGCAATCGCCCCAACGCTTGCGCTCGAAGAACTCAACGCCCGCCGCTTCGTCGGCACAGGCGACTGGCAGTTCGGCGATGACGGGAGACTTGGCGAGTTGTGGGAGCTTCTTGGTAGCCATGACATTATTTTACCTGTTGAAAACCGCCCATGCAAAGGAAATCCGTCAGATTTTCAACAGGTACATATTTCCGATTCAGATGCGGTTTAACGAGCTGATATCCGGCGTGCGATCCGATGTGGCACTCAAGATCTACGGCGATGACTTTGATGCACTCACCGCTTCCGCCGAGAAACTACTGAAAGTACTGCGCACGATCCCCGGGGCGACCGACGTAAAGGTCGAGCAGACGGAGGGCTTGCCAGTTCTCAATATCGATGTCAACCGCGATCTTGCGGCACGGTACGGGCTGTCGATCGCGGATATTCATGACGTTCTACGCGTCGCACTTGGAGGCGTAGCCGCGGGACAGTTGTATCAGGGTGATCGCCCCTTCGACATTGTCGTCCGGCTGCCGGAGGACCTCCGAGGCGATCTCGATGAACTCGCGCGTCTGCCCGTGCCACTGCCAGAGATCCCGGAAGAACCCTCGTCGCGCGGTCTTTGGCCCGCAGCCAATGAATCCGGGGCTCGGTTTGTTCCGCTGGAATCCGTGGCGAATCTGAAGATGGAAGAAGGTCTGAATCAGATCAGTCGTGAAAACGGAAAGCGCCGGGTGGTGGTGCAAGCGAACGTTCGGGGCCGAGATCTCGCCTCATTTGTGGAAGAAGCCCGGTCCGAACTCGGAGACATTCGCCTGCCCGCTGGCCAGTGGTTGGCGTGGGGTGGGCAATACGAAAACCTCCTCGCGGCCAAATCACGATTGTGGGTGGTTGTGCCGGCTTGTTTCGTGCTCGTCTTTGTGCTGCTGCTTGCGGCGCTCCGGAGTTTGAAGCAGGCGGCGCTCGTCTTTGCGGCGGTGCCGTTGGGGCTGGTCGGGGGTGTGCTGGCTCTGGTACTGCGGGGGATGCCTTTTTCCATTCCCGCCGCAATCGGATTCATCGCCCTTTCCGGCGTCGCGGTACTCAACGCCCTCGTGATGATTTCCTGCATGAATCAACTTCGAAATCAAGGACGCTCGCTCTCGGAGGCGATCGTCGAAGGATCGCTGCTCCGGATGCGGCCGGTGCTCATGACGGCACTGGTGGCGTCGCTGGGCTTTTTGCCCATGGCTCTCGCCCGCGGAACCGGAGCAGAGGTGCAGCGGCCACTCGCGACGGTGGTCATCGGCGGGTTGATAACCAGTACGATGCTCACACTCGTGGTGATTCCGGCCCTGTACCAAGTCTTTTCACGGCCAACACGGCTGTTTGGGAGTCGTCAATCGTCTCAGACCTGATTGGATCAGGCCAGCACGGCGGAGGCGTGTTGAACCGCATTGCGGAAGATGCGCAATCCGGGGGTTTCCTGCGAGCGAACCCGGGGAGCCAGGCGCGTCCAGTATGGATGCCGCGTCCACTCGAGGTAGCGTTCCGGGTGGGGCATCAGTCCGAAGACCAGGCCGCTCGAGTCGCAAATACCAGCGATCGCGTTCTGCGAACCGTTGTAGTTGTCGGCATACCGCAGCGCGACCTGACCTTCACGCTCCAGCCGCTCCAGCACGCTCTGGTCTTTGCACACAAAGCGGCCCTCGCCGTGAGCGACCGGCAATGTCCAGACGTCATCGAGATCCGACGGATCAATCCCATCGGTCACGCCCTTGGTCCAGACGCACCGGCTGGCCGGGTCCGCGATCATCCCGACCCATCGGTCGCAGAATCGTCCGGTGACATTGTCGGCGAGCGCGACGCTTTGTTCGGGGGCGACACGTTGCGGCCAGGATTCGCCCGTCACCGGACCGGGCAGAAGCCCGATCTGGACCAGGACCTGAAAACCATTGCACGCTCCGATGATCGGGACGCCTCGCTCGACGGCACCTCGAAGTGCCGGGTAGAGCCGCTCGCGGCAACGCATCGCGAAAATGCGGCCCGAGGCGATGTCGTCGCCGTACGAAAAGCCGCCGGGAAAGCCGATGAGCTGGTATCGATCCAGCCGGGTGGGGTCTTGCACCAGCGCATCGAGGTGAATGAGGTCCGCAGGTGCGCCGGCGAGTTCGAACGCGCGGCACATTTCCTGGTCGCAGTTGGTTCCGGGGGCGCGAATCACCAGCGATTTCAGCATGCGGAAGCGTAGAGGCGAGGTGCCCGGACGACCGTGCCGGGTAAGGGCAATTCCTACGATTGATTGTGAAGACTGCGAAGGGCAAGGTGCTCGTGGCGATGTCGGGGGGCGTGGACTCCTCGGTGGCCGCGGCGTTGCTCCAGCAGGCGGGGTACGACGTGGTGGGCTGCTTCATGCGGCTCGGATCCCCGGGCGAAACGATCGATGAGATGGTGCCCTATGAGCAGGCGGCGACCTGTCCGGCGCCGCAGGGCGGACGCACGGTCCGCATCGGGCATCAGGGCTGCTGCTCGATCAACGACGCCGCCGACGCACGAGCGGTGGCGGCGCAGCTTGGAGTCGGCTTTTACGTCTGCAATTTCAAGAAAGACTTCGGGCGGATCATCGAGTATTTCGCGGACGAGTATGCCGCGGGACGGACACCCAACCCGTGCGTGCGTTGCAATGACTGGCTGAAATTCGGGAAGCTGCACGATTATGCGCGTCAGATCGGGGCCGACTTCGTCGCCAGCGGCCATTATGCCCGCATCGGACGGGATGAGCAGGGCCGGGCCACGCTGCTTCGGGGCATCGATGACGATAAGGATCAGTCGTACGTGCTGTTCGGCGCCTCACGGGAGCGGCTCGAGCACATGATGCTCCCCATCGGCGAGATGCGCAAGCCCGAAGTGCGGGAACTGGCAAAGTCGTTCGGGCTTCCGGTCTTTGATAAGCCGGACAGCCAGGAAATCTGCTTTGTACCCGACAACGACTACGCGGGAATGCTGGAGCGCCGGGATGGTTCTCTCCGGCGAGAAGGCTCCTTCGTCGACTCGGACGGTCGCCCGCTGGGAACACATCAGGGACATCATCGCTTCACGATCGGGCAGCGCCGGGGCCTGAATCTCGCGTTGGGCTACCCGATCTACGTTGTGCGCAAGGACCCGAAGAGCAACACCGTAGTGGTCGGCCCGAAGGAACTGCTTGCTTGCGCCTCGTGCATCGTGAATGAAGCCAACTGGCTCGTGGACGTCGCGGACCTTGGCATGGCGAACGGCGAGTGGATGCCTGTCCTGGCGAAGTATCGATACAACACGCCGGAAGCGCCCGCCCGGGTGCGTCTGGTTCCCGACGACACGAACGACCCCACCCCCTCGGGGCGCGTGGGCGCGTTCGAGGTTATTTTCGACCAGCCACAGGAGGCGGTCGCGGCGGGTCAAGCCCTGGTGCTCTTCGATCGACGCCGGCCGGAACTGGTGCTCGGAGGCGGATGGATCGCACGTGTGCAGCCGAGTTGAATCACAGCGGCTTGCGCATGATGAACAAGTAGTTAAACCCGCGCAGGAAGAAGTTGCCCTCTTCGGCGGCCTTGTGCCAGTTCCCGCGCTGGAGTTTCTGGTTGTGACGTACCACCGCGATGATGTCAACGGGCTGCAGGGCTTCACGCATCATGGCGAACAGCTCGAAGCCGATCGGCGCAAAGCCGGTGGAGCGCGCGTTGGGACCCGGCTTGCTGTAGCTGTCGCTGACGTACAAAGCCATGTATTTGCCGGGCTTCAGGACGCGGACGATCTCGCGGATAACGCGCCGCATCGCTTCGTAGTACGCACGCCCCCCATCGGGCCCGAGCGCATCGAGCTTGCCGATGCAGGCGGCCTCGTCCGAGTAATCGACGTGCGTGGAGTAGGGCGGATC
Source organism: Planctomycetota bacterium (assembly GCA_018242645.1). Taxonomy (GTDB): domain Bacteria; phylum Planctomycetota; class Phycisphaerae; order Phycisphaerales; family UBA1924; genus JAFEBO01. The sequence goes on along the minus strand of JAFEBN010000038.1, from coordinate 13,230 downwards.
GATGAAGGCGAAGTCCACGCTCGCGCTGGGCAGATCGATTTTTCGTGCATCGCCTTGGCGGATATCCGGGCGCGATGGAGCGAGATCAAAGCCGACACCTCGGCGCCCCAGATCGGTCGACACATCGATTGTTGTGCCGCTGCCCACCATCGGATCGAGCACGACGTCGCCAAGCTTGGTGTAACGTTGAAGGCACTGCCAGATGACCCATGACGGGCTGGCGCCCACGTAACGCTTGTCGCCCTGCATGCGCGACTGCTCGCCCTCGTAATGCTGGCTGGGGTATTCCCACAGCGTCGTGGTCATAATCTGCATTGGAGGCAATGCGCGGCGAACGCGACGGCTTGGCGCGTGTGCCGCACCTTCGGACGGACGACCGCGCACGCCGTCGCCCTTTCGGGACCCGCCACTTCCTCCGCCAGCGCTGTTCCCACCGCCCCCGCCCCCCCCACCTCCTCCGGGCACCCCGCTTCCTCCGCTTCCTCGATTGGGCCGGATCGGTCTCATGAGAATCAGGTGCCCCAGTGTTTGCGGATGATTTCGAGCAGGCGCTTTTTGGTCTCTTCCACGGGCAGATTGACCTTGGCGCCCGAAGCCCGGACGTGTCCCCCGCCTCCGAACTCTTTGGCAACCGCGTTGACGTCGACCGAACCCGGGATCGATTTACTGCGGAGACTGATCTTGGTGAGCGCCTCTCCGGGTTTGGATGACATGCCGAACTCGGCAGGATCGGCCTCGGTGAGAACGGCGGTCACAAAGACCGATTCCAGCGTCTGGGCGTGATCGGCGAAGCCGCCGGAATCCGCCGGCTGTGCGCCGGTCTCCGCGTAATCCTTCTTGCGGATGGTCATCACCGCGACGCGATTCTGATCGAACAGTTCGAGCGAATCGAGCGAGCGCCCGAGCAGCTTCAGGCGGGGCAGTCTTTCTCGCTGTTCGATGTTGACAAACAGCGAAGCGTGATCGACGCCGGTGGAGAGCAGGTCTGCCGCGGCACGCAGGACAGCCGGGGTGACGTTGCTGTGCTTGAACCAGCCGGTGTCCGTTGCGATTCCAAGGTAGAGCGGCTCGGCGACTTCCTTGGGAAGTTCCGCGAGCGTGGCTTTTCGGAGAATCAGGCGGCAGAGCTCTGCGACGGGCTGAGCCGCGGCGGCGCTCGAGGTATCGACGTACCGGCGCGGCGCGATATCCGGATCACCCTGAGCGTGGTGATCAACGACCGCGATTTCCGAACCGTGTGATTGCAGCCACGGCTTGATCATCTCAACCTGAATCCAGGAGCCGGTATCGACGATCACAACGGAGTCGGCCGACTCATGCTCGATGTCGGAAACTGATTCGATGGAGAGTGACGGCGTATCGCCCACGATCCGCTTGATCCAGGAGGGACGGGGGCCGAAGTACCACGCCCTTGCGACCGGAGGCAGGCTGACGGCTCCCGAAGCGCGGGAGAGATTGAGCGCGCGGACCAGCGCGATCGACGAGCCGACGGCATCGCCATCGGGCTTGACGTGGGTGGCAACCACCACTTTGTTTTTGGTGCGCAGCCAGTCCGCGATCGACTTGAGATCGGTGCTGCTGGCCCATCCGGATTTGCCCGCTTTGGTGGAAACGCTCATGAAGCAGATGCCCTCAACGCACCGGCGGGAAATCCGCACCGGGCGGGAAAATCACCATCGGTTGTTCCGGTCGCGGAGGTGCAACGGAGCAATTCGACCGCCGCGGCGCGATCGCGCTCGAGCTGGCTCCGCAGGGCCGCGATGCCTGCGAACTTCACCGTGTCGCGGACCCACGAATCGAGTTCGAGGCGCAATACCCAGCCGTAGTCTGGAATGCCCGAGGCGGGAGTTGCGGTATTCGGATCAATCAAGTGGGCTTCGATTCGGGGTTCGGGAGCGTCGAACGTGGGCCGGGCACCGATGTTGACTGCCGCGGCGAACCGGCGCCCTTCGGGTGTTGTTGCCCACGCGGCGTACACACCTTGTGCGGGCAAGAGGACGGATTCGTCGCCTCCTGGCTGCACAAGATTCGCTGTCGGAAATCCGATCGTGCGTCCGCGCTGATCACCCCGGGTGACAAGCCCGCGGAGTTCGTGGCGCCTGCCCAGCAAGCGGGCGGCGTCCCGCACACGGCCGTCGATGATCAGCCGCCGGACAAGCGTGCTGCTGACACGAACGATGGATTCGTCGCAAAGTGTGGCTTCGACGGGCTGCACCACTTCGACCGCGAAACCCATCCGGCGGCCTTCCTCCAGCAGGGTGGCGATCGAGCCGGCGCGGCCTCTGCCGTAATTGAAATCCGGCCCTTCGACGATCGCGATCGGGTGGCGTTGCTGGACAAGGCTGAGAAGAAACTCATCCGGCGTTTGGTCGAGGAGCTGGGGTGTCGGGGTGAGCTTGACGATTTCGTCGGCTCCGGCCCGACGCAACAAGGACTCGCGCTGCGCAAACGAGGTGAGCCGGGGAGGAGCCGAGCCGGGGCGCAGCACACCGGTTGGATGCGGATCAAAAACCAACGCCACCACCCGAGCGGCACGGCGATCGGCCAGCGCCCGCGCACGTTGCAGCAGGGCGCGGTGCCCCGCGTGCACGCCGTCGAAATTGCCGATGGTCACCACCGCTGGCTGCATGGGGCAAGACTAGCAGGCGGCGCGAGGGCACCCCGGAGACTTCATTCGAGAAGTTCCGACGGAGGCCGGATAACGCTTCTATTTTTGATCATGCGTTCGGGCCGGCAGAACAAGTCCCCGCTTGAGTTCTGGACGAGTGCCATCCGCTCGGGCCTGCGGCGGTACACCAAGCAGTTGGCCGATCTGAGCCCCTTCCACGACCACACCCCGAGCCCAGCGGATTTCGCCGACGTGTGGGCGCGCGAGTGCGAACAGGCAGGGAGCGACATCGTTGTCTGCTGGCTCGGTCACTGCACCGTGCTGATGAGACTGGGCAGGCTCAACATCCTCACGGACCCGGTGTTCTCCAGGCGCATCGGGGTGAAAATCGGCAAGCGGACGGTCGGGCTGACGCGCATCGGCGACCCGCCTTTGCAAACCAAGCATCTGCCGCCGGTCGACGTGATCCTGATCAGTCACCCGCATTTCGACCATCTGGACAAACCGACCCTCGAGCGGCTGCGGTCGCCCTCGACACTGGTGGTGACGTCGCGTTCTTCTCGCAGACTGATCCCGATGGGTTTCGCGGATGTGCTGGAACTCGACTGGCACCAGACGGCGGTGCTCGAGGATCTCAAGCTCGACGTGCTGAAGCCGCGTCACTGGGGAGCGCGAACGGCCTGGGATCGGCATCGCGGATACAACAGCTACGTGCTTTCGGTTGGGACTCAGCGCGTGCTCTTTGCGGGCGATACGGCGCTTACGGACGTGTACGCGGGTTTGTCGAACATCGACCTGGCCATCTTTGGAATCGGCAGCTACGCGCCCTGGGAGCACGCCCACGCCACCCCCGAGCAGGTGTGGACAATGTTCCAGAGCTTTGGCGGCCGCAAGCTCCTGCCAGTCCACCACTCCACGTTTGAACTCGGAGACGAGCCTCACGGCGAACCGATGATGCGGCTGGAAGCAGCGGCGGGGACGGATCGGAAACGGATCCTGGAAGCAGGTATCGGGCAGATTGTGCGAGTCCGGTCGTGAGTTGCTGAAGAGCGAAGGGCAATGTGACCAGTCTTTCATCCAAAGACCGAACGACTTGTTCGGTCTATATTTGGCCATGGAAGAGCGCGACCTTTCGTATCGCGACGCACTCCCGACCGGGCCGGCACGTGGCCGCGGCGCCGGATTGAACCCCGGAAACCGCTTCGAGTCGGTCCGTCTGCATGTCTTGGGCGAACACCTCGACGAACTCGCAGCGGAGCATCCGACGGGGACACAAGTCGCGACGCGCATCCTGCCGGACCGCACGCGGTCGATCATCAACCCGGTCGACTCGCCCGACCTTTCCATGAAGTGGACGGTGAACCCGTACCGGGGATGCGAGCACGGCTGCATTTACTGCTATGCGCGACCGGGTCACGAGTATCTGGGCATGTCAGGCGGTCTGGACTTCGAAACAGTGATTCTCGCGAAACACGATGCGCCGGAACTGCTGCGGAAGGAACTCGCACGCCCGTCGTGGCGAGGCGAGGCGATCACCATGTCGGGGGTGACCGACTGCTACCAGCCGGTTGAAAAAGACCTGCGGCTGACGCGCCGATGCCTTGAGCTGATGGCCGAGTGCCGGCAGGCCGTGGGGATCATCACCAAGAGCAAGCTGGTGCTGCGCGACCTCGATCTCTTGGGCAAGCTCAACGAGCATCGCGCCGTGCACGTTGCGATCAGCGTCACATCGCTCGACAACCGGACAGCTTCGCTCATGGAACCCCGGGCCTCAAGCCCGCGTGATCGGCTCGAGGCGATTCGCACGCTGTCCAAAGCCGGTATCCCGGTGACGGTGATGACTGCGCCCATCGTGCCCGGAATAAACGATCACGAGATTCCGGCGATATTGGAGGCCGCGGCGGAGGCCGGCGCCACCAGCGCGGGCTGGGTGATGCTCCGGCTTCCCTTTCAAATCAAAGACCTTTTTCTGGAATGGCTCCAGCGTCACTTTCCGGATCGATCACAGAAGGTCGAATCGTTCATTCGCGACGTGCGCAGCGGCGCGCTGTATGACCACCGTCCGTTCACACGCCAGCGGGGCGAGGGCCCGCTAGCGCAGCACATCGGCGCAACATTCAAGCTGTTCGCGCGCAAGCACGGGCTCAGCAACGGCCGAGCAACCCTGAACGAAGAGGCGTTTGTCCGTCCGCAGGAGGGCGGCCAGCTCGGTTTGTTCGCCTGACTTGCCGGGCATCAAAGAAGGGGTCCGGCGAGCTGCGCCAGATTGTCTACCAGCCGCACCGCGAAAGGCCGGCGTTTCCACTGCTGCCGATCGACCTCGATCGACTCACGCAGATATCGACGCTGCTGACGGCGGAGCTCATCGGTGAACTCGCCGTCGTAGACGAATAACGTCACCTCGAAATTCAGCCAGAAAGAACGCATGTCGAGATTGGCGGATCCCACCATCCCGAGTTTGCGATCGATGGTCGCCGTCTTGGCGTGCAGCAAGCCCTCGGGGTGCAGCGCGATGCGAATTCCCGCGTCGAGCAGGCTCTCGAATTGGGCGCGGCTGGCCGCTTCCACGAGGCGGGCATCGAGCGTGTCGGGGAGGATGAGCGTGACGGCGACGCCGCGCAGCCCCGCGTTGATCAGCGCCGCCTTCATGGATTCATCCGGCACGAAGTACGGCGTGACCATCACAATCTCTTCACGCGCGGTAAAGATGGCCGCGAGAAGGGCCTGCCGAATCGCGTCGGGTTGAGGTCCCGGCCCGGAGGGCACCACGTGCACGATGGACGTTCCCGTCTTCACCGGCGGTGGGTAGAACGCTTCGGCATCCTTCAATTGCTCTTCGGTCTCCGCCGCCCAATCACGCAGGAAAACAGTCTGCAGCGCCTGCACCGCCGGCCCCGTGATCCGGACCGTGGTGTCGATCCAGGGACCGACTTTTCTGCGGCGCTTGTTTCGAAAGGTCTTGTCCGTGAGATTCTGGCTGCCGCAGTACGCAACCGTTCCGTCGATGACAGATATCTTCCGATGGTTTCGGAGATCGAGCCGCGCGAACAGCATGCGGAAGAATCCCGCGGGCAGCGCCCCCACCACCTGCACGCCCGCCTCGCGCATGCGGCAGCACTCGTCGCAGCTCACGAAGTTCTTGGCCCCCACCCAGTCAACCAGGACGCGGCACTGCACGCCCCGCTTGGCGGCGGCAATGAGCGCTTCGCCGATTTCTTTGCCCCGTCCTTCCGGCATCCAGATGTAATACAGGAGGTGGCAGTGATGCCTGGCGTTGTCGATGTCCTGCTTGAGCCGATCCAGCACCAGATTCGCATCGTCCATCAGATCCAGCGAATTGCCCTTGAGGGGCGGCATGCCTCCCAATGCCGTTCCCAGCTTCGCGAGCACGGCGTAGCACTCTTCATCGGCGTTCCATTCCAGGTTTTTGCGGCGCCAGCGCTGCTCGATCTCTTCATTGAAGTTGCGCGTCCGGTTTTCAAACCGCAGCGCCCGACGCGTGCCAAGGCGGTTCTCCCCGATGATGAGATAGAGCAGCGGCCCGAACACGGGGAAGAAAAACAACAAAATGATCCACGACAGCGTGACCGAAGGCTTCAGTCCGCGCATGACGACCCGGAGGATCAGGTACAGCCGAATCCCCGCTTCAGCGGCAAACAGCGAGAAGCTCAGCCAGCCGGAAGTCATCGCTGGAGCGTACGGCGCGCCGTGATCCGGAAGCGATTTCGAGGTGAAGTGGAAATGAAACCGTTCAACTGCCCGGCTTCTTGAGCCGGGACACGAGCGTCGCCGCCTTCACTTCCACGCCCTTGAGAATCGAATCGAGCGCTTCGCGGTTGGGGGCCGAGTCCATCGCAACATGGCGGCTCACGGCTTCTTTCTTCACCAGCTGCGCCAGCGAGAGCGTGAACGAGTGCATCCCCTCGCCCGGGTCCGAGCCCGTGTTCCCGTTGATCAATGCCGGCAGGTCCTCGTCCGAGCCTTCCCTGATCTTTTCTTTGACCAGACCCGTTCCGAGCAGGACTTCCGTCGCGGGAACCACCTTGGCCCGGAACCCCTCCAGCGCCGGCAGCAGCTTCTGCGCGCAGATGGCCCGCAGGGTGTTGGCAATGGCGCTGCGGATAAACCCGTGATCGGACGGCGGAAAGAACTCCAGCATGCGGCTGAAGGCCTGCATGGTGTCGGCGGTGTGCATCGAGCCGAACACCAGGTGCCCGGTCTCCGCCGCCTGGATTGCCGCCAGCACCGTGGAGTGGTCGCGCAGCTCACCGATCATCACGACATCGGGATCTTCGCGGACGACATAGCGCAGAGCCGTCTGGTAATCGGACACATCGATCCCGATCTCCCTCTGGCTGACAATCGATTTCTTCGGCGTGAGCCGGTATTCAACCGGATCTTCGATCGTGATGATGTTCTCCGCACGCGTCTGGTTGATCTGCTCCACCATCGCCGCCAGCGTGCTGGATTTGCCCGATCCGGTCACCCCCACCACCAGCACGAGCCCGTCGGTCGTCTCTCCCACCATCTTGGAGTAAATCGGTGGCAGGTTCAGATCCTGGTAGCTCGGGATCTCCGCCTTCACCCGGCGAATGGCGGCGTGGGTGTGCGCCCCCGCCCGGAAAATGTTGATGCGAAACCGATCACCGTCGGGGAGGCTGGCAGAAAAGTCCAGATTGCCCGAGGCCTCAAACTTTTCCTTCTGCACCGGCGTCAGAATGGGGTCGAGCAGGTGGTCGGCCTCCTCTTCCGTGATTGGCGGCGAATCCACCGCCCGCAGCAGCCCGGCGATCCGGTAGGTCGGTGCGATCCCGACCTTGATGTGCAGGTCCGAAGCGTCGAGCTTCTTCATCGAGGCCAGAAGACGCTGAATGGTGAGACTGCCGGTAATCATGGGATGCTCCGGGCGCAGGATACCACGGCTCTTCCGCGATGGCCCGACTCGTCATGACACCGGTTTGACAACAAGGCGGTGCCCGCACTCAACCCCCAAAGCAGTCAACGTAGTTTCTTTGTATACTGACGCGAGCCTCGTCTTCTTCATAGGAGTATTGGGATGGTGAAGGGCATCATTGGCGGCGTGATCGGCGGTGCGATCGGTGCGGCAATCTGGGCGGCGATTGCCTATTTCACAAATTACGAGATCGGCATCGTTGCCTGGGGCGTCGGTGCGCTGGTCGGCGTCTGCACCGCGACGTTCGCCGGCAACTCGGTCTCGCCGCTCACGGGTATCGCGGCGGCACTCATTTCGCTCGGCTCTATCGCCGGCGGCAAGTTCGCGGTGATCCACATCATCGCAAGCAAGGTGCGCACCGACATTCACACCAAGGTTCAGTTCACCGACGAACGACTCGTCGCCGCCATTGCTGATCAATTGGCCGAAGAATCGGAAAAGGCCGGCAAGAAGGTCGAATGGCCCAAGGGCATGAACGCGGAAGAGGCCAGCGAGAAGGCCGACTATCCGCCCGCGATCTGGAAGGACGCCGAAACCCGCTGGAACGCCATGACGCCCGACCAGCGCAACCAGTACAAGCACGACATCGAAGAGCACGTCCACGCAAAGGTCGACGAAGCAGTCACCAGCCTCGAAAAGGACTCGTTCTTCCAGAGCTTCAACCTGTACGACGCGATCTTCGCGTTGCTCGCGGTGGCGAGCGCATTCCGACTGGGCTCGGGCGAACTCGGCGGGGGCGACGATTGATCAACCCGGCTGCAGAATCAGCACGATCAGATAGATCAAACCAACGACCAGCGGCAGAGACAACACCATCGCCAATCGCACAGCCAGCGCGCGACCGCCCATCCATGCCGCGATTCCGAGTTTGACCAGCGTGTTCACAATCGCGGCGAGCGTGATCGCGCTGGCCGCAACCGTCGCGAGCACATTGCCGCCGCGCGCCATGCCGGCTGTCGAAAGCGTGATTGCGTCCATGTCGGTCAGGCCGCTGATCGCCGCGATCGCCAGCAGCCCCGCCGTGCCGAACTGCTCTTTGCCCCAAACCACAAGCAGTTGAACCCCCGCAAAGAGCGCGGCGAACACAAAGGCCGCGCGAAGTTCGGTGGGGTTCTTCTGTTTCCCGGGCACGCCGACGGGCGCGCTGCTCCCGTCTCCACGTTTGGCAACCAACAGCGCCATGCCCGCCACCGCCACCGATGCAAGCAGCAGCAATCCCAGCGGGGGCAGCAGCGTGCCCGCCGCTTCGCCCCCGGCGACCGACGCCAGCACCATCACGCGGACCAGCATGACCGAATTGGCGATGGCGATCGCCGGGGCCGCTTCGCGAGCTTCCAGGTCCCCCGCTTTCGCCATGCGTGAAAGGCTGACCGTCGTCGCGGTGCTGGAGACAAGTCCCCCCAGAACTGCCGCCAGGAGAGTCCCGGCCCGGGCGCCGAACACTCGCAGTGCAACGTATCCGGCCAGACTGATCCCGGTGACGAGCACCACCATCAGCCACAGCTTGTACGGGTTGATCGCCTGGAACGGCCCCATCTGCTGGTTGGGGATCACCGGGAAAATGACCATCGCGATCACCGCGAATTGCATGACCGCACGCACGTCGTCATCGCTGAGCGACCGCGTAAGTCTGTGGAGCGAGGTCTTGAGGTGAAGCAGCACGGCCGTTGATGCCGCGACCGCCGCCGCAGGCCCGTACATGGTCAGCCCCGCCAGCACGCCCGACGCGTACATCACGAAAATCGCGATCTCGGTCGTGAGCCCGTGCGGCTCGTTGTCCTTGCTCGCGGGACGCACGATATTGCCTGCCAGCACGATCACAGCCATCGAAATCAAGCCCGCGGAGATCAGGACCACCCCGGGCATTCCGAGCCCGTGCGTTGCGTCCGCCGCGCCGGCCATCGCCCTCGCAATGATCGCGCAGAGCGCCCCGAAAACCGCGATGAGGGGAAAGGTGCGGATCCCCGCCAGGTCGCTCTTGGCGCGTTCCCGCTGAAGCCCAACCAAGAGCCCGCCCGCCGCGGCGATGGTCAGGTCCAGGAATATCTCTCGGGAATCCACGCACCGAGCATACCCGTCCGCCATGAACAAGCCGGACTTCCGAAAAGTGCCATACGCCCGTAGAATCCGCGGCCAAACACGGAGAGTTTCGATGACGACCGCGCCCCGGCCCGCTGTGTCCCCCTCCACGGTTCAAAAACCCGTCGATCCGCACGCCGTGACCATTTCCGGCATCGTCGTCGATCCGGTCTACACACCAGAGGCCCCTCCGGCGAGCCTCAAGCACATCGAACGCGACATCGCGGCGCCGGGCGCGTATCCCTACACGCGGGGCCTGTTCCCGCAGGGCTATCGCACCCGACTTTGGACAATGCGCCAGTTCGCCGGCTTCGGCAGCGCGGACGACACCAACAAGCGATTCAAGTACCTGCTCTCGGCCGCGAAGGGCACGGCCGCCAACACCGGGCTGAGCACCGCGTTCGACCTGCCCACGCTGATGGGCCGCGACAGCGATGATGAACTCTCGATCGGTGAAGTGGGCCGGTGCGGCGTCGCCATCGACACCATCGAAGACATGCACCGCCTCTACGCCGACATCCCAGTCGGCGACGTGACCGTCAGCCAGACAATCAACGGCCCCGCCTGCGTGATCTGGGCCATGTACCTGGCGATGGCGCTGCAACGCAACATCTCCTGGAGCACGCTGGGCGGCACACTCCAGAACGACATCCTCAAGGAATTCCACAGCCAGAACGAGTTCATCTATCCGCCCGAAGCGAGCGTCAAGCTCGTCGTCGACACGATCGAGTTCCAGAGCCGGTACGTGCCCAAGTGGAATTCGGTGTCCATTTCCGGATATCACATCCGCGAGGCGGGCAGCACCGCGACGCAGGAATTGGCGTTCACGCTCCGCGACGGCATGGAATACGTCGAGGCGTGCGTGGAACGCGGGCTCGACATCGATTCGTTCGCTCCGCGGCTCTCCTTCTTCTTCAACAGCCACAACGAGTTCTTCGAGGAGATCTGCAAGCTCCGCGCCGCCCGCCGCATCTGGGCCCGGGCGATGAAGCACCGCTACGGCGCCAAGAACGAGCGCTCGTGGTACATGAAGACCCACGTCCAGACCGCGGGCTGCTCGCTCACCGAGCAGCAGCCTCTGAACAACATCGTCCGCGTCGGATATCAGGCCATGGCCGCGGTGCTCGGCGGCTGCCAGAGCCTCCACACCGACAGCATGGACGAGACGCTCGGTCTCCCGACGGAACAAGCCGTCACGGTCGCGCTCCGCACCCAGCAGATCCTCGCGCACGAAACCGGCGTCACCCGCGTCACCGATCCACTGGGCGGCAGCTGGTACGTCGAACAGCTCACCGACACCATGGAGCGCGAAGCCCTCAACTACATCAACGACGTCGATCACATGGGCTCTTATGCAGGAACCCCCTCCCCGAGGGAGGGGGCAGGGGGTGGGCGCACGTCTTCTCTCGACGTGCCCGATCTCAGCAAGCATCCCGCCTACGAGCGCCTGCACGGCTACGGCCGAGGCGTCATCGCGGGCATCAACCGAGGCTACTTCCGCCGCCAGATCGCCGAGGCCTCCTACCGCTTCAGCGAAGAGTGCGAAGCCGGTGACCGCATCATCGTCGGCGTGAACGCCTACACCGACAACGCCGGCGACCGCCCGATCGACATCCTGCAGATCAGCCATGATGTCGAGGTCAACCAGTGCGACCGCCTCGCCAAGTTCAAGAAAGCCCGCGACGCATCCAAGGTCAAACAAGCCCTCGACAACATCCGCGCCTCATGCCAAGGCAAGTCTTTCAAACTCCAGCACGATCTCCCGAGCGCCCCCGGCACGGCCGGCAACCTCCATGAAACCAACGTCATGCCCGCGCTCATCGACGGCGCCCTCTGTGGCTGCACCATGGGCGAAATGGTCCAGGCCATGGCCGACATCTACGGCCGCTACAGCGGCGGGCCGGAGTGGTGAATCCCCCATGTCTCTACGAGCCCGACGCGCAAGCGAGGGCGCAGTTGCTCACGAACACCCCACCCTCCGATCACGGAGGAACCCATGCCCATCCCTCCACTCGGATACTTGCTGACATGGACGTGTTACGGCACTCGGCTGCACGGCGACGAGCGAGGCACAGTGGACATGTCGCACAATGTCATCGGTACTCCGACGCTCGCCCACGATAATCGCCGCCAGGGAATCATGTTCAAGGCCCTCGTCCACGCCCCGTATCTGCTTTCCGACCGCAGCCGCCAGATCGTAGATGAAACGATCCGCATCCATTGCACGATACGAAGATGGGCTCTTCATGCACTGAACGTTCGAACCAATCACGTACACATCGTCGTGACATGCCCGGAAACAATCTCACCCGAGACCGCGATGGAACAGTTCAAAGCTTGGACAACGCGGAGACTTCGAGAGGCAGCACTCGCCGGCCTTGATGCCGACGTTTGGACCGAGCACGGCAGCACCCGTTGGCTCAACAACGAGGAAGGATTTCGTGCAGCAGTCGACTACGTCCTCAACGGTCAGTGAAGGCAACTTGTCGCTCGCACACGTCCGCGCCCTCGCTTGCGCGTCGGGCTCGTAAATGCAACCTTCATCGATCTCCATCATCGGATTCGGCGCGTTCGGCCGCTTCATGGCTTCGCACCTGAGCGCGCACTTCACGCTCAGCATGCACGATGTGGTCGATCGCGCCAGCGAATCGAAAACACTCGGTGTTCAAGCTGCAACGCTCGCCGATTCCGCGCAAGCGGACATCATTGTTCTCGCGGTTCCGGTTCAGCGAATGGAGCCGTTACTCAAACAGCTCGCCCCGCTCTTCGCGAAGCGAAACACCCTCGTCATCGACGTCGCCTCTGTCAAAGTCAAACCCATCGCGCTCATGCGCGATCTGCTTCCGCCCGAAACCGAGATCATCGGAACCCACCCACTCTTCGGCCCGCAAAGCGGCAAGAACGGAATCGAAGGTCTACCGATCGCCTTCTGCCCCGTGCGCGCGAGCGAAGAGCGCATCGCTTGTGTTCGGTCCTTTCTCGCCGACACGCTCAAACTCAAAGTCCTTGATGTCACGCCCGAAGAACACGATCGCCAGATGGCGTACGTGCAAGGGCTCACGCATCTCGTCTCCCGTGCCGCGGCGGCGCTCGAACTGCCCAGGACCGAACTCGCGACCCTCGCGTACAGGCGCTTCGCCGAGATGAGCGAGAGCCTCGCGGGCGATTCCTGGGAGCTCTTCCGGACGATCGAGAACGAGAACCCGTTTGCCGCCGAAGTCCGGCGTCAATTCGCGGCACAGATCGCCGAGCTCGAATCCAGGCTCAAAGCCGGCGAATGACGACCGCCGTCATGTCGTCGCCCTGCGTCGCCCCGCCCGCAAACGCGACGACCTCATCATGCAGCCTGCGGATCAACTCCGCCGATCCCAGCTGCGAAGACCGCTTCAAGAAGTCGCGAAGCCGGTCAAGCCCGAATTGCTGGCGGTCTCCGCCCCGGCTCTGCTCGAAGAAGCCGTCGGTGATCAGCAGGATCGCATCGCCCGGTTCGAGGTTCCAGCGAACGGGCTTGCCGTACGCCTCATCCGGCAGGATGCCGAGCGGCAATCCCGTGCCGTCGGCTTCTTCGATTTCGACGACGCCGTTCTTG
>JAFEBN010000037.1 GCA_018242645.1 Planctomycetota bacterium | reverse complement strand
CCCGCGCGGACCTTTCCGCTGGTTGGAAGCGAGAGATCGGGCAGTTCGATCTGCCCGCTGGCCATGGCGTACACAGGGCTGCTCGGCAGCGGGCCCTTGAGGGGCGAGAGGACGAGTCGGCCGCCTCGGATGCTGCTCGCGCCGTAGGCGACGGAGACGTAGGCGTCGAAGCGATCGTCAGCGCGGCCGCCGACTTCTGGGATGGTCACATCAACCCAGACGATCGCAACCGCCTTGGCGTTCACGAGTTCGGTGATCTGGCCGGGGGAGTTGCCCTCGCTCTCGAGCAGCTTGGAAAGCGGGCGGGCCAGAACCATGTCCTTGCCGCTGTCGCCGGTGCCGGCGAGGCCGACCACCAGACCAAGACCGCGAAGCTTGAACTCGCCTTGTCCCCGGATGCGGGTGAGGTCGGAAACCTTGCTCGCCAGCGCGGGCGAAGCCACGGCGAGCACACAGACGGCGGCGATGAGCATGCGGCGGAGCATCGACCGCACAGACGCAAGGGGCGTGCCGGGAAACCCCGGCTTGCCGCCCGCCGGCTCCGGGAAAGAAAAAGCCCGCCGGAGCGGGCTCTTGTGCGCGGTGATGGGCGAGATCGGGAGCCTAGTTGCTCATTCCCAATTGCTCGAGGAAGGAATCCAGCTTCGGCTCGCGCCCGAGGTAGTCCTTCAGCAGCTCCGAGGCGTCGCGCGTACCGCCCTGGCTGATGATCTTGTCGCGGTAGTACATGCCCGCCTCGGGGTTGAGCAGGCCGAGCTCTTTGAAGCGCTGGAACATGTCCGCGGCAAAGACCTTCGACCACATGTACGAGTAGTAACCGGCGGTGTATCCCATCAGGTGGCCGAAGCTGGCCTGGTAGAAGGTCGCCTCGGGCTTGAAGTTGTACCCCGTGACCTCCGGATACAGCGCGATCGCGACGGCCGTTGTGTCGACCTTGCCGTCTTTGGTGGTCTCATACGCCAAGTCGGTGAGACCGTAATAGAACTGATTTTCCGCATCGATGCCGCTGCCGACGTTCTTCGCGGCGACCATGCCCTGGAGCAGCTCTTTGGGCAGCGGTTCGCCGGTCTTGTAGTGCTTCGCAAAGGTGTTGAGCACGCCGGCATCCCAGACCCAGTTCTCGAACATCTGGCTGGGGGCTTCGACGAAGTCCAGCTCCGTGTTGGTGCCGCTGAAGCGGTTCATGTTGGCCACGCTTGTAATCGTGTGCAGGCAGTGGCCGAACTCGTGGAAGAAGGTCTCGACTTCTTCGTGGCCGAGCAGGCTGGGCTTGCCGTCCTCGGGCTTGCTGAAATTGCAGACCAGGGCCGCCAGCGGCAGCGTGACTCTGCCGTCGTTCCACACCTTGTGGTTGACCAGCGACCACTGGGCGAAGTGGGTGTACTTGTTGTCGCGGGGGTACAGATCGAGATAGAACTCGCCGATGAGCCTGCCGCCGGCGCGCTTGTCGTACACCTCGTAGAGCTTCACGTCTTCGTGCCAGAGGGGGCGGTCCTTCGTGCCGGCCTTTGTCTTGGTGACTTCGCGGAACTCCAGACCGTAGAGCGACTGCGTGACGTTGAAGAGGCCGTCGATCACCTTGTCCATGGGGAAGTACTCGCGGACCTTTTCGTTATCCACGGCGTACTTGCTCTTGCTCAGTTCGGCCTTGATGTAGAAGTAGTCCCAGGGCATCAGCTCGGCCTTGGGGTCGCCGGTGAGCTGGCGCTTGAAGGCCGTGAACTCGGCCATGTCGGCCTCGGCCTTCTTGCGGACCAGGGGCTTGAGCGTCGCGTAGAACTTCTGCACTGTGGCGTAGTTCTTCGCCATCCGCGTCTCGGTCATGAAGTCGGCGCAGTGTGCGTAACCCAGGATCTGGGCCTGCTCGGCGTACAGCTTGATCGCCTTCTCGAGCACTTCGATGTTCTTCTTTCCGCCGCGCCGGCGCCAGGCCATCCACAGCTTCTGGCGGGTTGTTTCATTGCCGCAGGTTTCCATCAGCGGCATGTACGTCGGGTTCGAAAGGCCCACGACGTACACCCCGTCGTTCTGCGGGAACGATTTGATCAGGCTCTCGGGCGCACCCATGAGCTCTTGCTTCGAGAGATAGACGGTGGGGGTGTCCTCGGCGATGTTCTTGCTGAATTCGATGCCGAGCCTGGTGATCTCTTTCTGCACCTGGGTGAGGCGTTCGCGCTGTGCCGCGGGCAGATCCATGCCCGCGCGCCGGTAGTCGCGGAGCGTGAAATCCAGGAAGCGTTTCTTCTCGCCGGTGAGCGAGGAGACTTCTTCCGGGTGGTTCCTGACGTAGTCCTTGACGGCGTTGTAGAGATCTTCGCGCTTGCCCAGGTCCACAAGGAAATCACCGGCCTTCTGCTCGGCAACCTGCGAGGCGTCGCGCACGGAAGCGTCCGGGTGCACGTTGCTCAGGAAGATCAGCAGGCTGGTGTCCTGCTCGAAGGTGGCAGCGGCGTCGTCGATGGCGCCGACGGTGTTCGCGAAGGTGCGGTCCTTGGAGGGGATCGCAACGATCTGCGCGACCGAGGCGTTGGCCCGGGCGATCGCTTCGTCGATGGTCAGCTTCGGCGTGGCGGTCACGAGTGATTTGGCCGCGTCATCTGCCCCGAGCGCGGGGAGCGAAGGAAGCCCGAAAAGACACATGCCGGCGGCGAGCGCGAGGACGGTTGTCGATTTGATCATGTGGCAAGGGTAAGGCAGAGAGTTCAACGCAAAGGGCTCATAGAAGCGTTTGAGGAAAGGACGATGGACGGATGCGCCTTGTTCGCGCTTGAGCGTGGTCGAGACGTTCCAACCCCTCGCCCCCGGCGCGTGCCGATCGGTCCTTGGCGTTCTGAGAGCCCTTTGCGTTCAACGCCCCCTTCCGTTTCGGCGATCCTCCGCGCTCGGTGTTTCAACCTACCCTCCGCCATGATTCATCCGTGGCACGACGTCACCCCGGGCATCGAGGGCCTTCCGCTCCCCGGTCATTTCCGTTCGGTCATCGAGATTCCCCGCGGCAGCAACCTGAAGTTCGAGATCGACAAGGGGTCGGGCATGATCAAGGTCGATCGTGTCCTCTC
The DNA here is from genome assembly GCA_018242645.1 of Planctomycetota bacterium. Taxonomy (GTDB): domain Bacteria; phylum Planctomycetota; class Phycisphaerae; order Phycisphaerales; family UBA1924; genus JAFEBO01. The sequence continues at coordinate 16,263 of JAFEBN010000037.1, read as the reverse complement.
GAGCGCGGTCTACTACCCCGCCAACTACGGGTTCATCCCGCAGACCCTGGCCGAAGACGACGATCCGCTCGACGTGCTGGTGTATAGCACCGAGAGCATCCCGCCGCTGACCATCGTGGATGCGCGGGCCGTGGGCCTCATGTCGATGGTGGATCAGGGCGACCCGGATCACAAGATCATCGCGGTGCTCCAGCAGGACCCGATCTACAGCGAGTTCGAAAAGGCGAGCAACTTCCCCCGCCACATCTTCAAGATGCTCAAGCGCTTCTTCGAGGACTACAAGATGCTCGAGGGCAAGGACGTCGCCGTCGATGAAGTCATGCCCGCGGAAGCGGCGCACGCGATCATCGAGGATTCGCTGACGCGCTACTACAACGCCCGCCGGACGGGCGCGATGAAGGGGTTGACGAGATAGGGCAAGAGCAAGGAGGGCGGAATCGCGGAGCAGTCTCGCCCCGCGCGCGATTCAACGGCGCTTGTACCTTCCCACTGCGCTGCTCACACCACGCGTTTGAGCGTGAAGACGACTTCTTCCGTCTTCTGATCGCCCTTGAACGAGATCCAGCGTTGCTCAATCGTGTTGGGGTCCTTGAACGTCAGCACCATCTCGCGCATGCATGATTCATCAGGCTTGCGAAGGTTGCTCACCTTGTCGAGCGTGAAGCGGATGGAATCGCCCGAGACGCTCGAGCTGTCGCACTTCATCCGGGGCTGATTGCCCATGGCGCAGTAGTGCGTGCAGACGATCGCCTGCCCGTCCATGTGGTACATATTGGTCATCTCGTGCTCGCCCCCGGCGAACATGACCTCGCGCACCGTGCCGCCGCCGCCCACGGAGAAGATGGTCTGCCCCTGCACCTTGCCGTCGGCCTCGACGATGTTCCACGTGCCCTTCAGCGATTTCACCCGGTCGATGGTCGCCTGCTTTTCCTGCGCCGATGCCGCCTGCACCACCGGGCGCGAGCCCGAAGTCGTCTGGCAGGCGCCAAGGCAAAGACCGGCAAGAACGATTCCGACGCAGACACGCTTCATAGGGCTTCTCCTTTAAAAGCAGGCTAGCAAACCATTCTGAAACGGTGCCCGGTCGGAGCGGTTCCGCTACCGGCCAGACCCTGGCACGCCGCTTGCGATTCCCCCGTCACGGGTCCGTCGGAGACGACCCGAAGCGCATGAACTACGGCATCCAGATTTCCAGTTCCGGCCTGCTCACCTCCCTCTACCGGCAGGACGTGCAGGCCAACAACCTGGCCAATCTCGATACCGTCGGCTTCAAGCCCGACATCCCGGCCCTGATGCAGCGCAAGGCGGTGCGGCAGGAGGATGATCTGCCGTTCCTCCCCTCCGATGCCTTGCTGGAGCGGCTCGGTGCCGGCGTGCTCGCGGCGCCCACACGCGTCGATCTTGCGCAAGGGGGCACGAAGATCACTAATCGCCCGCTCGACCTTCAAATCGAGGGAGACGGGTTCTTCCAGCTCCAGGGCGGCCCGCGCGATTCCGGGCGCAACGCCCTGCTCACCCGCGACGGCCGCTTTGCGCGGGGCACCGAAGGCCGGCTGATCCACGTCAACAGCGGCGCACCCGTGCTGAACCGCGTCCAGCGACCGATTCGTCTGCCGCAGGGGGATGTCAAGATCGCGTCCGACGGCACCGTCACCGTCAACGGCAACGTCGTCGACACGATCGGCATCTACAACGCGTCGAACCAGACCCAGATCACCAAGCGGGGCGGGAGCGTGCTGCAGGCGCCCGCGGCGATTGTCCGGCGCATGAACAGCAACGCGGGCATCGTCAAGCAGGGACAGCTCGAAGAGTCGGGCGTGGACGAAATCAAGGCCCTGCTCCGCGTCCAGGATGCGACGCGCGATGTGGAATCCAACGTCAGCATCGTCCAGGCCCAGGATCGCATGCTCGACCGGGCGATCAACACGTTCGGGCGCACGACGTAAACACGAGGTTTCCGCGCATCGGCGTGGGAAGGCGGCGCCGGCGCAAGCGGTCGTGCCCGCTGGGTTTATGGTGCGCGTCTGACTCGGCACTTCGACACCTCAACCCCTTGGCCCGTCGCCCCGCTTTTCCTCGCGGCACGCCGTTCGCGTAAGTCTCTTTCACTATGGCAATGGTCGCCCTGCAATCGTCCTCTACGGCACTTTCCGCGCTCAACACCGCGCTGGACGTCACGGCCAACAACCTCGCCAACATGAACACGGTCGGCTTCAAGGCCAGCCGCACCAACTTTGAAGACCTTCTCTACCTCACCAAGCAGCAGCCCGGCGTGGAAAACGCCATCGGCGACAAGTCTCCGTGCGGCATCCAGGTCGGCCTGGGCGTGAAGGTCTCGAGCACGCAGCTCGATTTCACCGAGGGCGCCCCGATGCAGACCGGCCGCCCGCTCGATGTGCAGATCGACGGGCAGGGGTTCTTCCAGGTGCAGGTCGAACCGAGCCTGGGCAACATCGCCTACACCCGCGCCGGCAACTTCGCGCTCAACGCCGATCGCGAGATCGTGATGGCCAACGACCAGGGACGGCGCCTGACGCCGGTGATCACCATCGATCCCAACGCAACGGCGGTTTCGATCGATAACTCCGGGCGCGTCTACGCCACGATCGCGGGCAGCACGCAGCCGCAGCTCCAGGGGCAGATCCAGCTCGCGACGTTCCCGAACCCCGGCGGCCTGCTGCAGATCGGTGAAAACCTGTACACCGAGACCAACGGCTCGGGCCCGCCCGTCACCGGCGAGCCGGGCACAGACAACTTCGGGCAGCTCCGCCAGGGCTTTCTCGAAAACTCCAACGTGGACCCCACGCGCGAGATGATCGACCTCATCCGCACGCAGCGGGCGTTCGAATTCAACAGCCAGGTTGTGCGGGCCGCGGACGATTCGCTCCGCACGGTCTCGCAGCTCCGGCGCTAAGCCTGAAACGGAGATCGCGTGGGCGTCCGGTGGATCCAGTTCGGTGCGGCACTCGTCATCCTGGCGCAAAGCCTGCGCGCCGACTCCATCGTGTTGCGCTCCTCCGTCCGCCTCGACGCGCAGTCGCCGGTCACGCTCCGCGATGTGGCGACACTTTCGGGGTCGGACGCCGAGGCGTTGGGCACGCTGGTTGTGCGCGAAGCCCAGAAGGGCGCCAAGCCGGGCGAGGCGACCATCTCGCTCGACGAACTCCGCTCGACGCTCAACGCCGCCAAGACCGACATCCGCTGGGGCAAGATCGCGCTCAGCGGCGACAACTGCACCATCCGCCTGGTGGATCTCGCGCCGGCGGCGGAGGAAGCCCCCGCCGCGGAGCCGGTTTCGGTTCGGCCGGTGCAGAAAGCACCGGCGGGTCCGACCTGGCGCGTGGTGGCCGACATGCAGGACGAGTCGCTGCGCGCGGCCATCGGGCACCGCCTCGCGAACTTCATCAAGGCAGAGGCCGCGGACGTCCGCATCGCGTTTTACGACCAGGATGCCAAGCTCTTGGACACGCCCGCAACCGGCCGCGTGCTGGATATCCAGCCGACGGGCCTGGGCGCGATCGTGCCGGTTGTCCTGCGAGTCTTCGAAGGTGAAAAGGTGGTGGCCGCCGGCACCGTGCGCGTCCGCATCGAGCAGAAGCTGGATGTCGTGGGCGCGAGCAAGGCGCTGCACCGGGGCGACATCGTTTCCAAGGCCGACATCTTTTCGGAAAGCCGCTGGACGCCTCCGGGCGATCGGCTGGCGAGCGAATCGAGCGTGCTGGGCAGCGTGGTGAAGAACCGGCTGCAGCCCGGCGAACTCTTTCTGGACGGCGACACCGAAGCCGCGATCCTCGTGAAGCGGGGCGACATCGTCAACATCGCGTGCGTTTCCGGCTCGATCGTGATGAACACCAAGGCGCGGGCGCTGGCCAACGCCAAGGAAAACGACGTCATCGAGTTCGCGCCGCTCCGCAACACCAAGAGCAAGGTTGTGGCCCGTGTCGTCTCGCCCGGGCAGGCCGTGATCGCCGCCGAGCAGGGCGACGATCAGGTGTTCGTCAACCAGCCCGCGCCCGCCCCGCCGGAAACCGACACGCAGGCGACGCGCCCGAAGGGCTCGCCCGCCGCCAGGCCCGCGCAGGCGACCGTGGGCGCGATCACCGTGAAGAAAGTCACGAACAAGCCCGACGGGACTTTCGTGGTCGAGGCCGAGACGCACGATCCCAGGAAGCCCGTCAAGAAGATGAAGTTCCTTCCGTTTGAAGATCAGTGAGGTGCCGCATGAAGACACTCGCCATCACCGCCCTGTTCATCGCCGGCGGCGCCAACGCTCAGAGCCTGCTCCGTGACGAGACGTACCAGGCCAGCGCCCCCGCGCCCGCCCCGGCCAACACCAGCACGCAGCAGCTTCCCGGCACGCCCACCTACGCCGGCGCGCCCCAGGCACATGCCGACGGCCCCAAGCCGCCCGACGCCTCGTTGCAGCAGTTCAGCCTCTTCTACGTCTCGGCGCCGCAGCCCAAGAGCTACGTCAAGAACGACCTCATCACGATCCTCATCGACGAGCAGAGCACCAGCACGACCACGGCCGATTCCGACCTGGAAAAGAAGCTGAACTTCAACGCCTCGCTCGAGCACTTCATCGACCTGACAATGCTCTACGAGGGCCGACTGCAGCCGTCGCCGCGCAGCCCGATCGCCGAGGTTGATCTCAACGCCAACCCCAAGTGGAAGGCCCAGGGCAGCTACGACCGCGCCGACAAAATGGCCGCCAAGATCACCGCCACCGTCATCGACGTCAAGCCCAACGGCGTCCTCGTGCTCGAAGCCAAGAAGAGCGTGACCAAGGACAACGAGGTCACCACCATCGTGCTCACCGGCAACGTCCGCACGGCCGACGTGACCACGAGCAACACCGTGCTCTCGAGTCAGCTCGCCGATCTCATCGTGAGCATGAAGAACGAGGGCGACGTGCGCAACTCCACCAACAAGGGGTGGATCTCGCGCTTCCTCGACACGGTCTTTGCCTTCTGATTACAGCGCCCGCGCCTTGGGCATGTGCAGCCCGAGGCTCGCGTACGCGCCGTACAGCGCAACCAGCATGGCCAGCGAAATCGCCGCCAGGGTCGAGGCGATCGTCCAGCCGCCCTGCAGCGCGAGCGGGAAGCTCCCGAGAATCCCGGCGATAAAAAACGCCGAGAGCAGGGTCAGCAGCCCCAGCCGCGTCAGCACCAGCCCCGCCACGGCTCCGGCGAGCAGGCCCGCCACCGCCACCACAGGCGAACCCTGCAGGTTGGTCTGCACCATCATCGTGCCCGCGAAGAACACCGCCAGCAGGCCGAAGACCGCGGCGCTCGCTCCCGCGTGATTGCCGATCAGGAAGCGCGGCAGCGTGCACAGGAACGTCAGGCTCAGCGTGAGCAGAATCGCCACCACCAGCGCCGAGAAGATCACCGAGATCGCCGGCAGCGGCCCGAGCACGGTCAACTCGTTGATCGACAGCGTCCGGACGCCCTGCCAGTACGCCAGGCCCTGAACTGTGAGCGTCCACACCGCACCGGCCAGCACCCCGATCAGCATGTCGCGCCCGACCCGCGGGTCGCGAAGCTGGCCGCCCAGCAGGCGGCTCCAGCTCACGAGGCTGGTCGGCCAGCGCTTGCGCACCACCGGCTCGAGGCCGACGTACATCATCCACACGATCGCCGCGAGCCAGGCGGCAAACGACAACGCCGGGATCACAGTGTCCGGGATCGTCTCCGGATCGCTCGAAAAATGCGCGCGGAAAAGCCAGACCAGCGATTGCAGCGCGAACGTCGCAATCGCCAGACGCGTCGCGCCCTTGCGGTCGGCCTTGCCTTGCCGCAGACTCCACGCCGCCATCCAGATCAGAACGCCGTGCACGCCGATCAGCAGGATGCCGACCGTCGCCGCGGCAACCCAGTTCGAATCCGTGCTGCTCTGCCCCGTCTTCGCGTCGGGCGCGACGTTCGGACCTTTGCCGTCTCGCACGGAGAGATAGGTCACCGCGTTTCCGACCGTCGCCACATCCACGCGCACCGGCGATGACGCGCCCCCTCGCGCCGCGTTTCGCTGGCTCTCGAACGAGAACCGCCCTGTTGAAAACGACGCGGGGGCAAAGTCCGCGGCATCCAGCGGACGCAGCTTGTCCACCGCGGCGTTTGTCAGCTCCACGATGCGCCGAAGCTCCGACTCCGACAGCGGCGCCGCCGTGCTCGGGGCCGAAACGGCCGTGCCCGCCGAAACCGGCGCCGTTGCTTCCAGCACCTTGCCCCGCAGGTCCATCAGCACGCTGCGCTCGCCCGATGCCGCAGGAGGCGGATCGAGGCGACTGATGCGTCCGCCCGCCCCGGGTGTGAACGGCCGGTCGCTCTCGCGATACCAGAAGCGCAAGCTCGGGGGCACCTTGGGCTGGCCCTCGGGCACTTCGATGCTGACTTCTTCCACGCCGAACGCGCTGTCCACGCCCCGGTTGTTGTGTCCGAGCTGCTTGAGCGCATCGCGGGCCTTGTCGGCGAGCGTCACCGGCGCGTACTCCATCTGCGTGCCGGTGGCGAAGAGCTTGACCTTGGAATTGAACGAGGCGGCGCCGAAGACCGCCAGCACGCACGAGATGACCAGTGCCGCGGCAATCGCAGGCGTCAGCGCGCCGCGCGAGCCCGAGGCCGCGACCAGCTCGGGGCTGGGCGTCTCGCCCGCGGCCAGCGCCGCCGTGAGCGCGTCGCCCCCGAGAAGATTCGCGACCGTGAGCGCCGAGGCCGGACGCAAGTCCGGATCGCGCTCCAGGCACTTCATGATGACCTTTTCAACGCCCGGGTCGATGTCCGGCACGACCGACGAGAGCGTGGCGATCGGCTGCTTGTGCAGCCGGGCCAGATCCTGCATCGACTCGGGACGGAACACCGGCTTGCCGCTGAAAATCTCGTAAAAGAGCAGGCCGATCGCGTACACGTCGCTCTTCGCGGTCACGCCGCGGCCGGCGAGCTGCTCCGGCGCCATATACGCGGGCGTGCCCGCGCGCCCCGTGTCGCTCTTGAGTTCCTCCGCCAGGCCCGCAAGGCCGAAGTCCATGATGCGCACGTGGCCACGGCCGTCGATCATCACGTTGGCCGGCTTCAGGTCGCGGTGCAGCACGCCTTTCTCATGCGCCGCCGCCAGACCCGCGGCAAGCTGGCGGGCGATCTGCAGCGCCTTGTCCCCCGGCAGCCGCCCGATGCGGCGCAGCAGGCTCGCCAGGTCCTCACCATCGACGTACTCCATCGAGATGAAGTGCTGGTTGCCCTCCTCGCCCAGGTCGTAGACGCGGCAGACGTTGGGGTGACTCACCGCGCGCGCAATCTTCACCTCGTTGAACAGCCGGATCAGCGCCGCCCGATCCTGGCTGAGCTGCTCCGGCAGGAACTTCATCGCGCAGGGCTGGCCCAGCTTCACGTCGTCGGCGCGATAGACATCGCCCATGCCGCCTTTGCCCAGCCGACCGATGATGCGGTAACGCTGACCGAAGATGGTCCCCGGCACAAAGCGCCCGAGCTCCGCCCCCGCGAAGATCGATGTGCCCGATGTCGCGCGGGCCGTCGCCTGCTGCGGAATCGGACCCGCGGCGATTTCAGAAACCGGCATCGGAATCGCCGACACCGCCGCCATCGGTGTGCTCGAGCCCGGGGGGGATGAGCCGCGGCTCGGGCTCGGGATCGTCTGGGCCATCCGTTCATCGCGCGGCGGAATCGCGGCGTTCCCCGGCGACGCGATCGATGGGGAAGAACCCACTCCCGGCGGCACCGACACCTGCTGCTGCGTCGGGGGCAGCGTCTGCGGGCGCGAGAACTGAGTTGCGTCGGGGCGCTGCGTGGGCGGAAGCGAGACCGCCGTCTGCAGCATGTCCTGCGCGTCGTCGCTCATCGACTTCTGGCTGGCGCCCGGCACCATCGATCCGCCGCAGGACGGGCAGAACTTGGCCGCGGCAGGAACTTCGAGCGAGCAGGAGGGGCACTTGGGCATGGAACAGTCCTTGGTGAGAAACCGGCGTAAGAATGTAGTAGAGAACGAGGGAACGCACCATGCCCCTGTACGAGTATGTCTGTGAATCCGACGGAACGGTCCTCGAGCTGATCCGCCCCATGGCCGACGCCGACAAGCCCGTGCCGGACCCCGAAGGCAAGGGCCGCCGCTTTGTGCGCAAGATGTCGACGTTCGCCGCCAAAGGCGAGGCCGGGTCGATCCCGCTTGGCGTGCGCTCCGGGGGCGGTTGTGCCTGCGGCAAGCCCCACGGCGGCTGCGGCAGCCACTGATCGCACGCCCCGCTTGCTCCATATTGAGGCGACGACGCCTGACGCGTTTTTCTCGCGCGCGTTCAATTTTGGTGGCCCCTGTTTCGACCTTGTGCCGCTTGGAGATGTGAACCCGCGCCCACCTCCGCGGGGACCGGGCATCCGGATTCGCGTTTGTGGCGGTTTGGGTTTGGGGCGAGGTGTTGTGGAGATCGTGAGGCGGTGTGGGTGTGGGTGGGGGGTGGGGTGTGGGTGGGGGTGTGGGTGGAGGTGGACGCGAATGTCCGGGGCCCGGTCGGCTGTGGTGTTTGGTGAGTGTCTTGTACCATCGACACTCGGAATCAGGGGGAACGCATGTCGGCGATTGATCACGCCAAACTCCGGGAGCTCTTCGACAGCGCGATGCAGCGTCCCGCGCCGGAGCGTGCCGCTTTTCTGCAGGAAGCCTGCGCGGGCGACACGCTCCTCCGGGATCGACTCGAGCAGTTGATCAAGGCCGCGGAGGCGGACGGAACATTTCTGTCGGCGCCGACGGGTGAGCTGGGGACCACCGCTCGGGCGCACCGGCACTCGATGCCGCTGGTCGAAGCTCCGGGCACGCGGATCGGCTTGTACAAGCTACTGCAGTTGATCGGTGAGGGCGGGTTCGGCTCGGTCTTTCTGGCCGAGCAGGAGAAGCCTGTCCGCCGGCGCGTGGCCCTCAAGATCCTCAAGCTGGGGATGGACACCAAGTCCATCATCGCCCGCTTCGAAGCCGAGCGTCAGGCGCTGGCGCTGATGGATCACCCGCACATCGCCCGCGTGCTCGATGCCGGCGCGACGGAATCCGGTCGTCCTTTTTTTGTGATGGAGTACGTGGTCGGCGACGCGATCACGCGCTTCGCCGATGCGCACAAGCTGGATGTTGAGGCGAGGCTCGCTCTCTTTCAGCAGGTTTGCCAGGCGGTGCAGCACGCGCACACCAAGGGCATCATCCACCGCGACCTGAAGCCCGGCAATGTGCTGGTGAGCATGTCGGACGGCAAGCCCTTCGCGAAGGTGATCGACTTCGGCATCGCCAAGGCCACGGCGCAGCCGCTGACCGAGAAGACCCTGTTTACCGAGCACCGCCAGCTGCTGGGCACGCCGGAGTACATGAGCCCCGAGCAGGCCGAGGGTTCGGCGGACATCGATACGCGAACCGACGTCTACGCGCTGGGTGTGCTGCTGTACGAATTGCTGACCGGGGCCACGCCGTTCGATGCGAAGCGTCTGCGGTCGGCCGCCTACGCCGAGCTGCAGCGGATCATCAAGGAAGAAGAGCCGCCGCTGCCGAGCGTCAGGCTCAAGCGCGATCTGACAACCCTGGCCGAGACCGCGGCGGCACGCCAGATCGAACCCGCAAAGCTCAACAGCATGGTGCGGGGCGAACTCGACTGGATCGTGATGAAGAGCCTCGATAAGGACCGCACGAGGCGGTACGAAAGCGCGAGCCAACTGGCCGCCGACGTGCAGCGACACCTCGCGGGCGAGCCGGTTGTGGCGGCGCCGCCGAGCACCGCGTATCGGGTACGGAAGTTTGTGAAGCGGAATCGGGGGCCTGTTGTTGCCGCGGCGGCTGTCGCGATCGCCTTGCTGTGTGGAGGCGGCGTTGCCTGGTGGCAGTGGCGGGCATCGGAGCGATTGAGACTCGAAGCGGAACGCACGGCCGAATCGCTTCGCGAGGCGAACGAGCGCGCCATCACGAACGCCAAGGGACTTACGAAGCAACTGTGGGAATCCAAATACTACAAAGGGATGAAGCCCCAGCCCGGTATGCCGATGCTCATCGGCGCACGACCCGACCGCAATATCGAAGTGACGAGAAGCAGCGATTCGGAATCTGCGTACACGCTCTATGCACTTGATGCCGAAAAGCGTCGACTCCCCGCAACAAGCGACGACGCGTATTTGGTTGCGAACTACGTCTCGGCGACACTCTTTGCTGATTATGAAGCGGCAAACTCGGAGCTTGAAAAAAGCAATCAGTCCTTGCAAAGGCAGGCCGACGCCGCGGAACGCAGCGCCTACACCGCCAACATCGCGCTCGCTCAGGCGGCGATGCAGGCCAACAACTGGCCCGAGGCCCGCCAGCGCCTGCAGGCCTGTCCGCCGGGAAAAAGAGGGTGGGAGTGGGATCTTCTCAGCCGCGAGAGCGCCGGGACCCTCTGGGCCAAGCGAGGCGATTTCAAGAAAGTCGCCATGAGCTCGGACGGCCGCCAGCTCGTCGCGTTGTCGAGCGACCAACCGCCTCAAATCTGGGATGCAACTAGCGGCGAGCGGCTCCTCAAGCTTGCCACCGATGACTCTGTGAATTGCGCGGCATTCAGCCCCGACGGTCGCCGGCTCGCGACCGCGTCGATCAACGGCCTCGTCGACTTGTGGAACGATGCAGGAACGCACCTCGCGTCTCTTCGAGGTCACACCGACCAGGTCAATTCTGTGGCATTCGACACCGACGGCCGCTCACTCGTCACGGCATCCGTGGACGGAACCGTTCGACTGTGGGATGCAACAGCCGGGACGAGCCGCGCCGTCATGCGGGGCAGCGGGATGCCGGTGACGTGCGCCGCGATATCGCCCGACGGTGCGAGAATCGTCGCAACATCAACTGAAGGAACGCTCTGGATTTGGAGTGCTTCCACCGGCGAGCTGGTGCGAGAGATCCCGATCGGTGCTGATTCGCTCTGGTCGCTGGCATTAGCGCCCGACCGACCCGCCGCGGCAGTGATCTCCCAAAAAGGCGAGCTCGCGATCTGGGACTACGAAAGCGGGCACAAGATTGCCACCGCCGCATCCGCACTCTCTCCGCTTTGCACGCCTCAATTCGTCCGATCCGGCGAGCTTCTGGCGGTCGCTTCGCCGAGCGGAGCGGTTTTGTTGCTGGACGCACGAGATCTTGTGGATCGAGGCATGACGTTCCCGCGAGCAGCGGGCCCTTTGGCCTGCCTCGCCGCCGACCGCGGCGGACATGCGATGGCAACCGTCGCTCTTGGGGAAATGGACTCTCTGAGCGGAAATCTCCTCAGCGTCCTGCCCGTTGAAGGCTGGGGCCGTGCCATGAGTGAGCGGTTTCGAGAGTCCGGCGATCATGATGCGGCATTGAGCGCTCTGGCGCTGTTGAGCTCCGCCCCCGGCCCGGCGATCGAAGGCCGCTCGATCGTCTCGCCCGATGGCAAACGGCGCATCGAGGTCGCTCCCGATCGGACGGTGCGGTTCTTGGATGCGTCCACGGGTCAAGAGGTCGCCATATTCGCCGTCCCCGATGCGCCGACACGGATTCGAATGAGGAACGATGGCGCGATCCTTGTGATTTCGCTCGCGGACGAGGACAGCCCGGAGCTGTTTTGGGATATCCGCGAACCCGCCGACCGCCTGAAAGATCGGGAACGAGAACTCGCCGAGCAACCCGCGGCAGACGCGTACCTCCAAGCGCTCTGGATGAGCTCTCGGCCCACGGAGAAACTCGAGGCGGATGTGCGGGGGGATGACTCTCTCACGCCGCTGCGTCGTCTGGTGACGTGGCGGACGCTCCGCGAACGGTTGGCGGACCTGTCGCGCCAGTCGAGCGACCGCTACACCGCGGCTGCAAAGTTGGCCGAGGAACGTCAGATCAAGGACAAGCTCGCGTTCGCGCGGTTGCTGGATGCCCAGTTGGCGGAAGCGAAGGACCTGGACCCCCGGGTGGCAGAACTGGTGCGAGCGATGGGGGAGAAGTGGGAGTACCACGAACCCAAACCGACCGAGGCGGGCCAACTGTCGGAGGCCGTCCGTCGGGCGGACTTGCTCGAGGCTTCCGGCATCATGCAACGTCATCTCCAGCCTTCAGAAGAAGATGGTTACATGGCTCCCAGCAGCGTGGAACTCCACCGGGCCTATTCACTCCGGCTTCAGCACCTCGGAGAAAACAACGACTCAACCTTTGAAGCGGAGATCGAGATGCTCGCAAACGATGCGAATTATCTCGGCGAACCGGACGCCCGCGCCAAGCTGGATGAGGCCATCCTCCGAAAAGAAAAGCGAACTCCGGTGCCCGATGCGCTGCTGTTCCGAGCCTGGCAGTTCGCGCTCGACTCCAACTGCGACTCGTGCAACATCGAACGGGCCGAGCACTATGCAGGGAAGATCGCCGAGGCCTTCCGTATGTCGGTCGAGCGCGGGTTGAAGTCGATTCAGATACATGAGCCTGTCGGGGAATCGGCCTATCGCATGTTCAGCGCCGACAACCTGCCTCCTGCAGAGATCGAGCGAATTGAGCGTGTTCTGACCTCGCACCGAGACGAAAAGCTCCGACGGCGCTGCGTGTACCGCACCGCCCGTAATCTCTGGCATACAGCCGCCCAGGGGGTCCCGGATTGGGCGCATGATGAGCCGACCTTCGACCTCGACAAGGTTCGAACGCAGTTGCTCGTGGAATGCCGTCAGTTGCTGAGCGTTGAGCCGGAAAGTGCCCTGGGCCAACAGACGCTCGCCCTCATTCTCCTTCGATTTCAAGATCTGTCGGGTGCCCGTGATGCGATCGAACTATCGATCGCGCTCGGTTCGCGTCGGCCGGATGATCCTGAAACCCGGGAGATCGAGTCACAACCCGCACCCGTCGCTCGGGCCATCCGTGCTCTGATTCTGATCGCGATCGGGGGCGATGCGAACCTCGCCGCGGCGCGCGAAGATGTCACCGCAGCATCCGCAGCCCTGAAGACATACAACGGGCGGGAGAGCAGCCCGGGGCTCTTCGAGCCTGCGCTCCTGATCACCGAGGCCGAAGATGCGTTGCACAAGGCAGATGCTGCCGCACCCTAGACCCCTCACCCGCCGTCTTTGACGGAGACTCTCCATGCCCGAAACTCCACGGCACGGCATGCGCGACCAGGACGCCGCGGGCACCACACGTCCGCTCTCACTGTCTGTGACGAAACAGGACATCACGCTGCTCCTTCAGGCACCCACGCCCCAGTCGATCAACGCTCTGCTGGAACTGGTGTACGACCAGTTGCGAAGTGCCGCCCAACTCCAGATTCGTGGGGAGCGCCACGCCGGCGCCGGCCAGACCCTCTCCGCCACCGCCCTCGTGCACGAGGCTTACCTGAAACTCGTCGGCCCGCGCGACATTCCCTGGCAGAGCCGAGGCCACTTTTACGCCGCCGCCGCGGAAGCCATGCGCCGCGTCCTCATCGACCGCGCCCGCGCCAAGTACGGTCGATCGGAAACGACCCCCCGCGCTCGCCAAGTCGCACTGACGCTGAGCGGCTTGGAGGGAATCGCATCCGACGAAGCCGCGGAAGAGGGTTTGCTCCCGCTTGATGCGTCGGTGGAGCGGCTCGCGCGGGTCGATCCACAGGCCGCGGCGGTGGTTCGCCTGCGTTTCTACACCGGCCTCAATCTGGAACAGACCGCCCTCGCCCTGGGCGTTTCCGAGCGGACCGCGAAGCGGGATTGGTCCTTCGCCCGTGCCTGGCTGCGCGACGACCTCTCGAAACCGCAAGAGTGAGTTTGCGGCTCCGTTCCACACACGTCCATCCCGCTGTGATACCTTCTGGGCATGGTCGCCGATGTCGAAAGCATTCTTATTGACCGGGCGCAGATCGCCCTCCGGGTCCATGATCTGGGGCGCGAACTGGCCCGTGACCTGCAGGATGAACTGCAGCGCGAGGGGCACGCGGGCGATGACGGTTCCGGACGCATCGTGTTCGTACCGATCCTGACCGGCGCCTTGGTCTTCACGGCCGACCTGATCCGCGAGTTGACGCTCAAGCTCAGCCTCCGCGTGGTGGCGGTCTCCAGCTACCCCGGCACGAGCATCGAGAGCAAAGGCGCCAAGCTCGCCGGCGAACTCCCCAAGGACCTTTCGGGAAAGCACGTCGTGATCGTCGACGACATCCTCGACAGCGGACAGACGCTCGGCCTCATCGACGAACTGATCCGCACGCAGAAGCCCGCGAGCATCCGCATCTGCGTGCTCTTGAAGAAGCCCCCCGAAGTGCGCAGGCGGGAAGTCAAAGCCCACTACGTCGGCTTCGACATCCCGAACGAATTCGTGGTCGGATACGGCCTTGATTACGACGGTTACTACCGCAACCTGCCCTATGTGGGCGTGCTGAAGAAGGAAGCTATCGGCCGCTGAGTCTCGCCGGCGAGCACATGAGTAACGCGGACGAAAAAGCCCAGGAACAGTTGATTCTGCGGGTCAAGCCGTCCTCGGCGTCGATCGTGCTGCAGCCGCTGCGGGCGATCGTCGCGCTGGTCGGGGGCTTCATCCTGCTGTGGCTGTTCGTGCCGCCGTCTTACTGGCGCGATGTCGGTCTCGCGGCGCTTCTCGCCCTGCTCGTTCTCCGCGTGGCGTGGCGGGCGATCTGGGTTTTCTGCGCCCGCTACGAACTGACCACCCGGCGCGTGCGGGCGATCACGGGCGTGTTCTCTCGCCTCGCCGTGGAGATCCCCCTCGCGCGTTTGCAGAACACGGCAGTCTCCAAGTCCTTTTTCGAGCGACTCGCGGGGATCGGCACGATCGGCCTTTCCTCCGCGGGAAGCGACGGCTTTGAAGTGATCTGGGAAATGATCGATGATCCGGACAGCGTGCTGGCACGCGTTCGTGATGCCGCCGACAGCGTCCGGGGCGATGCCGGACTCGGCGACGCCTCCGCTCCGCGCCCGGTCGTGCTGGGGCTGGTAGGAGGCATCGGCGCCGGAAAGAGCGCAGTAGCCCGCGAGCTCGCGGCCCGCGGCGCGATCGTGCTCGATTCCGACACCCAGGCCAAGCGCGTGCTCGAGACCCCCGAAGTGAAAGCGCAACTCGTCGAGTGGTGGGGGCCCGATGTCGTGCGCCAGGGCGCGGTCGATCGCAAACGCGTCGCCGATATCGTCTTTGCCGATCCCGCGCAGCGACGCCGCCTCGAATCGCTGATCCACCCCAAGCTGCGGCACGAGCGCCAAGACGAGATCCAACGCGCCGGCGAACGCGGGGTGCGTCTGGCCGTCATCGACGCGCCGCTCCTGCTCGAAGCCGGCGTGGATTCAGAATGTGACGCCGTTGTGTTCGTGGAAGCCCCGCGTGAGCAAAGGCTCGCGCGGGTGCGGTCCCGGGGCTGGGACGAGGCCGAACTCGATCGGCGAGAGGCCGCCCAGTGGCCGCTCGATCGCAAGCGTGCCGCGGCAGCATTCGTGGTTTTGAACGATGCAGACGCCGGGCAACTGCCCGCCCGGGTCGATGTGCTGCTCCGGCAGGTCGAAACGAAATATCCGCGCCTGGCTTGAACCGGCCCGGCTTGCCCGTGGTAAGGAATATGTGGTATAATCAATGACCGGTGACGCGAGTTTCGGACTTGCGGTTCTGCCCGGTGTTTCAGCCGCTTTCAAGTTGCAGCTTGCTCGTTCGTTCCGGTGTTCGCACGCCGGTCCGGCCCGGGCGAACGGAAAGTGACGGCGGCCCAACTGCACTTTGACGCGAGCGACTCTTTCGCGTTCAACGGCTTGTCTCTTTCGCGCTCGCGCGCTTCCACACACAACAAACAAGGTTCGACGCGTTCACAGGGAACGTGCTCCGACCGGATTGCGGAGTTTGCAGATTCATGGCCAAGTCATCCGGCGATTCCTCCAAGTCCGACGCCAAGACCGAACGTTCCGGCTCCAAGTTCCGCCCGGTCGGTCCCCGGCGCGACACCAAGAAGGCCTCGGCCGCCGTCGCCGAGCCCAAGGAAGCGCCCGCCGAGCGCCCGGTGGAGCGCGAACGCCCCGCCCCGCGCGTCGACCGCCCGATCACGCCGCGCTATGAGGACATCCCGGAGCCCAGGCCCGCTCCGCAGCCCGCACCGTCGTCTCACCAGTCGTCCGGCGGGCACCCCGCCCCGTCCCACGCTCAGCCCAGCTACCCCCAGCAAGGCAACCAGGGGGCGCCGCAGGGAGGCCAGCCCAGCAACCAGCCGGGCGGTGGCCAGCCCAGTCAAGGGGGGGCCGGTGGTCCGAATGCCGGTGGGCAGCCTCAGGGCGGCTTCCAGAACAACAACTACGGCAACGGCGGGTTCCC
>JAFEBN010000036.1 GCA_018242645.1 Planctomycetota bacterium | reverse complement strand
TGATCGACGTGCCCAACAACGAACTGGCGATGTCGAGCTTTCTGCTCCCCGTCGCGGCGGAACGAGATGGGAAAATCTCCTGGGCATTTCTGGGAAGCACCTACAGGTCGGATGATGTGAACCGCCACTTTGCGTTTGTCGGAGGTGAGGACGGTTGGCGGAAGATGGTGCTGCAGAAAAAGGAACCGATCGGCGGCGCATCGATCGCGCCGGATGTCACCGGCGTGTGGCTGGAGTGGATTCCCGAAGAAAGGGGGGGCGAGACAGCTTCATTCTGGGATTTTGAAACCGGGACGGTGACGCAGAAGCAGACATCGCGGCGTTCCTCGGCTGTTTTCGTGATCCCGCCCGTTGCGAGCGAGCAAACGATGGTGGCGGGGCACTCGGACGGGCGTCAGTTGGCCGCGCTCGATGTGCCGTCAAAGCTTGTTGCCACGTGGTATGTGTCGCCTCGGGCGCAGTTTGCCGGTGCGGCGGTGCTGGTGAGGAGGCCGTCGCTCGTGGACAACTGGCTCAACGTGCCGAAGGGAACGGAGCGAGTGGACGTGTGGGAGTTGCCGAAGGGAGACACTTCGGCGGGTCGTTGAAGCGAATTCCGCGCTCGTTCGGCTGCAGCGAGCTTGCGTGAAGTTACTTTGGAAGCCGATCGATTTCGCCCTCGTGGTCGGTTTTACGCAGGGCGTCAACAAGTCTGGCCCGGATGCCGCGGCCGATGGGGTGCAAAGGGCCGGCGGGGAAGACCTTGAGCGACATGGCGTCGGCCTCGCGGAGCAGATCGAGGCCCTGATCGGTCTCGCCCAGGTGGACCAGGATCTCGCCCAGGTCGGCGAGGCAGGAGGCAATGGTGGGGTGCGTTTCGCCGACGGCTTCGCGCTGCATCGCGAGGGCTTTTTCCGCAAGCGCACGCGCATCCTGCCATCGGCCTTCGCCCATGGCGATCTTGGCGTCAGCCGTTACATAGTAACCGAGAATCTCCGGTGTTCGAGGGAGGCGGAGATGCATGGCGTGTGCTTCGGCGAGAAGCGGCTTGGCCTGCTCGTATGCGGAGGCCGAGATGTAGGCGTTGGCGAGGTTGAAGAGGTTGCGGGCGAGGCGAACATCGTCTTTGAACGAGCTGCTGCGCTGGATCTCGACGGCCTGGCGGTAGAACTCGGCGGCCTCGGCGAAACGGTCCTGACGCTTGCGGATCAGGCCGAGGTTGTTGAGCGTATCGGCGATGTTGGGGTCGTGGGGATCGAGCACGCGACGGCGGATTTCGAGTGACTTTGTGAAACTCTGTTCGGCACTGTCGAAGTCGCCCCGTTCGCGGTAGATGATGCCGACGATGTTGAGGATGACGGCTTGCACTTCGGGCGTGATGCTGGTGGAAGCGTCGGTCGTTTGCGATTCGATGCGTTTGATCGCGTCGATGAGCAGAGGCTCTTTGCCCGGAGTGACCTTGGGCGTTGCGGTTGTGAGTGCGCTCAAGAGGACGTCGGAAACCCCTTCGGCGACAGACGTCTTGCGTTCGGCGACCTCTCGGGCGCGATTCGCGGCGATGGCCATGTAGGAAGTTGCGGCGATGCCTGCGACGAGGAGAGCGATCACGAGTCCGGTGGCGGTTACCAGACCGCGATGGCGGTGCGTGAATTTGGAAATCTGGTAGACGAGCGTCGCGGGGCGGGCGGCGATGGGCTCGTTGTTGAGGTACCGGCGGATATCGGCCGCGAGCTCGGAGGCCGATGCGTAGCGGCGGGTCTTGTCGCGTTCGATTGCCTTGTGGACGATGGTCTCGATGTCGCCACGGAGCGCCGGCTGGTGGACGGTGATGCGGGTGGGTTCGTTCTCGGAGATGAAGCGGATCGCTTCGGGCAGAGGCATGTCGCGGGTGGCGTGGCAAGTTTGGCCGGAGAGGAGCTGATAGAGCACGACGCCGAGCGCGTAGACATCCGAGAGGGTGTCGACCTCGTCGGTGCGACCGGACAACTGCTCGGGGCTCATGTACGAGAGCGTGCCGATGAGCTGGCCGACCTGCGTCCGCGTGGTGAGGGCGTGGTTGATGCCGGATTCGGTGAACTTGGCGACTCCGAAATCGAGCACTTGGGGTCGGGGCCCCTGCGGCGACTGCTGAACCAGGATGTTGTCGGGCTTGAGATCGCGGTGGATGACGCCGCGCTGGTGGGCGTAACTGAGGGCGTCGCACACGCTGAGCATGAGCGAGAGCCGGGCGGCGACATCAAGCTCGTTGCGTCGGGCGAACTCGAGGAGCGGCACGCCTTCCACAAGCTCCATTGCCAGGAAGGGAACCGGCGCGCCGGAAGAGGTATCGACGCCGGTTTCGTAGACGGCGGCGATGCCGGGGTGCGTGAGGGAGGCCTGAATCTGAGCTTCGCGCTCGAAGCGTTTCGCGAAATCGGTCGAGCGCGGGCCGCGGCGCATGACCTTGAGCGCCACGCGCCGCCGGGGTGCGAGCTGCTCGGCCTCGTAGACGTCGCCCATGCCGCCGGCGCCGATGAGGCGGATGATCCGGAAGTGGCCGATGTGATCCGGCGTGGGCTGGGTGTTCGAGAGGGCGGTCGGCGAAGTGGGGGGATTGAGCAAGTCGCCCGAATCGCGGTCGAATTGCAGCAGGGACTCGATTTCCTGGCGCAGTTCGTGGTCGTTGCCGCAGGCATCCTGCAGGAACGCGGCACGATCCGCGGCGGATTTGTCGAGCGCGAGGGCGAAGATCAACCGGGCGCGTTCGTGGCGGGAGGCGGCGGCAGCGTTATCGCTCATGCGCGGCCCTTCTGCAGCTCGCGGCGGAGCCACGCGCTGGCCATGCGCCAATCGAGGTGCACGGCGCGTTCGCTGACGCCGAGCACGGTCGCGATCTCGCGGAACTGCATGTCGCCGAAAAATCGCATCTCGACGATGCGGGCCTGGCGGGCGTCGATCTTTTCGAGCCGCTCAAGCTGTTCGTGAATATCGATGGCGTCGACCGGCTCGGAGCCCTGGTCATCGAGCACGCCCGAGAGGGTGACGCGCTGTCCGCCGGAACGTTTCTGCGTTCGCCTGGCGCGGGCGTGGTCGATCAGGACGTGGCGCATGACCTTGGAAGCGACGGCGATGAAGTGCGCACGGCTCTGCCAGGACGCGTTGTTGCTTCCGAGGAGCCTGACATAGGCCTCGTGGACCAGGGCGGTGGGCTCGAGCGTGTGATCGCTGCGCTCGGTCTGGAAGAAAGACCCCGCGATCGCGCGGAGTTCACCGTAGAGCACTTCCAGGAGCCGCGATTCGGAGCCCTGGTGGCCCGAGGAGACGGCTTCGAGCAGGGCTCGGAGCGCTTCGGCATCGTTCTCGGGCTGAGGCTTTCCGGCGCTCATCGCGAACCGAGCGGGCCGGGCGGGCGAGGCCCCGGTGCCCCGCGACGCCTTGCGCTCGGAGCCTTGAGTGTACCACCGGCTCCTGGAGAAAGGCCCGCCGGCCTTTGCAGAAACAAACTCCAGTTGGTTCTTGGGGCCATTTACCCCGCGGAGTCTCGAAGGCGTCTTGCGGTACTTCGCTCAAGGGCACTCGAGTGCGTCGTAGGCGGCGACGAACATCAGGAAATCGCCGTCATCCACGAAGCCGTCATCGTTGAAGTCCGGCGGGCAGCCGGGGAACATCGCCGGGTCGGCGCAATCGAGGATGTTGTATCCCATCAGGAAGAACGTGAAGTCGGCGTCATCGACGAAGCCGTCGAGGTTGAGGTCGCAGCGGCAGTCGACGAAGTGGGCTCGGACTGTGAAGTTGTCCAGGTACTGCTTGAGCGTGGTGAGTGACCCGGCGGCGCCGTGAGAGGCCTGCAGGCGGCGTCCAACGCGGATCGGCGCGCCGTTGGTGGAAAAATCGGGCAGGCCCGGCTGGCCGTCGTGACGCTTGAAATCGGAAGCACGGAGACTGCGCGCCTCGACGGGGTGCCAATTCGTCCCTGTTCCGCTCGACATGTTGGGACCCTGGTACAGGACACTTGCCTGGCTCAGCAGAAGGTTCGTCGTGACTGGGGATGACGAGCCATTCGTGTTGAGTCGGAAATCGGTTGCGAAATCGATCGTCTCGATCGCGCCGTACGCGGGCTGGATATAGCCCTTGTCGGCGTTGTACAGGTCGAGTACCTCCACGCTCGAGCTTCCTGCGTTGATCGTGAATGTGACAAGTTGGCATGTGTCGGGGTTGCCGTTTGGCTGGCTGCCGATGGAAGAGAACGAGCCCCCGGTTCCGGTTGTGGCGATTGTTTCGGTCCAATCCGAATTCGCGGGACTGCCGTCAACGACGAGAATTGTGCTTCGATGAACGACCACGCTGAAATCGTCGTAGACCACGACCTGATTGACATTCTGTCCCGCGTTTCCGTTTCCGGTGCGGAAGCCGAACATGATCGGCTGACCCGCCGGGGAGAAATCGGGGTTGCCGGGCTGGCCGTCGAAGCGTGTGAAGTCGGAACTCTTGAGGCTTGTGAGCGTCAGGTGGACCCATTCGCCGGACGTTCCGGTTACCAGGGCGCCGGCGCGATAGAGGATCTCATCCTGGAAGAGCGCCAGTCCTACCTGGTGGCCGTTGGCGCCGACGCCGTTGATGAACTTTGCCATGATGGAGAAGTCGAGGGAAACGACCGTGCCGGAGGCTGGGTCGATCTGGGCGGTTGGCACGTTGAGAAGATGGCAGGCCTGCACGCTGGAATTGAGGCTGAGCGGGTGCGTGACTTGCCGCCCAGTGCCTGAAAAGCCATCGGGCACCTGGGTCGCGGTGGCGTTTCTGTTTCCGAAATTCTGCAGGAACCAGTCTGCGTTCGCGAAGTTGGTGTCGTTGAACGGGAGGGAGTGATCGGCTCGGGCGTTCGCGGATGGCAGGACGAGCGCGATGGACATGTTGAGTATCGCGAGAAACCGGCAATCGGGAAAGGCGGTGCGCATGATCGATCTCCTTGGAAGTCCGTGCGGGTGGAGGCCACGGCTTTCCAACCACAGCAACGAATTGGCCGCGGTGTGGGCGCAACGGCGCCGAAATAAAAAGGCCCGGGGCGACCCCGGGCCGGCGGGAAGAAGTTGCGCGATGTATTCAGAGGCACTGGAGGGCGTCGTAGGCCTCGGCAAACTGGACGAAGTCGCTGTCGTCGACCAGGCCGTCGCCGGTGATGTCGGCCGGGCAACCCGCGGGCATGGCGGGATCTGCGCAGTCGAGCATGTCGTAGGCGGTCGCGAAAAGAACGAAGTCGGTGTCGTCCACCAGGCCGTCGGACGAGAGATCGCTCTTGCAGGCGACGAAGTGGACGCGGACGGACCAGTTGTCGTAGCTCACGACCTGGTTGTACGAGCCGCCGTTTGCTTTCGAGTTGGCGGTGCAGAAGCCGAGTTGGATCGGGCCGCCGCCGGTGGAGAAGTCAGGATTGCCGGCGACGCCGTCGAAGCGTATGAAGTCGGATGCCTTCAGCCAGGCGGACTGGCGTGTGACCCAGCTACCGGTGGCGTTGGTGACCTGGCCGGTCGTGCGATAGGCGATGCCGCCCTGCTCCAGGGCGATACCGATCTGGTGACCGTTGCCGCCGACGCCGCTGTTGTACTTGGCATCGAGCGTCATCTCGATGCGGTCGATGGTGCCCTGGGACGGCAGGATGGTTCCGGTGGCGGGCAGGTACTCGTGGAAGGTCTGAAGTCCGGCGGCGCCGCTGTTCATCAGGTGCACCACGCGGCGGCAATTATCCGGGTTGCCGCCGGAGGTGAGCTGCGTGGCCGTGGGCGTGCCGCCATTGCCTGTTACGAAAGGCGTCACATTCCAGTCGGCAATGGCGAAATCGCTATCTGCAGCGAAGAGCGTGTTGCGGTGAACGATGACGGAGAAGTTGTCGTACGTGACGGTCTGGGAAAAGGCGCCTCCGCCGGAGCCGTTGTTGACGGTTCGGTAGCCGAAGGTGAGAGGAGCGCCCGCGCTCGAGAAATCGGGCGTGCCCGGCAGGCCGTCCACACGGGAGAAGCTGGCGGCGGTGAGGCTGGCCGAGCGGGTGACCCAGTTTCCAGAACTGCCGGTCGTGAGACTGGATGAGGCATATCGGACGCCTGCCTGCTCGACGAGAAAGGCGATCGTTTGTCCGTTGCCGCCGACGCCGGAGTTGTACCTGGCCATGATGGAACAGTCGATTGTGATGATGTCGCCGGAGGCAAGGTCCATGATGTTGGCCCCGGCGATGTTCATGTGCTGAGCCTGGACGCTGGTCGTGCCGCCGTTGACGTTGTGCACCACGCGCCGGCCGGTGCCGGGATTGCCGTTGGCGTTCTGGGTTCCGGTGGCCGTGCCCCCGGTTCCGGTCGTCACAAGGGTGAGGGTCCAGTCGGCGTTGGCGAAGGTTCCGTCGGTGAAAGAAACTTGGTTGTCGGCCAGCGCGGATGAGGCGACCCCGGCGAGCGCCGTAAGGGCGGCAGCGAGGAGGACGCCGGTCCGGTTCTCAAGGCTGGGAAACATGGCGAAAGCTCTTTCTGGCCCGTTGGCCCGTTGGTTGGTCGCGCCGAACCCGCTTCCGACAATTGGGAGCGGTCATTCGGACTTTCCGGGCGGTCTGCGTTTGCCGCGCGGCTCTTCGACTGGAGCAACGGGAAATGGGGTCGGTTGGCGCAAGTCATTGTGGTAATTCCCGCCGCCGCATTGGTGTGGTCCCTATCTCTGAGATTTGACGGCGGGGGGGTGGGGGGGGGTATGGCCGACGCAAAGTCCAACGTGACGGTTCTGCTCGACCGGATGAACTCCGGGGACGAAGCAGTCACCAATGAACTGTTGAGCGTCGCCTACGACAAATTGCGGGCGATCGCGGGGGACGCGTCTCGTGATCAGGGTGCCGTGCGCGCTTCAGCCCGGAACGGTGAGGGTTGGGCGGTTGTATTTGACGCGGGTGACGCACGAAAAGAAAGAAGGCCCGGAGTCGCTCCCGGGCCTTTGAGTTCGGACGAATTATGTGAATGGCTCAATATGCGGCGGAGAAGCAGAGCAGAGCGTCGTAGGCGACGACGAAGATGCTGAAGTCGGCATCATCCACGACGCCGTCACGGTTCAGGTCGGAAGGGCAGCCCGCGGACATGGTGGGGTCGGCGCAGTCGAGGATGTTGTACGCCCCGAGGAAGATGGAAAAGTCGGCGTCGTCGACGAGGCCGTTGCAATCGAGGTCGGAGACGCACAGGAGCAGCGACGCGGGCAGGCTGGTGGTGACACAGGTATCGGTCTCGGCAAGAATGCAGCGGAACTGCGCGGCGCTGGCGGAGCTGGCGAGCGGAGTCACCGCGAGTTCGGTGGTATCGACACCGGAGGCCAAGAGACGAGGGGAGCCGAGATAGCTGTTGTTCCCGGGAACAAGATTGAGCCAGCTTGCGGCACCCGCGGGGAGCCACTGCCACTGCGCGGTGTAGTACGGATCGGAGGCTTCCGAGATCTCGACTCCGAAAAGGGCGGGCTCGCCCCCGGCGCAGGCCGGTGAATCCTGCGGCTGGACCTGGATGACGGGCGAGAAGGTCGTGAAGACGTACGCTCCTTTGCTTGCGACACTGCCGCAGGGCCCGTCGACGATGCACCGCACGACCGCGTCCTGATTGAAAAAGTGGCTAAAGGTGATTGTGGCGGTGTCAGAGCCGGTGACATAGGGTGGATCATCCCCTTCAAACCCGTACCAGTCATACGGGAAGTTGTAGATGTCCTGGACTTCCCAGAAATATCGAAGGCCGATGCCGCCGGCCTGGACGCTGAAGACTCCGTCGCCGTTGCAGGAGTTGATGGGGTGCGGCTGCGTGATGATGGTTGGCAGCCCGTTGGTGACCTGGAGCGAGACCTCGTCGGATGTGACTGTGCCGCATGTGTTGGTGATGATGCAGCGGTATGAGGCGACGTCGGCGGCGCCGGTTCCGGAGATTGTGAGTATCGCGGAGGTGGCGCCGGAGATCTTGCCGGTGATGTTGTTGAGGTCGGACTGGTTCTTCTGCCATCGGTATGTTGGGGTCGGCGTGCCGGTGGCCTGGACGCGGAAGGAATACGTGCTTCCTGAACAGGCGAATCCGGCGCGTGGCTGCTGCTGGATCGAGGGTGCCGCGTTCACGCTGAGGGCAACGGCGGTGCTGGTGAGAGCCGAGCATGCGCCGGGTGCGCTGACCACGCAGGAGTAGCTGCCGGCGTCGGTGGAGTCAACCGAAGTCAGTTTGAGCTGATTCGTGGTTGCACCAAGAACACCGTTTCCATTGGTCAGGATGGTTGTTCCTTTTTTCCATTGATAGGTCGGGGTGCTCGATCCCGTGGCGGCGATGCTGAAGACGACGTCGATGCCGGCGCAGGTGGTGACGGGCGTGGGCTGGGTCGTGATCGAGAGCGTGTTGACCGTGAGGGCGGCGACGGCGCTCGTGTCGTTGCCGCAGGCGTTGGAGACGGTGCACTTGTAGTTGCCCGCGTCGGTGGTGTCGATGTTGCTGAGGGTGACCGTGGCGGTCTTGGACCCGGAGATCTGGCCGGCGACATCGGCAAGCGCGGTGTTGCCTTTCTTCCACTGATAGGTGGGGGCGGGCGAGCCTGCGGCGGTGACGGTGAAGATGGCGGTGCCGCCGGCGCAGCGGGCGATCGGGGTGGGGTTGGCGGAAATCGTCGCCGGCGTGTTGACGGTCAGCGTCGCGGTCTTGCTTGTTTGGGGCGTGCAGGGGCCGCTGTCCCAGACGCAGTAGATCGAGGCGGTGGTGCTTCCGGCGTGGTGATACGTGCTGGTGGAGGCGCCGTTGGCCGGATCGGTCCAGGCCAGGACGTTGTTGACGTACCACGCGGCGTGGCCGGTCGAGGACCAGGCACAGGTGAAGGTGACGTCGCCGGTGTCGGCCGCGCAAACGGTGACAGAAGCCGGGTCGGTGGTGATGGTGCAGGGTGCTGCGGCAGCGGTTGTCGTGGCGAAGGGCGCGCCGAGCAGCGCTGCGCCAAGAAGAATCGCGCGGACGGTCATTCGGACGGGGAGGGAGAATCGAATGGGCAGGTGCATGGGAGGCTCCTGAATGAACCGAAATCGGGGATGTGCATCAGCGCTCGCCCCGCATCAACAACGGAATTGACGGCGGCGGGGCGCAAGCGAAATTGCAGGAAAGGAGGTGCGGCCGCTGAACCAAACGCATAGTCGGGTTGCGCGGCGAATTTCAGGGGCACTCGAGCGTGTTGTAGGCCAACAGGAACTCGACAAAGTCGCCGTCATCGACCAGACCGTCCTTGTCGAGGTCGGACGGGCAACCGAGGGGCATAGCGGGGTCGGCGCAGTCCAGGATGTTGTATGCGCCGGCAAAGACGATGAAGTCGGAATCGTCCACCACACCATCGGATGTGAGATCGCAGGGGCAATCCACGAAGTGGACATGAACGGCGAAATTGTCGTAGTTGGCCTTCAGATTGATGGCGCCGCTGCCAGCGCCGTTGGTGTTCGCGGTGAAGTAGCCAAAGCGGATTGGATCGCCAGATTTAGAGAAATCGGGCGTGCCGGGCTGGCCGTCGAAGCGGGTGAAGTCGCCCGATTTCATGCGAAGCGTCGAGTAGGTTGTCCAATCGGTCACGCGCCCGGTTGCCAGGCTTCCGGCTTTGTAGGCAATACCGCCTTGCTCAAGGGCAAGGCCGAATCTCTCCCCGTTGTTTCCGGGGCCGCTCACGAACTTGGCGTCGATGACGAGGTCCACGGATGCGACCGGCGCGAGCGACGGGTCAATCTCGGCCCCGGGCGCGTTGTACTTGTGGAACGCATCCAGCGAGGCGGACCCGCCATTCATGTGATTCAGAACCTGGCGGCAATCGGCCGGATTCCCGCCGGTGGTTTGCGTGCCCGTTGCGGTGCCGCCGGAGCCGGTGATGAAGTTGGTGACAACCCAGTCGGAATCGTTAAACGTGCCGTCGCTGATCGTCAGGTTGGCGAAGAACGCGGTCATGGAAAAGTTGTCGTAGTTGAACGTGACGGTGAGGTCGGCGGAGCCGCTGTTGCCGCTTCGGAACCCGACCGTGATTGGCGAACCTGAAATCGAAAAATCGGGATTGCCGGGTTGGCCATCGAATCGGGTGAAGTCGGCCGCGACGAAAGTTCCTTTGCGGGTAACCCAATTGGTGCTGTTGCCGGTCGTGAGGCTACCGGCGCGATAGGCCACACCTGCTTGTTCGATAGCCGGTCCGATCTGCTGTCCGGTTGCATTGCCGCCGGAGAACTTCTTGGCTTGGATGGAGAACGAGAGCGATCGGATTCCCCCGAGCGACGGGTCGATCCGAACACCGGCCTTGCCGTACTTGTGAAACCCCTGCAAATCATGGCTCGGGCCCACGAAGTTGGTGATTTTCATGCTGGTAACGGGGTTCCCTTCGATTTGATCCCACGTCGCTTGGATCATGCTGTCGGTGCCGGTGTCAAACTTCGTCAGGAACCAGTCGGACTGGAACGAGCCGTCCGAGATGGTGACGGCCTGGCGTGCAACTGCGCCCGAAGCCATGAGCGAGGCCGCGGCGACGGCCGAGAGGATGACGAGGCGTTTGTCTACATCCGACATGACTGGATCCTTTCGTGCTTCCTGAAAGAGGTATGGAGCCGAGCCTGGCCGCAAGCGAACAGATGCACCAGTAGAAACGGAAAGCACGTGAGTCCGGCGCAACGCGAAACGCCACATCGGACAGAAACTCGCGCGACCGCAGGTGCGAAATGGGGCATCTCGCAGTCGGGAGTGGTCGTTCCGGCAACGTGCGAATGTGCGGGTGGATCTGCGAAAAAGAAAAGGCCCGGAGCGGTGCTCCTGGCCTCTTCCGTCTCAATGGGATCTTGCTTGAACCGTGAGTGCTAAGGGCATTCGAGCAGGTCATACGCCGCTGCGAAGAGCACGAAATCGCTGTCGTCCACGAACCCGTCGCCGTTGATATCGGCGGGGCAGCCGGCGGGCATGTTGGGGTCGGTGCAGTCAAGGGTGTCGTACGCGGCCGCGAACAGCACGAAGTCGGAGTCATCCACATAGCCGTCCGAACTCAGGTCGCTCCTGCAGGCGATGAAGGAGACCTCGAAGACGATGTCGTCGTAGTTGACGATTTCTTCTTCGCCTCCGGCGCCGTCGGCGTCGGTACCGCGGGCCGGAGCGGATGCAGGGAAATCGGTCTTGGGGCTGTAGCCGAGCTTGGCGGGCGCCGTGGAAGGGTTCTTGAAGTCGGGCTGCCCGGGCGTGCCGTCGCGCTTTTTGAAATCGGATTCCTTGAGCCGGGGAGTCTTCGTTGTGGTGTAGTCGGTCTGCTGCACGGACGGGTCCGGCGTCGAAGAGAACTCGGACTTGGACACGTATTCGTTGGCTCCCTGCTTGACCGCCACGCGGAACGTCTGGGGCCCGGTGGTGGGATGAGGTTGGCCGCTTACCCGCCGGTGCTTGATGGTCATCTGGACGGTCTCGGCGGCGCCTTTCGACGGGTCCACCTCCGCCGCCGAATCGGTCAGTACGACAAACGTCTCGATTGAGGTCGCAGCGCCGTTGGCGGGCGGGGCGCCACGGAAGTGAGACGTCTGGTGCACCTCGCCCTGTGGACCGTCCGAAGCGGGCGCGGTGCTGCCGGTTGTGCCGGGGTCGTTGGAATTCTGGCTGACATCGGTGCTGCCTGGGGGGAAATCGCCCTGCGCGGACTGAGTCTTGTTGCGCATGACGGAGACGGAGAAATCGTCGTAGCGGACGATTTGACTTACGCTGCTGCCAGCGTTGCCGTTGCTGGAGCGGAATCCAAAGCGGATAGGCGCGCCGGCTGTGGAGAAATCGGGATTGCCCGCTTGACCGTCGTAGCGGGTAAAGTCGGCGGCCGTGAGTCCGGTGGTAGTGCGGACCGTCCACGCGCCGGAGATTCCGGTGGGCGCCGTCGCGGTGCGGTAGGCGATGCCGCCCTGCTCGAGGGCAAAGCCGAGCTGATGGCCGTTGGAGCCGACGCCGGACACAAAGCGGTACTGAATCGCAAAATCGAGCGAGACGATGGCGCCGTTGGCGGGTTTGATCTCTCCCGCGGCGGTGTTGAACTTGTGAAAGACCTGGACGTTGGACGACCCGTTGAGCGGGTGGCTTACCTCGCGGCCGGTGCCGACGAGGCCGAGCGGGGTCTGGGCGCCGGTGGCGACGCGATTCCCGAAGTTGGTCAGGGTCCAGTCGCTGTTGGCGAAATTGCTGTCGGAGATTACGACGGTGTTGCCTGCCAGGGCAGAGCCGGCGATTCCGGCGAGCACGAGGGCGGCGAGGCGGGCGGGACAACGATTTGCAAGGCTGGTGAACATGACGGAGACTCTTTCTGGCCCCATGGCCCGTTGGTTGGCCGTTCCCAACCGCTTCCGACGATTGGGAGCGGGAATTCGAACCGTCCGGGCAGTTGGTGATTGCCCCGGTGCCCTTCGAATGGAGCAACGGGAAATGTGGTGGGCGGGCGCAAGGCTTTGTGGTAAATTCCGGTTGCCGCAAAGGTGGCGGTTCCGGGGCTCTCCGGGAGATTGGCGGGGTGGGGGGGGTATGGCCGAGGCAAAGTCCAACGTGACGGTTCTGCTTGACCGGATCAAGTCCGGAGACGAAGCGGCCACCAATGAACTGATGAGCGTCGCCTACGACGAATTG
This sequence comes from Planctomycetota bacterium, assembly GCA_018242645.1. Taxonomy (GTDB): domain Bacteria; phylum Planctomycetota; class Phycisphaerae; order Phycisphaerales; family UBA1924; genus JAFEBO01. The sequence goes on along the minus strand of JAFEBN010000036.1, from coordinate 7,078 downwards.
CGGGCGATCGCCGGGCACGTGTTTCGTGATCAGGGCGCCGGGCACACGCTGCAGCCCACGGCCTTGGTGAGCGAATTGTGCGTGCGTCTGCTGCGTTCGCAGGAAGTGGGTAACGCGGCAGAATGGAACGACCGGAAACATTTCTTCCGGGTGGCGGCCAAGGCCATGCGGAACCTTTTGACGGATCACGCCCGGGCCAAACGGGCGGAGCGGCGCGGGGGTGAAGGGGTCAAAGTCACGCTGGACGGAGCCCGGGAGCCCGCGGCGGCGTCTCCCATCGACCTGGTTGAACTGGACGACACGGTTACCAAGCTGGCGGCGCTCGATGAGCGGCTGGGTCGTGTTTTTGAATTGCGCTTCCTGGCCGGACTTTCCGTTGAGAGAACAGCGGAGATCGCGGACGTCTCGCCCCGGACGGTCGAGATGGACACGCGGTTCATCCGCGCGTGGCTCCAGAAGGAACTGTCCCGTTGAGCGATGAACAGCCAAAGCCGGGCAACATGACGCCGGAGCAATTCCGGCGGGTTCGCAGTCTGTTTGAGGAGGCCGCGGCATTCGCGCCGTCGGAGCGCGGGGCGTTTCTCGATCGAGCGTGCCAGGGAGATCTGGTGCTGCGCCTCGCAGTCGAGGCGCTTCTGCGCGCGGACGAGAGCGTGGGCGAGCGGTTCAATCCCGACGGCGGTGAGGTAGTCGGCGCTATGCGGGGCCTCTCGCGGGCGGAAGAACATCCGGAGGCGATCGGGCCCTACCGGCTCGGGGCTGTTCTTGGGCAGGGCGGCATGGGTGTGGTGTACGAGGCGGAGCAGAAGAATCCCCAGCGCCGCGTGGCGCTCAAGGTGATCCGGGTGGGGATGGACACGGCGCAGGTGATCGCCCGATTCGCGCAAGAACGCCAGGCGCTGGCGGTGCTCGATCACCCCAACATCGCCAAGGTGCTCGACGCGGGCGCCACCGAGCGCGGCAGACCTTACTTCGTGATGGAGTTCGTGCAGGGCGTGCCGATCGCCGAGTACTGCGACGCGCAGAACCTCTCCATCAACGATCGGCTCGGCCTGTTCGAGCAGGTGTGTCAGGCTGTTCAGCACGCCCATTCCAAGGGCATCATCCACCGGGATCTCAAGCCCAGCAACGTACTTGTGAGCGTGCAGGACGGCCGACCGGTCGCCAAGGTGATCGACTTCGGCGTGGCAAAGGCGACCGAATCCAAGCTCACGGAGAAGACCCTCTTCACCGAGCATCGGCAATTGATCGGAACGCCCGAGTACATGAGCCCGGAGCAGGCGGAAGGGTCGGCGGATATCGACACGCGATCCGACATTTACTCGCTCGGCGTGCTGCTCTACGAACTATTGACGGGCACCACGCCGTTTGATTCCCGCAGTCTGCGTTCCGCGGCGTACGGCGAGATCCAGCGGATCATCCGCGAGGTCGATCCGCCGAAGCCATCGACGCGATTGAGTGAGAGCAAGGACACGCTCGCGGGCATCGCGGCGAAGCGGCACACGGAACCGGGGCGGCTTGCCTCGACCATCCGGGGCGAGCTCGACTGGATCGTGATGAAGGCGCTCGAGAAGGATCGGGCGCGCCGGTATGAGACGGCCAACGGGCTGGCGATGGATGTGCGGCGGTATCTGACCGGCGAGCCGGTCGTGGCGGCGCCGCCGAGCCGCGCGTACCGGGTGCGGAAGTTCGTGCGCCGGAACCGGCTTGTCGTGGGCGCCGCGGGGGCCGTCGCGATCGCGCTGATCGCCGGGCTGGGCATTGCGACCACCATGTATCTTCGGGAAGAAAAAGCACGTCAGCGTGCGGACGCCAAGGAAAGGCTCAGCACGGCGGTGCGTGAGTACATGATCAGCAATCTGATTCTTGCGGCGAGTCCGGATCGGATGGGGCACGAGGTGAAGGTGCTAGATGTGCTGGCCAAGGCTTCGGATGGCTTGAGCGAGCGGTTCAAGGACGATCCGGAAGTCGAGGCGAGCATCCGGACTGACCTGGGGGCGGCGCTCACGCAGATCGGCAAAAGCAAAGAAGCGATCGAGCAGTGGAAGGTGACGATCCCGCTGCTGGAACGGATAAAAGGGAAGGACGATGTGACGACGATCGTCGCGCTCAACATGCTGGCGACGGCGGAGCAGGCGGATCGGCGGGATGAGGAGTGGCAGAAGACGGCGGATGAGGTGCTGTTGCGGTGCCGGCGGGCGCTGCCGCCGGATCATGTGTCGCTGGTGCATGCGCTGGCGCAGGTCGGCGGCGCGAATGTGACCCAGGGCCGGTACAGGGAGGCGATGCCGTATTTGAGGGAAGCGTTCGCGATTGCGGAGCGCGACCAGGAGAAGCATCGCGAGGCGTATGGCAACGTGTTGACATGGCTGGCGATCTGCGAAGAGAAGAACGGCAGCAAGGACGAGGCGTTTGCCATGCGGCGGCGGCTGGTGGAGCAAGTGGAGAAGACGCAGGGCGCGGCGAGCGGGGCGGCGATCTCCGCACGCGTGAACTTTGCGATGATGCTGGTGCAGGACAAGCGGTTTGATGAAGCGACCGCCATGGTGCTCGCGATCTATCCGGCGGCGGAAAAGCTCTTTCCGCCGGAGAGCCCGGACAGGGGCTACGCGTACCAATCGACGGGGTACATCCTGGCGCACAGCGCGCGGTACGAGGAATCCGAGCGGTATCTGAAGAAAGCGATTGCGATCTTCGACAAGATCTTTCCGGAGTTCAACTGGACGAGCGAGCAGTTGATCACCAACATGCGGGGTCTCTACTCGCGGTGGCCGGGGCATGAAGCGGAGCTTCGCGAATGGGGGTATGAGGCGATCAAGGCGCGGCTGATGCTGGCGCGAGCGCACGAAGCCGGCAACCTGCCGGTGGTGCTGGACGCGGTGCGGAAGCAACTGGGCTCGATCGGGGCGAGCTTCGATGATGCCGCGGCCGCGGACGTGATGTGGGAGCGGCGGGATCTGTTCGCTCCGCCCGGGCACCGGCGGCGTGCGGCGTACCTGGCGAATTACGTGCGGCTGGCGAAGATCGCGAAACAGCCGGGCCACATGGGCGAAGCGCTGGGATTGGCGGAGGAATCGCTCTCGTACGCGATCGAGCCGGAGAACGCGGGACCGCTGGTGGACGCGGCGCGGCGAGAAGCGGCGAAGTGAGCGGCTTTACTTCGGTCGCACGCTCGACTTGTCGGGCGGGGGCGCGAGTTTCAACTGTTCGGTCGGCTTTTCGGCGATGCGTTTCTGCATTTCCGCGATGGCGCGGTCTAGCTGCGTGTCCTTGCCCAGGGCTTCCTGATCCGGGGTGTTGTCGAGGTCGATATCGGGATCGACGCCGCGATTTTCGACGGCCCAGCCCTTTTGAGGCTCGTACCAGGCGAATTCGGGCTGGGTGGACATGCCGCCGTCGATGAATGGCTTGTCGCCCCGGATGCCGACGACGCCACCCCAGGATCTCTTGCCGATGACCGGCCCGAGGTTGTTGAGCTGGAAGGAGCGGGGGAAGATGTCGCCGTCGGACGCCGACCAGTGGTTGATAAGGACGGTCTTGAATCCGGTGCTTGTACCCTCGGGGTAGGTGGTCACGCTGCCGCGGCGGGGGACGTCGTATGCCCAGACCTGGCGCTTGAGGCGTTCGATGATCATGGGGGAGACGTTGCCGCCGCCGTTGTAGCGATCGTCGAAGATGAGTGCCTGCTTGCGGAGCTGCGGGTAGTAAAACTGGATGAAGCGTGTGAGGCCGGCGCCGCCCATGTCGGGGAGGTGCATGTAGCCGATTGCGCCGTTGGAGGCTTTGTCGACGTACTCGCGGTTGCGGCGGCACCAGTCGCGATAGCGGAGTGCGTGCTCGTCGTCGACGGCCTTGATCTGGATGTCGCGGGCGTCGGAGCGGTCGGGCTTGGAGCCGACGGTGATCTGTATTTCCTGATCGGCGAGCGTGCCGAGCAACTGATAGATCTGCTCGGTGGCGCCGACATCGCGGCCGTTGATGGCCCAGAGATAGTCGCCTTCATTCACGCGGGCGTGCGGGGCGAGCAGGGGGTTTGGGTAGGCGGTTTCCCATGATTCGGGCCGGTAGATGCGGGCGAAGCGGAAGGTCTTGGAGGCGGGATCGACCCGGAGTTCGGCGCCGAGCAGACCGGTGCTGACCGAGCGTGCGCCCTCGACGTCGCCGCCCCGGACGTAGGTGTGGGATGTGCCGAGTTCGCCGAGCAGTTGCCCGATAAGGTCGTTGAGTTCATTGCGCGTGGCGATGCGAGGGAGGAGAGCGCCGTAGCGGTCCTTCATCGCGGTCCAGTTGATGCGGGCCATGTCCTGGGTCCAGTAGAAATCGCGCTGGAGCCGCCAGGCCTCGTTGAAGATCTGGGACCATTCTGCCGCGGGATCGACCAGGAGGCGGAACTTGGACGGATTGACCGAGTCTTTGGGCTTTTTGGACTTGGGGCTGTCGTCTTCGCCGGGCTTGGCGTCGGTTCCGGTGAAGCGGATTTCCTCGCCGGTGCGGTAGGCGAGCTTTTTGTTGTCGAGGCTGAAGGTGTAGTCGCGGATGTTGGAGAGGAAGGGCTCGGCCTTTTTGGTTTCGAAGTCGAAGGCGAGCAGCGTGGTCTGTGCGCGGGAGTCTTCGCCGTCCTCGGGTTCGTCGTTCATGCCGGCGACGGGGACCTGCGCGATGAAGACCTTGTCGTCGGTCGCGTGCAGGCCGACGAAGTTTTCCGCGCCGATGGGGAACTGGAAGACGCGGGCGGAGAGGTTCGCGGTGTCGATCTTCATTTCGGGGAGCTTGGGGGCGTCGTCGTCGCCATCGGTGTCGTTCGCGCCGGACTTTTGCTCTTGAGCGTCCTTGTGCTTTTTTTCTTTCTTCTTGCCTTTGGGATCGCGAAGTTCGTCGGGCGCGAAGGGGGAGAGACCGTCGGCGGCAAGCACGAGCGCGTAGGGCTTTGAGCAGGAGGTGGTGGTGAAGTTCCATTCGTGCAGGTCGACGATCGGATCGAAGCTGCGGTTGCTGAGGAAATAGAGATACGTGCCCGCCGGGTCCCAGGTCGGGGCGTGGTCATCGGTGAACGGCGTGGAGACGGGGAAGCTCTGTTTCTGATCGAGGGAGTAGATGCGGAGTTCGTTTGCGCTGTACGCGAGACCGTCCTTGGGATCGCGCGGCTTGGAATACGCGAGCCACTTGCCATCGGGGGAGAAGTCGTATTCGCGGATTTCGCCGGCGGTGGACGCGTCGACGGTGGCGACCTCGCCGGACGCGGCGTCCACGACGTACAGCGTCATCGTCAGGTCGGCGTAGGCGATGTGCTTGCCGTCGGGCGACCAGACGGGATCGAAGATCCAGCCTTTGCCGGCCTTGGTGAGCAGGGTGTGGGTGTCGGGCTTGGCGGCGTCGAAGATCGCGATTTCCTGTTCGCCGGTCTGATCGGTGATGGCGGCGATTTTCCTGCCGTCGGGCGAGAAGGCCGGTGCGCGCTCGCGCACGCCGGAAGATTGCGTGAGCTGGATCGTGCGGCCGGGCTTGGTGGGTGTGGCCCAGAGTTCGCCCCGGGAGGAAGCGACCACGCGCGAACCGTCGGCATTCAGGGCGTAGCCGTCGAGCGTCTTGCCGGCGTCTTCGTAGCGGGGCTGGTTTCGCACGCGATCGGACGAGAGCTGGATCGCGATCTTGCGGTCTTCGCCGGTTTTGGTGTCGAAGACCCAAAGATCGGCGCCGACCATGTACACAATTTTCCCGCCCCCACCCGCCTGCATGTCGGCCCAGCGGCAGTCGAAATCGGCGTGCTTTGTGTGCTGTTTCACGTCGGTGCCGTCGGGCTTGGAAGAGAAGATATTGGAGCGGTTGGTCGTCTCGTCGCGATCGGAGAGGAAGTAGACGCGGGGGCTCCTGGGGTCGGACGCGTCCCACATGGGGAAGTCGTCGGTGCCTTCCCAGTCGGTGATTTTGTTGAAGGTGTTGTTTGAAAGATCGCCGACCCAGACGTCGGGGGCCGTGCCTCCCCGGTAGCGCTTCCAGGTGCGGAACTCGGTGCCCCAGCGGTTGAAGGCGATGTACTTGCCGTCGGGCGAGAAGCTGGCGAGGGCGCCGATGCCGATGTTGATGGGTGTGACGGCGCCGCCGCCGACGGGGACTTCGAAGAGGAAATCTTCCCAGTGGACGGTGTTGCGCTGGGAGCGGAAGACGACCGCGGAGGAATCGGGCTTCCAAGCGACAACTTCGTCGCGGGCGGGGTGGAAGGTGAGGCGCGTGGGCGGGCCGCCGGCGGCGGGCATGACGTAGACGTCGCGGTTGCCTTGATACTCGCCGCTGAAGGCGAGCCACTTGCCGTCGGGGCTGAACTTGGGGAAGGCTTCCTGGCCGGCGTGGGTGGTGAGGCGGCGTGCGGAGCCACCAGAAAGGGGGACGCTCCAGAGGTCGTTTTCGCAGGAGAAGACGACGGTGTCGCCGTAGATGGTGGGGAAGCGGTAGTAGCCGTCGGCGGCGAGAGCGGCGGATGTGATCACCGACGAAGTTACGAGAGACAGCAGATATCGCATGATGGAGATCCGGGAAAGGGTGGAGCGCCGGTCGGCGAGACCGCCGCTGCTTTGTTGATTCCAGAGAATACGTTTTCCGTTGCAGGAACGGGCCGCGTATCTGGGAAAACCCGATCGTTCGCTGGTCAAGAAAAAAGCACCGGGCAGCGCCCGGTGCCTTGCTTATGGAATGAATCTGTGGATCAGCGGCCGGCGTGTTGCTTGACCTTGCCCAAGGTCTTCTTGACGCGGCTGGTCTTGATCTCGGTGAGCAGGCGTTCGGCCGCCTGCTTCTCGTACATGTCGGCGAACTTGAAGGCTTTGCGCTTCTTCCACTCGGCGCGGTGGTACGCATCGCTTGCGAGGATGGGGAAGAGGGCCGAGAGCTCGCCGAAGACCATCTGCTCGTGCACCACGTCGACCTTGCCCCAGGAGCAGGCTTCGCGGAGGGTGGAGCCGGAGAGGGCGCCGTCGCGGCTGTCGGCGACGGTCATTTGGATCGCGTACTTGTGCATGCCGATGTCGCCGCGGGCCTTGCCGCCCTTGCGCTCGTTGAGCAGTTCGGCGGCGACCACGATGTC
>JAFEBN010000035.1 GCA_018242645.1 Planctomycetota bacterium | reverse complement strand
ACGCCGAAGTCGCTCTTGGCGGCGATCTCGGAGATGTCCTTGATCTTGAGGTCGTAGCGCGTGTCGGGACGGTCGATCCCGTAGTCCTCCATCGCCTCGCGGTACGGCATGCGCTTGATCGGCGGGACGTCGTAGCCGCACATGTCTTTCCACAGGCGGCGGACGAATCCTTCCATCATCTCGATCACGTGCTCGCGCCGGACGAACGACATCTCCAGGTCGATCTGCGTGAACTCGGCCTGGCGGTCGGCGCGCGGGTCCTCGTCGCGGAAGCAGCGGCAGATCTGCAGATAGCGGTCGGCGCCGGCGACCATCAGGATCTGCTTGAAGAGCTGCGGGCTCTGCGGCAGCGCGTACCACTCACCGGGCTGATGGCGGCTGGGGACGAGGAACTCGCGGGCGCCCTCGGGCGTGGACTTATAGAGGATCGGCGTCTCGATCTCGAGGAAACCATTCTCATAGAAGTAGTCGCGGGTGACCTTCAGGGCCTTTGCGCGGGTTCCGAGGATGTGCTGCATCTTGGGGCGACGCAGGTCGATGTAGCGATGCTCGAGACGGAGCTCCTCGTTGGCGAGCTTGCCTCCCACGGGGTTGTCATCGGGGAGGAACGGGGGCGTTTCGGCCTTGTTCAGAATCTCAAGCTCTTCGACAACGACTTCCACCTTGCCGGTGGCGAGCTTGGGGTTTTCGCCGCCGGTACGGATACGCACTTTGCCCTTCGCGGCCAAGACGTATTCGTGACGGAGCTTGTCGGCGGCTTCAAGGATGGACTTGCGCGAGTCTTCGCCGTCAAAGACGAGCTGGGTGAGGCCGAAACGGTCGCGGAGGTCAACAAACACAAGGCCCGTTCCATGGCCGCGATAGGAATGAACCCATCCATTGAGGATGACAGTCTGGCCGACGTCCGAGTCACGGAGTTGGCCGCAGGTGTGCGTGCGACGGAGCATGAGATCCCTTTGCAAAAAACGGACGGCGACTATAGGAATGGAGGCCCCGGATTTACACCCGAGCGACAATTCGACGCTCGCCCCGCGGCGCGCCGATGATTGCTCGGCGATGGTGTCTCGTCGCTCGCCGTGCGGGGAGCCGCGTTTGAGCCGCTGGATGCCGACGAAGGAGAGCTCACGTGAAGGAACCTGGCTCCGTGCTCGCGGGCACTCTGGTCTTTCTGGGTTCTGGACTGGGCGGGTTGCTCCGGTACTTCCTGGGCGATCTTGTCAAGAGCTGGCATAACGCGAACTTCCCGTCCGGGACGCTCTTCGTCAACGTCTCCGGGTGCCTGGTGATGGGGCTGTGCGTCGGCGCGTGGTCGGGCGCGACTCCCATGCGGGAAGATGTGCGCCTCGCCGTGCTCATCGGCGTGCTGGGTGGGTACACGACGTTCTCGTCATTCGGGCGCGACTTCTACGGGCTCATGTACGAGGGCGCCTGGCAACGGGCGTTCCTGTATGCGGGCTTGAGCGTGGTGCTCAGCCTTCTGGCGGTCTGGGCCGGTGCAATTCTCGCGGCAAGGCTTGCGGGCAAGAGCGTCTGATCAGCGTTGACGCACCATCGCCACGAGCGTTTGGTCGTCGGTGGATGGACTGCCGGCCCGAAACGCATCAACGCAGGCGCGGATCGCATCGACCACTGTCTGAGCCGGCGCACCCGCGTGCCTGGCGAGCAGTTCATCCAAGCGCGCAACGCCGAACAACTCGCGGGATCCATCGCGGCGCAGAGGTGTCATGGCCTCGGTAATCCCATCGGTGTACAGAAGCAGCGTATCGCCTGGTCGGATCTCCGCAGTTGCCTCGGCGTAATGCTGGTCCGGCAGGATTCCCAGGGGCAGGGCACCTGCCTCTTCGAGCGAAAGCACTCGGCCATCTCGCAGCAAACGGGGCGGGTTGTGTCCGGCTGACGAATAGGTGATTCGGCCGGTGCGGGGATCGAGCGTCGCGTAAAACGCCGTGACAAAGGAACCGGATGACGCGTACGAACGCACCAGGTGGCTGTTGAGATGTTCGAGCACGTCTCCGGCGGGTTTGGGCGTGCCGGGACGGGTGTGGGCGATCGCGTGCGTAATTGCCATGAGTACGGCCGCGGGCGTGCCGTGACCGGAGACGTCTGCGATAAACAGCCCCCACTCGTGGTCGCCGATCGGGAAGAAGTCGTAATAGTCACCGCCCGCTCGCGCACTGGTCTGATAGAACGCCGCCACGTCGAATCCGGGAATCGCCGGCAGTTCGGTGGGCAGGAGGGAACGCTGGATCTCGCCCACCGCCTGCATTTCGCGGTCGAGTTCTGCGATCGTTTGCGCCAGCCTGTTCCGCAGAACGAGGTTCTGCGTGCCGCGGCCGAAGAGACTCGCCTGCCAGTGCATCATCGGGAGCATGCGCTCGTCGATTTCTTCTCCGGGGCCCAGCAGCGACAGCCCGATGTTGAGACCTTTGCCATCCTCATATTGGGGCAACGCCACGAGGGAGTGGTAGCCCTGGAGATAGAACCACGCGGGATCGTCCTTTGAAAGCCGCTTTTCCAGATCACGGATGACGACCGGCTTGTCGGCAAAGGCGATCTCGCCGAGCAGCCCGCCCTCCAGCACGGGCAGCTTCTCGCGCTGGGTCCACGGATTGAAGTGCTCTACGAACCGTGAAGACCGTGTGATCAGGAATTTGGGCGGCTCAACGCCCCGACGAGAAAGTGCCAGGTAGTCGGAAATCGGCCACAGGTCACCCACGCCGTCCCAGTATTCCTGCACCAACTTATCCGGGTCGGTGATACCCGAGATGGATTTCATCGTCCGATCGATGATCTCGAGCTCTTCTTGCCAGGGGCGTTTGAGGAACATGGCGAACTGTACTCGGAAAGGCGAGCGTCCTGTTACTTCGTCGCGTCGTCGGTGCCCGGCTCGGTCAATGCCAGCATCGCAAAGGTCGCAAGCCAATGCTCGCCCATGTAATCCCCGGTGACGTGCGGCAGCGCTGCTTCGAGATGGGCGCGAGAGGCCTGCTCGAACTTCTCGCGGCGCGGATCGCCCGCCGGGAGCGCGCTCGCGATCGTGCGCCAGCACCAGGCGCGGCTGAGATTCAGCCCGTCGAGATGGGTGATCTGCCCGTCGGTGCGATCGCTCACGAACGCGGGCTTGAACAGCGTGGCGGGACGCTCTTGGGCGATCTCCGGGAGGAACGAGTCGAACCAGGTGACGAAGGAATCTCGCGGCAAGAGCCGTCGCATGCACTCCGCCTCGATGAGGCAGGGCGATAGAAAATCGATCCCGTCAGGCTCCCACGCAGGGTAATTCCTGTCCTCCGCATACCAGAGTTTCGCCCGTTGCGAGATCGCAGAAGCGAGGGAAGGGTTTTTCGCGACCCGCGCGTAGTCACTTGCCAATGCGAGCGCGAAGGCCGTGTTCTGATGCGTTCCGACCCGGACCGGGTAGGTGGCCTTGGGCAAATACGCTACGAAACGAGCGGCGAATGCGTCCGCGAGCGGGGACAGCTCGCGACTCCAGCGCGCCAAAGCGGCGGCAGCTTGCGATTGCACGCTCCCCGCCGGAGGTTCCTGCAACTCCGCGGCAAGTTTCAGCAGCCATCCCCACCCGTAGGGACGTTCAAACGTTGCGCGAAGGGGCTGCTTGAGATAAGCGATTTCCCGGGCAACGTTGTCGCCGGTGAATCGACTGTCAATCAGCTCGATTACTTCCCGCGACTGCGCAAGCGCCGGCTGTGTGCGTAATGCCCGCACCATGAGCCAGTAACCGTGCACGCACGAGTGCCAGTCAAAGGAACCGAAGAAGATCGGGTGCAGATCGCGGGGAGGTCGAACGTCGTCCGGCCCGTTCATGACGTGATCGAGCTTGTTGGGATATTCCTTCCCGATGTGGGCGAGCACGATCGAAACGAAGTGATCAACGGCATCCTCGGCCTGAAAGCGGTGCATGCCGCATGCTAGCAGTTCGAACCTGACTGGCCGGTTCACGACGCCATCACGCCGAGCCTCAAGCGATTTTCATCTTGCAGAAGCGGGTAGTATGAATGCGCTCGCGCTGGAGCGAGCACAGGCAAAAAGGAGCTTCGCATGAAATCGAACAATCTGCTCGCTTCCGCGTGTCTTGGCTCAATCGGTCTTGCCGCGGCGATCGGCGCGCTCGCGCTGGCCGAGCCAGCGAAAGAAATGAAGCCCGCGGGCCAGCCCGCCGAAATGCAGTTGCCCCCGGGCTGGACACCGGAAGATTTTCAGGCGTGCGTGGCCGCGGGAACGCCGGGCGACATGCAGAAGTTCCTGGCGGAGGGAGCCGGCACCTGGCAGGGCAAGACGCAGTCGTGGATGGCGCCCGACACGCCGGCGATGAACGGGGAGTGCATTTGCGTTATCACCCCGATGATGGATGGGCGCTTCGTCAAATCCGAGTTCACGGGCGAGTTTCCGGGGATGGGCCCCTTCAGCGGGCTTGGGCTCTACGGGTTTGACAACGTGAGCAAGAAGTTTGTCTCGTCCTGGATCGACAACCAGAGCACCGGCATGATGCAGGGCACCGGCGATGTCTCGCCCGATCGCAAGACGCTGACCTGGAAGCTCACGTACAACTGCCCGATCAACAAGAAGCCGGCCATTATGCGGGAAATCGAGACCATCACCGGCCCGAATACCAAGACCATGGAAATGTGGACGACCGATCCCAAGAGTGGCAAGGAATACAAGATGATGCTGATCGAGTTCACGCGGAAGTCCTGATCCGCGCGATCGACGCTTGCCCAGCCCGCGCTCGTTGCGGGCTTTTTGTTTTTTGTCAACCGGGCCGCGTGGCGGTCACGGTGAGATTGACGGGACCGGAGGTTCCGGGTTTCATCGCCCGCGAGCGCCGGCGCGTCTCGAATGCCGCGATATCGGCCACCGTGGTTTTCTGCAGGAACTCGATGGCTTCGGAACGGTGCTCTGTCCAGAACTTGTGCGCGGGGCAGGCCCGTTCATCGGAGCAAACCGCGACGCCCAGCATGCAGCGCTTATTGCAGATCGGATCGGCGAGGAGTTCGGCGATCTCATAAAGAGAGATCGCGTTGGGTGTCCGAGCCAGTGTCACGCCGCCGCCGACGCCCCGCTGGGTCTGCACGAGGCCCACTCGCCGAAGCGTGTTGATGATCTTGGCAAGGTACGGCGCCGGGATCTCGCAGGCCTCGGCGATCTCTTTCACGAGCAGGGGACGTCCGCCCGCCGTGGCGAGGTAACCCATCGCAGAGGTCGCATATCCAGCGGCCTGTCCGAGCATGCTCGACTCCTTCAAGTCCCGTAATCGACTATAAGACTTGATTTTCCATTTATCAAGAATAGTTCATCGGAAATTCCGGAAGAAGGCGTGAGGATTCGCGGGGAGGTGAAAGTCAAAAAAGGTCATTTTTTAGAAAAGAAGGCGGATTCCTTGACATCCGGCCGATGGACCGGAAAATCGAAGGTAACGGAGTTCTTTGTCCGGTTGTCTGATATCTGGATCTGGAGACTCGTGTCATGGTTGAGGCTGCGCTCCCCCTCGAAACGCCCCCGTCCACGGCCCGCACCGCCGAACGCCGCCAGTCGGTCGCGATGGAGTCGTTCTCGTACGACGACGACATCGTCCGCAAATTCCTGATGGTTACGGTGGTCTGGGGCCTGGTCGCCTTTCTGGTCGGCCTGATCATCGCGATTCAAATGGTGGTGCCCAGCATCCTGAACTACACCACGGCTTCGGGCACGAAGCCGTTCGCGTTTCTGGCCTTCCTGACCAACATCCAGTTCCTGACTTTCGGACGTCTTCGTCCGTTGCATACCAACGCCGCGATCTTCGCTTTTGCGGGCAACGCTATTTTCGCGGGAATCTACTACTCGACTCAGCGGCTCTGCAAGACCCGGATGTGGTCGGACACCTTCAGCCGACTTCATTTCTGGGGCTGGCAGTTCATCATCGTTCTGGCGGCCCTGACGCTGCCCCTGGGCATAACCCAGGGCAAGGAGTACGCCGAGCTGGAGTGGCCCATCGATCTGCTGATCGCGGTCGTCTGGCTCGGTTTCTTCGGCACCAACTTTTTCATGACGCTGAAGATCAGGCGCGAGCGTCACATGTACGTTGCGCTCTGGTTCTACATCGCCACGGTCGTCACCGTCACGATGCTCCACGTCGTGAACTCGATGGCTATTCCGTTCGGCTTCCTGAAGAGCTACTCGGTATTCGCTGGCGTGCAGGACGCGATGATCCAGTGGTGGTACGGGCACAACGCCGTCGCGTTCTTCCTCACCACGCCGTTCCTGGGCATGATGTACTACTTCATGCCCAAGGCGGCCGAGCGTCCGGTCTATTCCTACCGGCTTTCGATCGTGCACTTCTGGTCGCTGGTCTTCATCTACATCTGGGCGGGCCCCCACCACCTGCACTACACGGCGCTGCCCGCCTGGGCGTCCACGCTCGGCATGCTCTTCAGCGTCATGCTCTGGATGCCCTCCTGGGGCGGCGGCATCAACGGCCTGCTCACCCTGCGCGGCGCCTGGTACAAGCTCACGGATGACCCGGTCCTCAAATTCCTTGTCGTGGGCATCACCTTCTACATGATGTCCACGTTCGAAGGTCCCATGCTGTCGGTCAAGACCGTCAACATGCTGAGCCACTACACCGATTGGACGATCGCCCACGTTCACGCCGGCACGCTCGGCTGGAACGGCTTTATGACCTTTGGCATGATCTACTGGCTGGCGCCGCGGCTCTTCCAGACGCAGCTTTACTCCAAGAAGCTCGCCGAATGGCACTTCTGGATCGGCACGCTGGGCATCCTGCTCTACGTGATTCCGATCTATGTCGCGGGCGTGACGCAGGGCCTGATGTGGCGTGCGTTCGATCAGTCCGGTGGCCTGCAGTTCCCCGAGTTCGTGGAGACTGTCACGAAGCTGATGCCGTTCTACTGGATCCGCGTGATCGGCGGAACGCTCTACTTCGCCGGCGCGGTGCTGCTGGCGTACAACGTCCTGCGTACCTGGATGACCCGGCCCGCGACGTATGAAGTGCCGGTCGTGTCGGCCCCCTCGATCCGTCCCGAAAACGTGGTGGCCCCCAGCTTCAAGTCGCGGCTGCACGCGAACACCGAGTTCGGCCACACCGGCGATGTGTTCCTGCAGAATGTTCAGAGCGCCTGGTGGCACCGGGTGCTGGAGGGTGTGCCCTACAAGTTCATCTTCTGGGCGATTGCCGCGGTGGCGATCGGTTCGGCGCTGGAATTGATTCCGCTCTTTGCGATTCGTTCCAACGTTCCGACGATCGCCAGTGTGCAACCCTACACGCCGCTCGAACTGGCGGGGCGCGACGTTTATCTCGCCGAAGGTTGCTACAACTGCCACTCGCAGATGATCCGGCCGCTCTGGGCCGAGACCAAGCGTTACGGCGAATACTCCAAGCCCGGCGAGTTCGTCTACGACCACCCGTTCCAGTGGGGTTCCCGGCGCATCGGTCCGGATCTGGCGCGTGAGGGCGGCATCCGCAGCAATCTGTGGCACGTGCTGCACCTGCAGGATCCGCGGCAGTCCTCGCCTCAATCGATCATGCCCGCGTACCCGCACCTGCTCGATCAGCCCCTCGACTTTGACGCCGTGCAGGGTCGCGTCCGTGTGCATGCGATGATCGGCGTCCCGTATGGCAAGGCCGTGCTGGAAGGACAAGCCAAGGCGATGGCGGAGGCTCAGGCGAAGAGCCTGGCCGAAGAGATCGTCAAGGCCGACGGTCCCAAGGGGCTGGAGAATAAAAAGGTCATCGCGCTGGTCGCGTATCTGCAGCGGCTGGGCACGGATATCGCAAAGCCCGCGCCGGAAGCCGCGCCGGCCGTGGCGTTGGCTCCCCCTGCGAGCGAGCCGGTTCAGACGACCGCCCGAGCGGAAGGAGCCCAGCGATGAAACTCTCTGATGTGGTCAGCAGCTTGGGATTCTCAACGTATCCAATCGTCGCGATGTCCCTGTTCCTTTTCGTCTTCGTCGGAGTTGTGTATCAGGTCATGCGTTCGAGCAAGAAGTCGGAGTTCGAAAGGGCGGCGATGCTGCCCTTGGACGACGGCGCCGCTCGCCGCGACAGCACGGAGCGTGCGTCATGAGCGAAATCGACATCAAGGCCCTCCCCAGCGATCCCCTTACCGATCACGAGTACGACGGCATCCGTGAATTCGATAATCCCACGCCGGGCTGGTGGTACTTCCTGTTCGGTGCCACGGTCGTTTTCTCCGTGCTCTACCTCGTGTTCTGGCACTTCAGCATCGGTGGTTGGACGATCGAGGAATCGTGGGCGGACGACCAGCGGGTCGAATTCAAACGCATCTTCGGCGCCGTTGGGCAGCTCAAGCCCGACGACGAGACGATTCTCGCTCAGATGAACAACCCGCAGTTCATGACCGTTGCCAAGTCGGCTTTTTTGGGCAACTGCACGGCGTGCCACGGACGCGATGGCGGCGGTCTGGTTGGGGTGAACCTGACCGACGACAGCTATAAGAACGTCAAGAAGGTCTCCGACATCTATCGCGTGATCACCGAGGGTGCAAACGGCGGGGCCATGCCCGCGTGGAAAAGAGCTCTTTCGGATAACGAGCGTGTGATTCTCGCGGCGTACGTCGCCTCGCTCCGCGGCACGCACCCGGCCACGCCGAAGGCGGCGGAAGGCGAAGTCATTCCGCCCTGGCCCACCCAGGCACCGAAGCACTGATTGCGTACGACGTGAAGGGAAGCCTGTGAAACCGGCGGATGTGTCCATCTCCTCGGCCTCGGATGACGGATTCAAGGCGAGCTCTGTTTTGTCCACGCTGAACGAGGATGGAAGCAGACGGTGGCTCACGCCACGTTTGTCGCCCGGCCGGTTCCTGCATGGCAGGCGGATCGTCGCCTACCTGCTGATCGCGCTCTTCGTCACGCTTCCCCTGGTTCGCCTCCACGGCTTTCCGCTGGTGCTGCTGGACATCCCCGCGCGCCGGTTTCACATCTTCGGACGCACGTTCTACCCGACGGACACGCTTCTGCTGGCGGTGCTGCTGGTCATGGTGTTCCTCACCATTTTCTGGCTCACGGCGCTCTTTGGTCGCGTGTGGTGCGGCTGGGCCTGCCCGCAGACGGTCTATATGGAGTTCGTGTTCCGGCCGCTTGAGCGGCTCTTTGAGGGCGCACCCGGTCGGCGAGCCAAAGGTTGGCTGCAGACCTCCGGTTACGGGAAGATTCTCAAGCTTGCATCCTACCTGCTGATTTCTTTCGGTCTGGCCCACGTATTTCTTGCTTACTTCGTCTCGTGGGATCTCCTCAGCCAGTGGGTCTTCGGATCGCCGTGGAAACACCCGCTGGGATTCTTCGTGGTGGCCTTTGTGACCGCCGCCATGATGTTCAATTTCGGGTACTTCCGCGAACAAGTCTGCCTGGTCGCATGCCCCTACGGCCGGTTCCAGTCGGTGATGCTGGACCGTCATTCGATCATCGTGCGTTACGACCGTGGGCGAGGCGAGCCGCGGCGAGGTTCCACGGTTGCGCTTCCCATTCTGGAGTCGGGGCCGAAGCATGGCGATTGCATCGACTGCCACATGTGCGTTACGACATGCCCCACGGGCATCGATATCCGAAACGGCTTGCAGATGGAGTGCATCGGGTGCGCCCAGTGCATCGACGCATGCGACGCCGTGATGGAAAAGACGCACAAGCCAAAGGGCCTGATCCGCTATTCGTCGCAGGCGGCGATGTCCGGGGCCAAGTTCAAGATTCTTCGTCCTCGCGTGGTGCTCTACCCCGCGGTGCTGGCGGCGCTAGCCGGCTTGTTCACGATCGTGCTCTCTGGAACGAGCATCGCGGACGTCACGATCCTCCGAGGCCCCGGCCAGCCGTTTACCGCCCTGGCGGACGGACTGGTCGAGAACAACCTGCGGATCAAGATCATTAACCGCACAGCAGCCGCGGCAGATTTCACGGCCGAAGTGCAGGGAGTGGAGGGCGCGCGAATCGGCGACGGCTCCGGCAAGCTGCGCGTGGATGCGGGCCAGATCTATGCCGAGCCCTTCCCGCTGTTTGTGCCCCGTGGCGAGATCAAGCACGGCAAACGTGACGTCTTCATCATCATCCGGGGACCCGAGCAGTTCGAGCGCCGCATTCCTTTCACTGCTTTGGGCCCTGCCGGCGACCATAAGCAAGAAGAGGAGTCCGAACACAAGGATGGGGAGACGAGGGAGCACGAAAGGAGCGATCACTGATGGCGACTGCAACAGCCGTTCCTGCTTTCGATCTCGCCCGCGCGCAGCGCGGCGCCTGGAAATGGCCCGCGTTGATCATCGGCCTGATCCTGACCAACGCCACCATCGTCGGCGTGACCGTCTACTTCGCAACATCCGATCGCACAGTCACTGTCGAGCCGGACTACTACGCCAAGGCACTCGCCTACGACTCGGTGATCCAGCAGCGAGAGACCAACCGCAAGCTCGGATGGGCCGCCTCGCCGTTTTTCAAGGTGGGAGATGACGGCCAAACGCTCGAGTTACATCTGACGCTCACCGACGCCGCGGGCAAAGCCGTCACGGACGCCAATGTCTCGGCCTTGGTTTTCGCCAATCTGGCTCCCCGTGACCGCCAGTCGGTCAAGCTCACACCCGGTATCGCCCCCGGCGAGTACATCGCACGGGTACGTCCCACGGCGACCGGACAATGGCGTGCGGAGTTCACCGTCTCCAAAGGCAGCACCACCTTTACGAATCAATCCGATCTCTTCCTACTCGCAGCCGACTCGAAGGAAGGAGCCGGCAGTCGATGATCTTCGTCCTGTTCAGTGCAGTTCTGACCGCCAGCTTGCTGGGTTCAGCGCACTGCGCAGGGATGTGCGGCGCATTCGCTGCGTTTGCCGTCACTCCGAAACCCGGTCCCAACATTGCTTCCAAGGCCGCTCTGAACGTAGCCTATAACGGCGGTCGTCTGATCACCTACTCCGCGCTGGGGCTTGCCGCGGGTTCCTTTGGCGCGCTCTTTGATTTCGGCGGCGCGATTCTTGGTATTCAGCGCGCCGCGGTCTTGGGGGCCGCGGTGTTCATGATTGGCTTCGCGCTTCTCGCGATACTCCGCCAATTCGGATTCGCGACCAAGCACCTTCCGATTCCCTCCGCCCTCACCAGCTTCGTTCGGGCGGCCCACGCTCGTGCATTTGATCTCTCGCCGATTCGCCGGGCATTGGCAGTCGGAATGTTGACCACCCTGCTTCCTTGCGGCTGGCTGTACGCGTTCGTGATCACCAGCGCCGGGACCGCCAATCCCTTCCTCGGCGCCGCGACAATGGCTGTCTTCTGGCTCGGAACACTGCCGGTGATGGCCGCGATCGGCTTTGGCGTGCAGTTTCTCACGGGCCGGCTGCGTCGCCACCTTCCGCTCGCCACCAATCTGCTGATCATCGGCGTGGGCATGTGGATGCTGGCGGGCCGGATCGTCGCGCCCGCCCAACAAGCGCGTTTGATCCCGACCTCGATGCAGCAAGCGGTCGATTCTCTTCCCGGCAAGCCCGCGGATACCCCGTGTCCCTTGTGCGAGGGACACACACCATGAGCGCTTTATCCCCCGCTGCTACTTCGCCCCCATCTGCTTCGGTTGCTCCCGCGAGCCACATCTCCCCCGCTCAAACGTCAACGCAAGTCGAATGCACGCACTGCCGCCTGCCGATGTCCATTGTCGCAGGCAATTCCGGTCCGCACTTTTGCTGCAACGGCTGCGAGACTGCACACGCCGTCATTACCTCCTGCGGCCTCGACGGCTATTACGCCCTCCGCGATCGTCTGGAAGCGAGCGCCGCAAGCGCCGATCATGCGCCGCGTCGCTACAGCGAGTTCGACGACCCGACGTTTCGCAAGCTCTATTGTCGCGAAGCGCCGGACGGTTTGGTTCAAACCGAGCTTCTGCTTGAAGGCGTTCACTGCGTTGCCTGCGTTTGGCTCGTCGAGCGGCTACCCCGGGTCAACTCCGCCGTGCTCGAGTCCACCCTGGATCTGCGTCGCTGCAGCGTCCGCCTGACGTTCGATCCGAGAGTCGGCCCGCTGAGCCGGATCGCCGCCGACCTGGACGCCCTCGGCTACCCCCCGCACCCCGCCCGTCGCGCGGCACAAAGGGACGCGCGGCGTGCCGAAGACCGGCAGATGCTGGTCAAGCTCGCGGTCGCCGGCGCGTGCGCGGGCAACATCATGCTCCTCTTCTTTGCCCTTTACGCGGGCATGTTCGAGGGTATCGAGGGCGGCTTCCAGCAGCTTTTCCGCTGGGCTGCGATGATCCTCAACACGATCTGCCTGGCCTGGCCGGGTCTGGTCTTCGCACGCTCGGCGCTCGGCGCATTGCGGGCACGCACGATCAACCTCGATGTGCCGATCGCGATGGGTCTTTACCTGGGCGGCGCATGGGGCATCTGGAAAACAATCACCGGCGAGGGCGATCTTTACTTCGATTCGATCTCGGCGCTGATCTTCTTCCTGCTCATCGGACGCTACGTGCAACAGCGTCAGCAGCGATTTGCCTCGGACGCCCTGGAACTGCTGTTCAATCTCGCGGGG
Organism: Planctomycetota bacterium; assembly: GCA_018242645.1. Taxonomy (GTDB): domain Bacteria; phylum Planctomycetota; class Phycisphaerae; order Phycisphaerales; family UBA1924; genus JAFEBO01. The sequence goes on along the minus strand of JAFEBN010000035.1, from coordinate 7,483 downwards.
TCTACGGCTCACCGAGTCGGCGCCGATGGCGCGTGCGTCGATGTCCCCACCGAGAGCCTCCATGTTGGGGAAACCGTCGAAGTGCGCGCCGGCGAGACCATTCCGGCGGATGGCGTGGTGCTGCTTGGCAACTCCAAAGTCGACTGCTCCATTCTCACAGGTGAATCGCGCCCCCTGACAGTCAACATCGGTGACTCGGTCGCCGCGGGCTCGGTCAATCTTCAGTCTGTTCTTCGAGTGACGGTCGTTGCAACCGGCGAAAGCACCCGCATCGGCAAGCTGCTTCGCATGGTCGAGGATGCGCAGGCCCGGCGCGCCCCCATCGTCCGTCTGGCAGATCGCTGGGGCGCCTGGCTTCTTTATGGACTTTTGCTCCTCGCCGCCGCCACACTCATCTTCTGGTGGCCGATTTCGCCAACGCTCGCGTTTGACCGTGCGGCCGCACTGCTCATCGCAACCTGCCCCTGCGGGCTCGGGTTGGCGACTCCCTTGGCCATGACCGTTGCGGTGGGTCTGGCGGCCCGCTGCGGCATCCTGATCAAGGGCGGCGAGATCCTCGAACTGCTTGCCAGGCCCGGGGAGCGCGGAACGATCGTCCTCGACAAGACCGGCACCATGACCGAAGGCGTGTTGTCGGTTGCACGCTGGACCGGCCCGGCATCCGTGCTGGAACTCGCAGGTGCGCTCTGCCGCACATCTTCCCACCCGGTGTCCAAAGCGGTCGTGCGCCATCTGAATGTGGCTCCCCGCATGAAAGTAGCTCATTCCCACGAACATCGCGGCATGGGTCTGGAAGGCACCGTTATCGAAGAAACCAGCCCGCACGAGTGGCGGGTGCTCCTCGGGCATGCCGAGTTTCTGGGCACGCAGAACGTCGCGATCCCGCCGGATCTGGCCTTTGAAGCGGATCGGTGTGCCGCGAACGGCCTTTCACCTTTGTTTGTGGCGGTCGACGGCGTGTGCGCTGGCTTGGCGGAAATGGGCGACCGAATCCGTCCGGATACCGCCGCGGCAGTCCGTCGTTTCCGTGCGTTCGGGTGGAGTGTTCGCGTTCTTTCAGGCGATCGGGAAGAGGTTGTGCGTCATGTCGCTTCGGAAGCGGGAATCTCGCCTCAGGACGCGCTTGGCGGGATTTGCCCCGAAGCGAAATTGAACATTGTCCGCGAACTCACGTCAAAAGGCCGCACCGTGATGATCGGTGACGGCGTGAACGACGCCGCGGCGCTTGCGGCCGCCTCCGTTGGAGTGGCCGTGCGAGGCGGTGCCGAAGCCAGTCTGGCCGCGGCGGACGTCTCCCTGACCTCTGACGGCCTGCTCCCGGTTGTTGAGCTCCTTGAAGGCGCACGCCGGCTGATGTGGACAATCTACCTCACGATCACGACCTCGCTGCTGTACAACCTGGTTGCTGCCTCACTGGCCCTGCTTGGCTACATCAGTCCCTTGCTCGCGGCAATCATCATGCCCGCGAGCTCGCTCACGGCCGTGGCAATCTGCATGAAATCGCGCCCTTTCCGTCCCTCGCCACGGGCGATGCGCGGCCAGACCAGCCCGGGCAGGCCGAATACAAGAGGAGCTTTGGTATGAGCGTGATCTACATCATGGTCCCGCTTGCGTTTGTGCTGGCCGGGGGCGCCGTCTGGGCGTTCATCCGGGCCGCGTCCGGCGGTCAGTACGACGACCTCGACACCCCCGCTGTCCGCATGTTGCTGGATGAAGAACCGGCGAGCCGAACTGCGCCCCAGCAGATCCGGCGCTGATTCGCCCCCGCTGTTTAGAATGCCCTCGTGCCTTCGAACGCGTTGGACAAACTCGCGCAGGTCATCGTGCGCTATTCGACGGGCGTCCGGTCGGGCGACCTCGTTACCATCGTGGCCGAACCGGCGTGCCTCGATGCGGTCGAGTCGATCGCGCGCCAAGTGCTTCTCGCGGGCGGACACCCAAGCTTTTTTCCAAAGAGCGAACGGCTTCAGCGAATTCTGCTGGAAGCGGGATCCGAGCATCAATGGTCGCATGTTTGTCCGTTTGAGTCCTTCCGCCTGGAGCGGTGCGATGTGCTCATCGTCCTCCAGCATCCGCTTTCGACAAGAGCTGTGGAGCACGCGGATCGACTCGCTCAAGTGCAGGCTGCACGTCGGGGCTTGATGGCGATGTCCATGAAGCGGGCCGCTGCGGGGCAGATGCGCTACCTGCTCGCCGAGATTCCCGGTGACGCCGCGGCCGAACAAGCGGGCATGTCGCCGCAGGACTACGCCCGCATGGTCTTCGACGCGAGCTTTCTCGACACATCCGATCCGTTGTCGGCTTTGCGAAGGGAACATGAACGCCAGCAGCGTCTGGTTGATCAACTCTCTGCGGCCAAGGAACTCCGGTTCCGAAGCCAGTCCGGTGGCCCCACCGACCTGACGGTGCCGATCGAGGAAGGCACGTGGATCAACGCGTCTGGCCAGCAGAACCTGCCGGACGGCGAGGTGTTTACGGGCCCTTGCGGGGCTGATGGCGTGGTGAGCTTCAGCGTCCCGGCAAATTACCGCGGCATAACGATGGAAGACGTGCGGCTGGAGTTCCGCGCGGGTCGCGTCATCGATGCTTCGTCCACAACGAATCAGGACGCGCTCCATCGCCTTCTGGACATGGACCCAGGTGCTCGGATGATCGGCGAGATCGCCCTCGGCACCAACAGGCGTCTGACGCGGTTCACGAACAACCCCTTCCTCGATGAGAAGATTGCCGGCACCTTCCATCTCGCCCTTGGCGCGGGGTATCCCGAGTCGGGAAATTCCAACCAGTCAGGCTTGCACTGGGATCTTGTGCACGACTTGCGCACTGGCGGCAGCGTGGAAGCGGATGGTCGGCCAATCCACTGGGCCTAGCCACGGCGTTTGCACGGTCGCCCCGGCATTCTTCCGCTCATCGTCGCTGTCTCGAATCGCGGTCGTATGAACTGAGGAAATGGCCTCACTGGTGATCGCACGTCGCGCAATCGTGCACATGTCTTCATCGAACGATGGAACTCCGGTTCCTCTCGTGGGTCTCACGTCTGTCATTGACGACAAGCACCGCAGCAAGGAGTTGGAATGCAGGCGTTTGAAAACCCCATGGTTTCTCGTCGCGAATGGATGAAGCTCTCTCTCGGCGCCGGCGTGGCACTCACGTTGTCCCCTGTGCTTTTGGGGGCCCTTCAGCAGCCGAGCGCAAAGCTCGTTCAACGCGCGATTCCCTCGAGCGGCGAGATGGTTCCGATCATCGCGCTCGGCCGAGGATGGTCGAAATCGCTCAATCGGGACGGCGTCAAGGGGGCCCTGAAAACACTTATCGACAATGGCGGCAAAGTGTTCTGCGTGCACGGCGGGCCGGATTTGCCGCCCGTCGCCGGCGCAATCGCCAACGAACTCGGCGTGCAAGACAAGATTTTCTGGGTTGCAACGGTCACGTTCGCCGCTCCCCCCAACAGTCCCCCGCTCCCGGCGCCACGCGCTCAACTCGAGACACTGCTTTCACTCTTTAAGGTCTCCAAGATCGACCTAGTTCAGGTGGCCGCCCATCCTGACGTTGCAAAGCACCTCCGAGTCCTGTACGACTTCAAGAAAGAGGGGCTGATCCGCTATATCGGTGTCACCGACCTCGCACCGCCACCCATGGCCAAAGTGCCCGCGTTCACGACACTCGAATCGATGATGCGGACCGAGCCCATCGACTTCGTGAGCATGGACTATTCCGTAGGCGACCGGCGCGCGGAGGAGAAGATTCTGCCCTTGGCCCAGGAACGAAAGATCGGTGTGATGTCGCTCTTTCCCCTCGACCAAGGACGAATTTTCCAGCGTGCGAGCGCGACGCCGCTGCCGGAATGGGCGGCGGAATTCGACGCCAAAACATGGGCGCAATTCTTCCTGAAGTACGTCGTGGCAAATCCCGCCGTCACCCTTGTTCGCACGGGAACGAGCAATCCAGCGCATATGCTCGACAATATCGGGGCCGCCTTCGGACGCCTTCCCGACGAAGCGATGCGCAAACGCATGGCCAAGCTCGTGGATTCACTTCCCCCCACGCCGCTGCCGACGCCTCAGCCGAAGCCGCCGGGCGGAAAGCCTTGACTTGCTGAAAGCGGGCCGTCGCCTTCCGCGCTCAAAGACACAAGCTCGTCGGATGAGCTGCTTGCATTTGCTGGTAGGGGGCGGCGTTAGCGGGCTGAGCGTCAAGTTCCGGATGGGCGGATCCCGCTCTGCGAATCTGCGGATCCCACGTTCGTCAATGGCTTCACACGTGAAGTGCGCATCTCGGCGCAGGCTCGGAGACCAGCTCGCTCGAGACACCTCCGTGAGGCCACATTTCGAACGTCGCATCTCGCCGCGGGCTCCCGCCCCAGCGAGCGGCACGTGCGTTTGAGCTCTTGAACAAGAAAACTCCCCACCCCGCGCTGCCGAAAGGCGGGATCGACCTCCATGTACAGGTCCGCGAACGGCTTGTTGTAGTGAAAGAGAAGGCCACCGGTCGCGACGATCCGACCCTCCAACTCAACCCCCCAGTTTCCAACCGGCTCCGTCTTGTGAGGAAACACTGTGTCTCGCTCACCCGACAATACCTCGCGAAAACAAGCATTTACACCCGGCGGACTGATTCGGGTTGTCGTCCCCTCGCAAAACAGGATGGACTCCGTCACAACATCACACCCGAACTCTGCCATCATGAGCGACAGCAGCGGATCATTCGTCTGCGCGTGAATCGACTCCGCGCCGGTCGCTTTCAAGAGTTGGCGAAAAAGTGCCGGCGCGCTGCCGCGAAATTCCTGAATGATGAAAAACTCGCTTACGGCTGTGCGCGGGTCGTTGCCGCTACCGCCGACCAGCCCGTAACCCACGGCTTCTCCACCGATTCGAAGCGCGTACGCATCCGCGAAGCCGCGGCTAAGCCATGCGTAGCGGACGATCTGGGCACTCATTTCCAGGCAGTGCTGCTCGCGCAGGTCTGCGATGTCCGAGGCTGAGACGCGGATTGCTTCCATGTGGATTCACCTCGGGTGCGAATGCAAATGTGCCGTCGCCAGCGCGAGCCCTGACGCGATGAACGATTTTCGGCCCACGGCGAGAGCTTTCCGTCGATGGTCGCCTTCGCACGAGATCGGTTCCGCTTTCATTTGACAATGGGGACGGTTGGCCTTCTCAAAACGACAACGCCCGCAAGCCGCTGCTTACGGGCGTTTAATCGTCAATCGGGGTGATAGGATTTGAACCTACGACCTTCTCGTCCCGAACGAGACGCGCTACCAAGCTGCGCTACACCCCGCTGGTGTGGGGCGATCGTAGCGCCCCCGGGGCCGAGCGTCGAATCAGCGCGGGAAATTCGGACGAACGGTGTACACGTTGTCGTCAACCGTCGAAGGGTCTCCATCTGGCCCTGCCGAATAAAAGTAAGGTCTGCGGCTGGGAGCAGCCCCGCCGTCCGCATCGTTCTTGTAGTCCGTCGGCTTCTTACCCGGAGGCAGATTCACCGGCGCCGGGTCGCGGCTGAAAGCGGTGACATTCTTGGACTTGAATCCGTACTGCTTGCCCGCAGGGGGACTTCCGAGCACGTCGTCCAGTTGTTCAACAGCGGTGGACCCGACGCCATGCACCCCTCCGAAGCGCGGATGAACGTACCTGATCGGGTTTCCCCACACGTCCAGTATCTGCGTGGTTCGAGAACCGGTTTGCGTGGGCGAAGATGTGAAACCGCCCGAGACGATGCCGGTCTTGCGGAGCTTTGGATCGATCTGCTGGATCGCGGCAAGCGCCGAGCTTCCCTCGGATTGCAACTGGTAGATGTACCACGCCGTCGAGTCCATCGTCTGCAGACTCGTCGCATCGGTTCCCACGCCGCCATCAATGATCGGAACCCGAAGATTCGAATCGAGCGGATCGCGCACGGTCGCGGAAGGAATCGAGCCGCTCGACTGGATGTATTCCCCCACCGACGTGTCGAGAGTCTGGAGCGCCCACTGCGTGCCTCGCTCGCGTCCGACGGACACAACCTTGGTCCCGGCAGCGAGCGTGAGACTGACGAGGATCGCGATGATCGTGATGACGACCAGCAGCTCAATCAGCGTGAATGCGTTGCGTCGGTTGGGATTGAGTTGGTGCATGTGCCCTCCACGATATGACCGCCCTTTCATGCCCGACGAGATGAGCCCGCGTGCAGCCGATCCGGAAGAAACCCGAAAGGCACAGGTCCATACGTTATAAGAACGAGGAAGGATGCCGGATTTCAGGGGCGGAAAGGGCCGCTTTCTGGCCCCCGGCTCGCCCCCGGCCTATGTTCCTTCAACCTCTTCGGCCGCACTCCGAGGTAATTCCGAGCGAAGCAAGGACATGGCTTCGCGCGGAGGGAAGCTATCCGCGCGGCCGCAGTTGAAAGGACTGTTGACATGGATCAGGCTCTGCCCTTTGAGAACGCCAAGCCGGTGCAGGAAATGACGATCGCTGAGATCGGCGCCGCGCTTGAGCACGTTACCCGCTGGATCGAGGCCGAACGCGTCCGTGAACGCGACGCCCGCAAGGTCTACGACGCTGTTGCTTCCGAGGTCGAGGACCGCGTCTCCAAGATTCGCGCGTATGCCGAACGCCTGCTCCGGGCCAACCGCGATAAAATGGCCGCGTTCGATGGGCTTCTGGGCGTGAAACCCGCTCAATCCGCGCCCGTCCGCACCAGCAAGGCCCCCGCCTACCTCCAGGAACCCAAGAATCTGGGAGAGGCGATCCTCGCCGTCTGGCAGCAGGACCGCTTCGCCGAGCCCCTCACCACCGACGAGCTCGCCGACGCGGTGAAGTCGATCGGCTACGAGACCGCCGCGGCGCCCGCAAGCCTCAAGTCAAGCATCAATCAGGCGCTGGCCAAGCTCTGCAAGGTCGGCCGCGTCATCCGATACCGCGCCGACGGCACCATGATCGATAGCAAGGACAAGACCTCACGCGCCCGCAAGTACCTCGCGGCAACCCGTCTGCCCGAGGGTGTCATCGCCGAGTAACCGCTTCAGTTCCACGAGTAAATCGAAAAGGCCTCCCGTAGCGGGAGGCCTTTTTCCTTTGACGAATTCGTTCCGGACCCGATCGACTCAGGCCACGGTGCCACCACCGCTGCTTGCGCCGATGCCATCGAACCCGGGGCCGCTGATGAGCGGCATGGGGCTGATCGGCGGAGCCTGGCGGACAGGCGCCGGCGGGGGCGGTGCCTGAGGTGTCAACTTCGCCTTGAACACCATGTCCGTCACGCGTTCGCGGATGTTCTTCAGCACACCCCGGAACATGCGGCTGCCTTCACGCTTGTACTCGGTGCGCGGGTCGAGCTGGCTGAACGCACGGAACCCGATCGAATCGCGGAGCTGATCCATCGCGTAGAGATGGTCCTTCCACGCCGAGTCAAGCGTTTCAAGACACAGCATCCGCTCGAGCTGAAGCAGCTCGGTGCGGAGGATGTTCTCGATGCGGGAGCGGACGGCGTTGTCGCGTTCTTC
>JAFEBN010000034.1 GCA_018242645.1 Planctomycetota bacterium | reverse complement strand
GATCACGCGGTTTTGGCGTCTCAACACGGGATTTCATCTGTGCTCTGGCAACCCTCTCTACCCGAGAAGTACCACAAGATGTCCGGCCAGGAACTGGCCGATGCCATCGCGGCGCGCAGACGCGAACTCGGCTCCTCGCTGGTTATTCTGGGTCATCACTACCAGGTTGATGAGATCATCGCGCACGCCGACCACACGGGCGATTCGCTGAAACTGAGCCAGATTGCGGCCAAGGTTGCGGGCAGCGCGCCGAAGGACCGCCCGGTTCGATGGGTGGTGTTCTGCGGCGTGCATTTCATGGCCGAAACCGCGGACATGCTGACGCCCGATTCCGTCGATGTGATCCTGCCCGATCTCTCCGCGGGCTGCTCGATGGCCGACATGGCTCAGTACGACGACACCGTGGAAGCCTGGAACGCTATCCACGACTCGCTGAAGCGCCAGGGTTGGAACGGCCGCGTCGTGCCCGTCACGTATGTGAACAGCACGGCGGCAATCAAGGCGTTTGTGGGCGCCAATGGCGGTGCCTGCTGCACGAGTTCCAACGCGGACAAGGTCTTTGCGTGGGCGATGAAGCAGGCCGACGATGTCAAGGTGTTGTTCCTGCCGGATCAGCATCTTGGGCGCAACACGGCGGCGAAGTATGGCATCGATGTCGCGGCGAATACCTGCGTGTACGACCCGCGCCGGGCCCGCCAGGGCGACGAACTCGGCGGCGCGACCGATGAGCAGTTGCTGAGGTCCAAGGCGATCCTCTGGGCGGGTCACTGCTCGGTGCACAAACTGTTCCGACCCGAGCACTGCGATCAGGTGCGCGCGGGCGACCTTGCGCACCCGGAGCGGCCGCCGACCAGCATCCTCGTCCACCCCGAGTGCTGCAAAGAAGTGGTCGATAAGAGCGATCTTGCGGGCTCGACCGAGTTCATCATCAAGACGATCCGGGAGGCGCCGATCGGATCTTCATGGGCGGTCGGTACCGAGGTGCATCTGGTTAACCGGCTGGCGCGAGAGGCGCGTGACCGGGGCGTGCACGTGCGCATTCTCAGTGATTGCCAGTGCCTCTGCACGACGATGTACCGGATCGATCAGCCGCACCTGCTCTGGGTGCTCGATCATCTCGCCGGGGCGTTCAGCAAGGATGGCAAGCCCAAGGTGGTCAACAAGGTTGCGGTGCACCCCGAGGTGCGTCGCGATGCGCTCAAGGCCGTCGATCGCATGCTGAGTCTGACCAATCCCACGCCGAAGTTCGAATCGGCGACCGCGCTCGATTGACGGAATTGCGGTCCGTGATGCCGCCGACGGGTTCGTGCTACGGCTGCTGCTGGTGATGCTGCGACCAGGGGCGCATCACGACGATGGTTTCATCATCCGGGCGCGGCGCAAGACCGGCAAACTGGCGGAGGCTCCAGTGGATGTGCTCGGCGATGTCCGAGGCGGTCGCCTTTGGCTTGGCCTTGAGGATGTCGAGGATGCAGCCGCGCAGGCGCTTTTTGCCGAACTTGATGCGGTCGAAGTTCACGGTATCGACGACGCCGTCGGTGTAGGCCACCAGCACATCGCCCGGGTGCATGTCGTAGACGGCGCGCTGGTAGCGCTGGCTGCGGTCGATGCCCACGACCATGCCGCCCACCGCGAGTTCGTCGATATCCGCCGGTCCGGGCGCGCGGTGCGGAGGAACGCGGACGATGATGGGGGGTTCGTGCCCGGCGCTGCAGTAGGTCAGCCGCAGTTTCACGGGGTCCAGCACGCCGTACCAGAGGGTGGCGAACTCGTTGTCGAGCGTGTCGCGGCAGAGGGCCACGTTCACGCGGCTGATGACCTCGTCCAGGTCGTACACGCCCTGGGCGTGGGCCCGCAGGCTTGCGCGCACGGCGGACATCAGCAGCGCCGCGGCGATGCCCTTGCCCACCACGTCGCCCACGACCAGGCCGAGATGTCCATTGAGGCCGATCAGGTCGTAGAAGTCGCCGCCCAGCTCGAAGCTCGGAACATACTTCGCGGCGATGTCGAGATTGCGGAAATCTTTCGTTGCCGAGGGCACGAACCGGGGGAGCATGCGCCGCTGCACATCGCCCGCGAGCTGCAACTGGCGCTGGATGCGCTGATCGTCTTCCTGCATCTTGAGCAGCCGGGCCTGCTGCACGGCGACCGCGGCCTGGGCCGCGATGGAACGCAGCACGCGCTTGTCGGTTTCTTCGAAGCTCCGCGGTGTGCGGGCGTACAGGCGCATCACGCCGATCGGCCGGCCCTGGAACGCCAGACCGGCGTGGATCGCGGCGCCGAGGCGCTCGTCCGCGACGCGCTGCGGCTCGAACACGCGCGGGTCTTCGGCCAGGTTCTCGCTGATCACCAGCTCGCCGCCGATCGCGAGGCGGTCGAACAGCCGGTCCTTGCTGAGCGGTCGCGGATCATCCAGCCAGGACTGGCTGAGGCCTTTGCTGGCGATGAGGTGGAGGTCGTCTTCGGTCGAGCCCTTGATCTCCGCGACTTCTTCGGTTTCCTCGGGCACGAGCACGACGCCGCCGCAGTCGAGCTCGAGCACGTCGATCGCGAGTTCGAGCGCGACCTGCAGCACGCGATCCACGCTCGTGGCGCGGGGCAGCATGGTGCTCAGCTTGTACAGCGCGCTCGCTTCCTTGACGCGATGGCGGAGATCGAGTTCACGCTCGCACAGTTCGGAGGTTGTGGCTCCGAGGAGGGCGATCACGCGTTCGAGCGTCTGGCGGGATTCGGGGTCCGATTCGCCGCCCGGCGAAATCCGGAGCGAGCCGATCCGTCTCTGCTCGACGATCAGGGGCATGCTCACGGATCCGATGGGAGGTTCGGGGGTGTCGCCCTGCTCGATGAACCAGCCGCGTTCGCTCATGCGGATGGCCCGGCCACGAGCGTCGCGCAACTCGACGACCACGCCGGTCAGCTTGGTCAGTTCCTCGCAGAGTCGAACCAGCGAGCCGTCGGAGAGAAAATCGGAAATGGACAGGCCGGGGCGCGTCCCGCCTTCGGCGGGCCTGGCGGAATCGGCCTGCCGCTCGCCAGAAGGCAGCGGTTGGCCGGGAACGGTCACACCGGTAGACGACATCGTGGAATCGTAGCGCCCGCGCGCTCCGCTCGGTTCCCGCATTTGCGTCAGATAGGCTGCAAGTTATTGATTGGCAGCAGGTTGTGTGATTTGAGGCCGATCACGCCTTTGCGTGGCACTTCTGACGCCACACATCGCGGAGCAGCTTCTCAAAGCGGTTGAAGAAACCCGGGCCGTCCATGAGCACGCTCGACTCCATCCGCTGGCGGAGCGAGCGCCGGTAGTCCGCCAGCCGCTTGCGATCGTTCGCCAGCGCGACGGCCTTCTGCACGTACTCGTCGGCGCTCCGGGCGATCAGTTCCGGCACGCCGACGGCATTCAGCAGCGACACGCCGACTCGTGAACGGTGCGAATCGCCTTCGAGCGAGATGACCGGAACGCCCATGAGCAGGGCCTCGCATGTGGTTGTCGTGCCGTGGTACGGGAAGGCATCGAGCGCGATGTGCATGCGGTGATAGGCCTTCAGGTGTTCATTCGTGAGGGCGATCTGTCCCAGAATTTCCACGCGAGAAGGATCGACACCGAGCTTCTCCAGCGAACCCAGCAGGCGATCTCTGGCCGATTTGTCACCGAACTGATAGCTCTTGAGCAGGAGCTTCGCGTTCGGCACGGCATTCAGTATCCGCGCCCAGACTTCCAGAATGAACGGCGACAGCTTGGCGGCGTTGTTGAAGCTGCCGAACATGATGGGCAATGGCTCCTCCACTTCGGGCGTCGGGAGTTCCGGCGGCTCAAAGGGCGGCGCGAAGCACAGGAAGCAAGGGTCCAACCGAAGGAGTTTTTCGGTGTGATATCCGTCGCTCACGCCCGGAGGATCGGTGATGGAATCCACGATGCGATAATCGGCGCGCGTGTACCCCGTGGAGAAGGGATAGCCAAGATAGGTCATCGTGATGGGAGCAGGTCTGTGGCAGAGCAGTGCCGAGCGGCTGAGCGGCGTGTGCCCGCCCAGATCGATCAATATGTCGATACCGTGCTGACGGATTTCCGCGGCGGCCACCTGATCCGTGATTTTGTACACGTCGCACCACAGCCCGCACATGCTTTCCAGCCGTCCGGTGATCTCGTCCCGCAGGTGATAGCAGGAATACAGCGCGATGGCGATTTTGGTTCGATCGCAGTATCGCATGATGGGTTCGAGGAATCGACTTACGGAATGTCCGTACAAGTCGGGCGACACAAAGCCGACACGAAGCGTGCGATCCGCGTCCGCCGGGGTCGGGTCGGGGACTTGGTTGGGATTGAGCGGCGTGTTTGCCTCGACTCGTCTTCCCAGCGCCGCATGTGCCAGCCGGAGATCCTCGTTGGTGGCGCCGGTGCTGTAGAGCGACATCACCGCCCGCATGGCGAGCAGGGGCACGTCGTTGGGAGTGCGTCGATCCTGAGCGTTCACAACGGCGATTGCCTCGTCAGCCCGGCCCGTGTTCCAGAGCGCCCACGCCAAGCCGACCGAGATCTGCGGGATGTTCGTGGTGAGCGCGAGCGCCTTTCGCAGGGCCGTTTCCGCATGCCCGTACTGCTTGGTCTCCAGCAGCACCTGGCCCAGGTTGTTCCAGGCCTGCGGATCGTGGGGAGCCAGTTCACAGCCCGCACGGAATTCAGGAATCGCGGATTGCAGATCTCCGCCGTTGGCCAGGCAGATCCCCAGCACCCAGCGCGAAGCCGCGTTGGTCGGGTTGAGCTGCGCTGCTAACCGCGCATGCACGAGCGCCTTGTCCATTACACCCTGGCGCATAAGCGTCGTCGCCGCCAGGTGGTGCGCCTTGGCGATATTGGGGTGCGCAGATAAAAGCTCGCGCAGATGCATCTGCGCGAGCTCGTAGTTGCCTTCGTTGGCTGCCTTGACGGCCCGTTGGTACAGCGTTTCGGGGTTGATCATCCGCAGGGATTGTTTACCGCCGAAGAGCCGCCGGCTTAGCGATCGCCGGCCTTGCTGGCGTCGCTGGTCGCGTTGCTCGGAACAGCGTTGCTGTTCGCGGGGGCAGCGGAGGCGGTCGCGGGCTTCACCACCGGCTCGAGGAGCTGGCGGGTCTGCTCGGGCGTCAGGAACGCGACGGCTTCACGCATCTTGCTGATGCGCTGGGCTTCGTCGTTGGTGTTCTTCGCCTGGTTGAACAGCTCCGTCACCTTCGGCGCGTTCTCGGGCGAAACGCCGAGCTGCGAGACGCGGGTCGCCGCGTCGTTGACGCTGTCGGCGAGCATCCAGTAGTAGACCTGGCGGGCCTCGTCGGCCATGGTCAGGAACATCGCGCGGGCCACAAAATCCGTGTTGTTGTTCTTCTCGGTGCCCACAGCGCCCGAGTCCCGCTTCATGTCGTCGAGCATCAGGCGGCGGTAGTCGTCCACGATAATCTGGTGCTGCTGCACGTTGTTCTGCGTGAACAGGTCGGCCTTCTTCAACTCCGAAGCGAACTGGCCCAGCTCCGTGAACGGCTTGGTCGCCGCCAGCACCTTGCCCAGGTTCTCACGCTCGCTGATCGAGAACGTCTCGAGTTCGCCGCTGTCGAGCTCGCGCACCTTCTCGATGTTGTTCAGGATCGTCTGTTCAACCTTTGCGCGGCGCTGCTCGATGAACGCCTCGATCTTCTTGCGCGTCGCCGGCGTGATCGTCCGGTTGCGATCGACCGCGGCCCACTGGAGCGGGCGATCGAGCTTCACCACGTGGCCGGAGCCGTCCCGCTCCCACTGGTCATAGCTCGAATGCATCTGCTCTTTCGTCAGCGTGGGCTCAACCTTGGCCGGGACCGGCTGGGGCTGCGCCTGAGGCGAGGTCGCCGGAGCCTTATTCGCGTCCGGGTTGATCATCCCGCGCCGGATCGCTTCTTCGACCGAGATCGTCTCGTGCTTGGTCGGGCCCGTCTCGACCGGCGTTTCCTTCGGCCAGCTCTCGGGCTTCTGCGCCGGGGGCGTCGACATCTGCGCTGCAGCGCCAAACGCCAGGCCTGCCACCGCCGCCAGCATCACCATTCCGTTGTTCCGCGTACCGCTCTTCATCGGTTGATTCTCCAAGAGCCGCGCGAAGGGTTTCCCGGCGGCAGTGGCTCGATATCGTCGATCTTTCCGGTCATTCTCAGCCCAAGGGCAGATTCCGCGATCAGAACTTGCAAGATACCCCGCTTTTTCGCTCTTCCAGCTGGCAGGCCGATCGAATTGAGATATCCGGACCTTGCGTCGGTCCCGCCGGATAGAGCGCTCTCAACGCCTGAAAAGTTCAGGGTTTGGCCGCGTCGATGAGGGGCGAGATACCGAGCAACGCCCCCGCCCACACGCGCTGCTGATCCGGCGTGAGCAGGGGCAAAGCCCGCAGGGTCAGATCGTGACAATCCCGGTTCGAAGGCTTGCCCTTTGTCCGTTCGGCCACTTCCCGAACGGGGGTCAGAATCTTGGGGTCAATCGGGCCAAGCGTGAGGAGATCCTCCTCCAATTTGCCGAGCACGCCCTCCCGGGCCTTGCACTGGCGCTCAAAGGCCCGCCGAAGTTCGTTCCCCGCTTGCCCGAGCACGACGCGCAGCCGGGCCTGAGCGAGCGTGAGTTTCTCTTTCCGGCCCAGCGCGAGTTGCAGTTCATCCAGGGTCAATGCCCGCCAGTATTCGTCGATGAGCCGCTGGAAATCCCGGCGTTCGTCTTCCGGCAGCACCGCTCCGAGGTCGTCCCGGAGCCGGTGGCCGTCGGCCACGCGGTCGAGACTCTCGATCAGAATTTCGACCTTTGCCCCCGCTTCGGGCTTGAGCCCCGCCGACCGCGCCGCCTGCAGCAACACGAACAAATCGAGATTCGCCCGGACGGCTTCATCGAGCTGCGTCCGCCGCACCGCGAGAATCACATCCACGCGTTCGCGGATGGCGCCGTCAAGATTCAGAGCGTCCAGCGCCGCTTCCTCGGGTGTCCGGTCAAGGCGGCGAAGGTTGCCGTTGAACTCAAACCGCACCAGCGTCCGCTCGCCGTCGTCGGCCAATCGAGGCCCGGCCAGCAGGGGCTCGTCTTCCCCAATCCACGGGTCGGGCTCGGTGCTTTCCGCCGGTAGCGGCGTTGAGGTTTCGGCATCCGGGTCCTCACGCGCCGGTGCGGGGGTCGGGTTGCCCATCGCCAAACACAAAATGCACGCCGCGGCAGGTATCACAGGAAAAGTCTAACGCGCCGCCCGTGACCCGCAATCACCGATTCCGGCGGTCGCTACGCTTGAGCCCCATGTCAAAAGAGGCGCTGGCCAAAGAGATCGCCCAAGTCGCGCTGCTGCGCGGAAACTTCACCCTGCGCTCCGGCAAGACCAGCACGTACTACCTCGATAAGTACCTGTTCTCCACGCGGCCCGAACTCCTCGGGCAGCTCGCTCCGCTCTTTGCCGAGCGTCTCGAGGCGCTCGAATCCCGCCTCGATCTGCAGATCGACCGCCTCGCTGGTGCGGAACTCGGGGGAATCCCGCTTGTGACCGCCGCCAGCCTCGCCACCGGACTGCCCGCGCTCTTTGTGCGCAACAAGAAGAAGGACTACGGCACCGCCAAGCAGCTTGAAGGCGCTCTGGAGAAGGACGACGTCGTTGTGCTGCTCGAAGATGTCGCCACCACCGGCGGCCAGGCGCTGGAAGCCGTCGAATCACTCCGCGAGGCCGGGGCAAAGGTCATCGCGGTTATCGCGACCATCGACCGGCTGGAAGGCGCCCGCGACAACGTCGAACGGGCCGGCCTGCTCTTCGAATCGCTCTTCACGGTCCGCGAACTCGGCGTCACCTCGTAACAGCCGCCGAAAGTCGCCGAAGGCCTAACATTTCCCCCTTCGACCTGATTTGATCGATCTGATCGCGGTCGAAGAGGCAAGCCAAGGACGGTTGATTTTCGGTCGATAAGGACGTTGACCAGGGCAGTGTCGCCCGCGGAACGGCCGCGGGACGGTTTTCAGCGCTCCGAACCAAACTTCGGGCGTTCTCCGGCGTACGACTCGGCCCGAGAGATTGACGCGAGCACGACACGGGCCCGTCGCCCGACGCTCGAAGTTGAGGAGATCTATTCGATGGCAACCCCCCGTCGCGCTCTGATCACCGGCATCACCGGCCAGGATGGTTCCTACCTCGCCGAGTTCCTGCTCGGCAAGGGCTACGAGGTTCACGGCATCATCCGGCGCTCCTCCTCGTTCAACACGTCGCGCATCGATGGCATCTACTCCGATCCGCACGCCAAGAACGGCAAGCTCAAGCTGCACTACGGCGACCTGTGCGACGCCAACAACCTCAGCAAGCTAATGCGTGAGGTGCGCCCGCACGAGGTCTACAACCTCGGCGCCCAGTCGCACGTGCGCGTCTCGTTCGACATGCCCATCTACACCGCCGAGACGGTCGCCATGGGCGCCCTCAAGCTTCTCGAAGCCGTGCGCGACTTCCAGCAGGAATCCGGCCAGCAGGTCCGCTACTACCAGGCTTCCTCCTCCGAGCAGTACGGCAAGGTCGTCGAGACGCCTCAGAAAGAAACCACGCCCTTCTATCCGCGCTCGCCCTACGCGTGCGCCAAGATGATGGCGCACTGGGCCACCGTCAACTACCGCGAGTCGTACGGCCTCCACGCCTCCTGCGGCATCCTCTTCAACCACGAATCGCCCCGCCGCGGCGAGACCTTCGTGACCCGCAAGATCACCCGCGCCGTCGGGCGCATCAAGCTCGGGCTGCAGGACAAGATCTTCCTGGGCAACCTCGACAGCAAGCGCGACTGGGGCTTCGCCGGCGACTACGTCAAGATGATGTGGATGATGCTCCAGCAGGAGAAGCCCGACGATTACGTGATCGCCACCGGCAAGACCATCTCGGTCAAGGAGTTCTGCGAGCTGGCCTTCAGCCACGTCGGCCTGGATTACAAGGACTTTGTCGCGTTCGACCCGCGCTACCTGCGTCCGGCCGAAGTCGACCTGCTCCTGGGTGATCCCGCCAAGGCCAAGCAGAAGCTCGGCTGGGTGCCCACGACCACCGTCGAACAGCTCGCGGGGATGATGGTCGATCACGACCTCGAACTCGCCAAGCGCGAAAAGACCCTCCGCGACGCGGGCCATGAAATGCCCGAGTTCGCCGGGCACGACCAGTAAGTCTCTCGCAGTTCACAAACACAAGCCCCGGCTCAGGCCGGGGTTTTTCTTGCGCGCAGCACCACGCACCGGCCCCAAAGGACGGGCGACCGAACCGATCGCCCAGCCGGTCAACCATTCCGCATGAGCCCCCGCGTTATCGCCCACGTCGACATGGACGCCTTCTTCGCGTCCGTCGAGCAGCGCGATAACCCCGATTTGCGGGGCAAGCCCGTGCTCGTCGGGGGCTCGAGCAAGCGCGGCGTCGTGATGGCGGCAAGTTACGAAGCCCGCAAGTTCGGATGCCGCAGCGCCATGCCCACGGCTCAGGCTCTTCGTTTGTGTCCCCAGGCGATCGTCGTGAAGGGCGGTCACGGCAAGTACTTCGCCATCTCCAAGCAGGTCTTCGGTGTCGTCAGGTCTTTCACGCCCGATGTTCAGCCCATCTCCATCGACGAAGCCTTCTTTGACCTGACCAACGTGATGCACCTGCACGCCAAGGGCTGGGACCGCGAGCACGCGTGGGAGGAGCCCGGGCGCGGCGGAGACATGCGAAGCCGACCGGCCGGACCGATCGAACCGCTCCGTGCACTGGGTCTTGCTATCAAGCAGCGCATTCGCGAAGCCGTCGATCTTCCCGCCAGCATCGGGATCAGCGGCAACAAGTTTCTCGCCAAGCTCTGCAGCGATCTCAGCAAACCCGATGGGCTGAAGATCCTTCCGCCGCAGGATGCGGAAGAGGCGCTGAAGCCGCTTCCCGTCGGCGTGATCTTCGGCGTCGGCCCCAAAGCCCAGGAGCGACTCCGCCAGCTCGGCATCAGGACCATCGCCGACTTGCGCGGCTTCGGTGAAGACCGGCTCGTCAGCCGTTTCGGCGATCACGCCCGCGACTGGCTCGGTCTCGCGCGGGGCGATGACAACCGCCCGGTGCGCACTTCCCGCGAGCAGAAATCCATCGGGAAAGAACGCACCTTCTTCGAGAACATCGGCGACCCTGAAGAACTCCGCGCGCTGCTTCTTTCCTTTGTCGAAGATGTCGCGCGCTCGCTCCGCGAAGACGGTCTGAAGACCAAGGGCGTCACGCTCAAGCTCCGCCTGGGCGACTTTCGCACCTTTACCCGGTCCCGCGCACTCGAAGAACCCACCGACGCCACCAAGGACATCTGGGCTGCCGCCTGGTCGCTGCTTCAAGAGTGGCTTCAGGAACGCAAGGGCGCCCTGCGCCTGATGGGCGTCAGTCTCCACGGCCTCACCGAGCAGACACAACTCGGGCTCTTCGCCGCCGAGCCCGCGCCGGTCCAGCGCGACATATCCGAGTCCAAGGTCGATTCCACGCTCGACGCGATTGTCAAAAAATTCGGTCGCGACGCGATCCGCCGCGGCGGCAGTCTGCACGACCGCTAGTTCGAGCTCTTGGCACCGGTCCCGTGGCGACCTGGCAGATGTCCGCGGCTTGAAAAACAACGGAAGCCGGGTTTCCCCGGCTTTCCGCGTGTGCCGTTTAGCGGCGCCGACGCGAGGCGAGCAAGCCCGCCGCGATCAGCACCGGTACACCACCGGCGGAGGGAATGCTGGCTCCGCCTTCGAAGCCGCCGTCCCAGTTCACCTGGCCGCTCCCGGTGAGCGAGCCCACGATGAGATTGCCTGTCACGAGGCCGTACGCGAAGTTGGTCGCCGCGTTGGCCGCGAGAATGTTCACGTTGTTGCTGCCAGTCAGGTTCAGCGTGCTCGCCTGGTTGATGTTCAGCAGCGTCGTCTTGCTGGAAGCCCCGTTGGTATAGCTCCACGTGAGCCCGCCCAGCGAGACGTTGCTCCCCGCCAGGTTGATCACCACCGCTCCGCTCCCCACCACGTTGATGCCCCACACGCCGGCCAGGTTCGCCGTCGTCAGGTTCACCACCGTCAACGGACCGCTCGCGTTGATCACCATCTGGCTGAAGTTCATCGAGAACGCCGATGTCGGCGCGTGGTTCGCCGCGTAGTTGCCCACGCCCGCGAAGTACGACGAGACCGCGCTCAGGTTCACGCTGGGCGAAAACGCCTGGTTCTCGAGCAGGCTCCCCGAGACCGTCAGCGGGTTGCCCGTCGTCTTGACGCCGCCCAGCACGGCGTTGCCGTTCACGC
Organism: Planctomycetota bacterium; assembly: GCA_018242645.1. Taxonomy (GTDB): domain Bacteria; phylum Planctomycetota; class Phycisphaerae; order Phycisphaerales; family UBA1924; genus JAFEBO01. The sequence goes on along the minus strand of JAFEBN010000034.1, from coordinate 8,863 downwards.
TGCCGCTCGTGCCGCCGAGGTTGCCCCCCGCGCGCACGATGCCGTTCACCGAACCGCTGTTGAGCGTGACATGCCCGGCCACCTCGATCCCGTCGTGATCAACGCTTCCCTGGAGCGTGAAGTTCCCGCCCCCGTAAAAGCCTCGCGCCAGGCTCGGCGATGTGCCGCCCACGCCCTTCACGGTGAAGCCTGTGAACCACGCATTTCCCACGGCGCCCGAAGCGCCCTGGAAGTCCGAGCCGTATCCCTGACCGGCCGTGCCGATCGTGGAGCGGCTGAACACGTTGAAGTCCCAGAAATTCACGGCACCCTGCGCGCTGCCGCACGCGATGGCGATAGAAGCCACACCGGCCGCGATCGCGGCCTTCTCTGCAACAGATTTCATGATTCTCTCTCCAACCTCCTGCTGTGGCGCACGGGCGGAATTGTGCGCCGGAAACAACGAATTCTAATCCGACCAATGTCCGCGGACGCTCCGCGTCAGTTCCTGCAAGCTCTTTCTTTGTTGAAAAACCGCGTCGTGTTCGCCGCCAACGCCTGATAACCGCGCGGAAAGGCGCAGAAAAAGGGCCGGGTTCAAACGCCCGGCCCTGCGCAGACTCATGAATTCCGGTTCACGTTACCGTCGTCGACGCCGGATCGCGATGAGACCCGCGCCCGCGAGCGCAATCGCTCCGCCCGGCGTCGGGATGTACGTCGCTCCCGTGAACCCGCCATCGGGGTTCCAGTTCACCTGTCCGCCGCCCGCCAGCGAGCCGACGATCAGGTTGCCCGTCACGACACCCGAGCCGAACGTCATCGCCGCGTTCGCCGCGAGGATGTTCACGTTGTGCCCGCCCGACATATTGACCGACAGCGCCTGGTTCAAGTTCAGCAGCGTGCTCGCGGCACTCGCCCCGCCCTGGTAGTTCCAGGTCTTGCTTGCAAAGTTGAGCGCCGTCCCGCCCACGTTCACGACCACCGCGCCGCCGCCCACCACCCGGATGCCCCAGGCATTCACAAAGTCCGTCGCGTTCAGGTTCACCACCGTGAACGGACCGCTCGTGTTGATGACCAGTTCACCCCAGTTGTTGACGTACGAAGCCGTGGGCGCCAATCCCGCGGCATACGCGCCCGCGTTCTGGAAGTAGCTCGACGCCGCCACCAGATCGACCGCCGACGCATACGCCTGCCCCGTGGCGAGCGTGCCGCTCACCGTCACGCTGTTGCCGGCCGTCTTCACGCCCGCCAGCGTCACGTTGCCGTTCACGCTGCCGCTCGTGCCGCCCAGGTTGCCGCCGCTGCGCACGGCCCCCGCGATCGACGCGCCGTTGATGTTCACATTGCCGGCGACGTTGACGCCCCCGTTGTTCACACTGCCCGAGAGCGTGAAGTTGCCGCCACCGTAAAAGCCCGCCGCCAGGCTGGGCGAGCTGTTGGCCATCGTGCGCACGGCAAAGCCATTGAAGTAAGCATTGCCCACCGCGCCGGAGGCGCCCTGGAAGTCCGACGTATAGCCCTGGCTCGCCGAACCGATCGTCGAGCGGCTGAAAACGTTGAAATCCCAGTACGAAATCGCGGCATTGGCCGCGGTCGAAAGACCGGCCATGCTCGCGATGGCACATGCTGCGGTCGTTCGGATAGTTCGATTCATCGTTGCCTCCCCTCGTGGGGCATCGCCCCACACTGCTACGGGCGCCGAGGCCCTCTGGCTCAACCGTCCAATTCATGAAACCGGCACGCAACCCATGGGCGCGCAAAAGACGCCCACCCGGAAGCGCTTTCAGAAGGCACAACCCGCAAAGCCCGCAGAATCCGCACCGCCCGCCACGCCTCCGCGTCCGGGGAAATCCTGAAAACCCGCGTCTCTCACACCCAACCATCCCGCATGCCCGAGCTCGCCCTGCACCTGCTTATCTACGGCGCTCTCTTCGTGCTCTCCGCGTTGATCGCGCGCAAGGCGCCGCTGCGAGCCTTCTTTCTCGCCGCCGCCGTCTACGCCGCGCACGAACTCGCATTGCAATACGGCCAGCTACTCCCCGCGCCGGCGTTTCTCGCGGGTACCAGGTGGAACTGGATGGGCAAGTTCGCCGCGGCAGCCGCCATGCTCGCGATGCTCCCGCTGCTTACCGCCTCCGAACGCCGCGAAACGGGCCTCACGCTCCGCTTCAAGCAGGGCTGGCTCCCGCGCACCCTCCCGCCGCTGGTCCTGCTGATCGCTCTCCCGCTCTACTTCGCGCGCAACGCGCCCCCGCAGCCCTGGAATACCGAAGCACTGCTCTTCCAGTCCACGCTTCCCGGCATCGACGAGGAACTCGCCTACAGGGGACTCATGCTCGCGGTGCTCAATGTCGCGTTCGGCCGCCCCTGGGAAATCGCGGGCACACCCGTCGGCCCGGCGCTTTTTGTCACCAGCATCATGTTCGGCGTCGCCCACGGCGTCAGCGTCAAAGACGCACACGTGTCCGTGAACGGTTTCAACCTCGGCCGCACCACCCTCGCCGGGCTGCTCTACGGCTACATCATGGAATCCTGCGGCACGCTCCTGGCCCCTGTAGTCGCGCACAACCTGTCCAACACGGCGCGATACCTGTTTGTCATGTGGAAGTAGCGGCTCTGATTCTTACCGCGCTCGCAATCGACACTGCGTCCAGCAGCAAAGCGAAGCGCAAATCAGCCAGGTCCCCGCGAAGATCCATGCAAGCTCACGCACCCACTCAATTGAATGCCACAGTCCCAACGCGAACGTCATCGGTCGGTTCCCCGTCGATTTGGAAGCCTGCGCCAGCGCATTCGTCTGCGCCGAGTCCAGCCGACCCAAGTACGGCTCCAGATACCAATCCGAGAAGGTCATCGCCAGCAACACCAGCGCAATCACGACCGCGCCCCGCCCGCCGGTGCGCCACATCCCGCCCATCCCAAACACGCGGCACGCCCGCGACACCGTGAAGATCGCCGTCCCGAAGATCGCCGGTATCGCGAGCGCTTCCCACCACTCGAACACGGAGCCCAGCCAGTCGAATCGAAACAGCGGGTGTAGCGGCGTTCCCCAACGCGGAAGCGGCGTGTGCGAAGAAACCTTGATCGCGAACAGCACAAAGCAGCAGCCGGCAATCAGCCGCGTCCACCTCCTCTCGCGCGCAGGGGCGATCAACACCGAGGCGACGAGCGTCGCGCACGCCAGCGCCAGCCAAGCAACCGACCGCGGAATTCCACCGTCGTACGACTCGAACCGATACCGGTATTGCCCCATCGCCCCGGTTGCGACGACCGCAACGGCGATCACGAACAACCCCATCGAGGCCAGCGCCGCCCGGGCCCGCCGCTGGTCCGCATCCGCCGGAACCAGCCCGCATTCCGGACAACGCGCATCTGGCGCAACCGAGAGCCGCGCATACCCGCATTCATAGCACGTTTCTGCCGTTCCGCTCATCGCTTCGCCCATGCCCGTTCTATCGGCGGAGCGACGTCGCGTGGGCCGAAGTTCCCCAAGTCAACGCTCGCCGACACTTCCGCCTCAGCAAGCGCGCCCGCAAATTTCTGCTTCTCACCCGCCCATCGCGCTCAGCATCGCAGAACCCATATCCGCCGGGCTCATCGCCACGCTCACCCCCGCCGCCTTCAGCGCCGCGATTTTCGCGTCCGCCGTGTCATCGGCGCCGCCGATGATCGCGCCCGCGTGACCCATCCGCCGCCCGGGCGGCGCGGTCCGCCCGGCAATAAAGCCCGCCACCGGCTTCTTCAGCCGTCCGCTCTTGCGGTTCGCCTCGACCCACTTCGCGGCATCCGTCTCGTCGCTCCCGCCGATCTCGCCGATCATGAGAATGCCGTGCGTCTCCGGATCATCCGCGAACAGCTCAAGGCAATCGATGTGGTTCAGCCCGCGCACCGGATCGCCCCCGATCCCCACGCACGTGCTCTGCGCAAAGCCCAGGTTGCTCGTCTGCCACACCGCCTCATAGGTCAGCGTCCCCGAGCGGCTCACAATCCCGATCGCCTTGCCCCGCTTGCTCTGGCTGATGTGCGTGTTGATGTAGCCCGGCATGATGCCGATCTTGCAGCCCGCGTTTGTATACGGCGCGCCCGGCTCGCCCGTCATGCTGCTCGTGTTCGTCCGCGGCCCCGGCGTGATCACGCCCGGGCAGTTCGGCCCCACCAGGATGTATTTCCGCTTGCTCGCCGGCGTCTCCGCCCCGCCGTTGAGTTCATCCAGCACCGCCCGCACGCGGATCATGTCCTGCACCGGCACGCCCTCGGTGATCGCGCAGATCACCCGGATGCCCGCGTCCGCCGCCTCCAAAATCGCGTCCGCCGTGAAAGCCGGGGGAACGAAGATCATCGTCGCGCTCGCGCCCGTCTCGCGGACGGCCTGGGCCACCGTGTCGAAGATCGGCAGCCCGTTGGCGTCCTTCGTGCCGCCCTTGCCCGGTGTGACGCCACCGGTCATCTTCGTGCCGTAGAGAAAGCAGCCTTTGGTGTGCACCGCGCCGAAGGAGCCGGTGATGCCCTGACAGATGACTTTCGTGTTCGCGTCGATCAGAATCGCCATAGGGGGAGGAGTGTATGTCGGGGCGCGTCCGAACCCCGCCCCCAATGAAAAACGCCCGGCCGCGGGGCCGGGCGTCGTTGCACACATTGTCAGCCGTGGCTCAGCGCCGGCGCCGAGCCGCCACCAGCCCGCCAAGGCCCACCAGCGCCATCGCGCCCGGGGCCGGAATGAACGAAATCTCGCTGATGTACTTCGCGTTGATCGAGCCCGTCAGCCCCGGGATCGAAGACAGCGTGTTGGTCGCCGGGTCCAGGATGAACACCCCGTCGCCCTTGGTAATCATGATCTTCCCGTTGTCCAGACGGAAGCCCGCCCGCGGCCCGAGCCCGCCGGCGTAGAAGTTCAGCGTCGAGATCGCGCTGGTCGTCTGGTAGATCCCGGTCTGCGTCGTGCCCGAGAACGAGGCGATCAGAAGGTTGCTCCCGTCCGTGTTGATCTGCTGCGGACCGCGGATCCCCGTCGTCACCGTGTTCGCCTGCGAGAACAAATTCCCGATGTAGTTGCCCGCCAGGTCGTACCGGTCGATGCGGCTCGTCCCCGTCGTGTTCGACGCGGCATACACGCTCACCAGCAGCTCGTTGTTCACGTACTTGATATCCCACGGCGAGTGATCCGTGCCCGACACAAACTGCGAGATCGCCGTCGAGCCCAGGAACGCCCCTGTGTTCGCGTCAAAGCGCACGATCGAGTTGCCAAAGCCCGCGCCCGCGTTCGCGACATACACCGTGTTGCCCACCCGCTCCATGCCGCGGATGTTGCTCAGGTTGGTCGCGCCGTTGCCCGTGATCGCCGCCTTGTACGTGCCCGTCGAAAGGTCGTAGCGGAAGACCTTGTTCTGCACCTGGTCGCTGATCCACACGTCCGATCCGATCGAGAGGCACTCTGTCTGGCTGTTGAAGACGTTGGCGCCGCCGTCGCCCACGATCCAGTTCTGATTCACCAGCGACCCGTCGCTCTTGTTGAAGAGCATGATGCTGCGATTGCCGCTGCTGAAATTGGTCACCATCAGGTACTTGGCAGAGGCCGAAGCCGCCACGCCCGCCATCATCCCCGCCGCCACAAACACCAATGCCCGCTTCATCTTCTTCTCCTTCTGTCAAAACGCCACACGCAACGCCCCGCGGCGTGCCGTGCAAACCCCGCCCCGCCGGACAAGACCGGCTTGACGGATCCAGATTGTGCGAGCTGCCCCTCTCCTCAGAGGACCCTGAACACCCATGCCCACCGGCGGCACGCGTGCGGAACACAGGGCAAAGCGACCCGCGAACCCCAAAGTAGCGAACGAGCCCCCCCGGGGTCAAGAAGAGTCTTGCGTTTCAAGCACTTACAACCGTTGTTTCATCCCGCCTGCCCCCCGTTGCTCAAGCAGCCGCGGCACCCTCGCCCATCCATCCTCGCTCCAACCGGCGCCCTGCCGGGGATTCCCCGGCAGGACGACCCCCATCCATCAGCCAACGAACAATCCGCCCAATGGCAGAGCAACAAGCGTTTCCCAGTTCGTTCATCGGTGCGCCCTATCCCGCTCGGCCCCCTGTGGTCGCCCGTGATGGCTGGGTCATCATCGGCATCTTCCTTGCCCCTGCGTTGTTCGCCGTTGTCGTCGCCTGGGGGCTGCGGACCTCCCCGGTTGCCTGGGCGCTCTTCGCCATCGCCGCCGTACTGCTCGCCCTGCTGGGGTGGGCCGTCTGGTTCTTTCGCGACCCCGATCGCGCGCCCGCGTCGGGCGAAGATCTTTCCCGCGCCATGATCTGCCCCGCCGACGGAGTTGTCGTCAAGATCGACTCCGCCGCGCCCCCCGCCGAAGCGCTCGGGGCAGTGGGGGCGCTGCCCGAAACCCACACCCGTATCTGCATCTTCATGAACGTGTTCAACGTGCACGTCAATCGCGCCCCGCTCGCCGGCACCGTCGAGGCCATCGCGTACAACCGGGGCAAGTTCTTCAACGCCAGCTTCGACAAGGCCAGCGATCTCAACGAGCGCGCCAGCTTGGTGCTCCGCCTCCCCGATGGCGGACGCCTCTTTGTCATCCAGATCGCCGGCCTCGTCGCGCGCCGAATCGTGAGCAAAGTCCGCACCGGTCAGTCGCTCCGGGCCGGCGAGCGCTACGGCCTCATCAAGTTCGGCTCACGCGTCGATGTGTATCTGCCCCCGGGCTTCGAACCCTCGGTCGCGCTGCGTGAAAAAGTTTTCGCGGGCCGCACCATCATCGCCCGCCGCGCCGCCGCGGCCTCCTGACCCGCTTTTTTCCCGGCCCCCGATGCCTGCGAACAATACCGCAGCGTGTTCCTCAAGTTCCCCACCAAGCACAACGCGGTCCCGCTCCGGGCGATTCTGCCCAACATGATCACGTCGGCCGCACTGGCCTGCGGCCTCGCCAGCATCCACTTCGTGCTCCAGAACCGCTACGAGCCCGCGCTCATCGCGATCGCGCTCTCCGCCGTCTTCGACGCGCTCGACGGGCGCGCCGCCCGGCTCATGCGCGTCACCAGTAAGTTCGGCGCCGTGCTCGACTCGCTCTCCGACTTCGCATCGTTCGGCATCGCGCCCGCCGTGCTCCTCTATCAGTGGATGCTCCGCGACACCGAGCCGGGCGTCCGCCCCGCGCTGCCCCATCAGTTCGAGCCGCTGTTCATGATGAGCGTGCTCACCTTCGCCATGTGCTCGGCGATGCGACTGGCGCGCTTCACCAGCGCCAAGCCCGCCCGGAAAAGCAGCCCCCTCGCCGCACGCTACTTCGTGGGCATGCCCACGCCCGCCGCCGCCGGCGCCGTGCTCATCCCCGTGCTCATCGACGTCTCGCCCTCGATCAAGTGGCAGATGCCGCCCGTCGCCGTCGCCATCTACATCTTCTTCATCGGCGCACTCATGGTCAGCCGGGTGCCCATGTTCAGCTTCAAGAAGATCCGCCTGCACCCGCGCGCCGTAGTGCCGCTCTTTATCGCCGTCGGACTGCTCGTCTTCCTTGCCGCCAAGGACAAGTGGCTTGTCGCCGTCATCCTCGCCGGGGGTTACCTGCTCACGCTCCCCCTGGCTTGGTGGACGCACGCCCGCCTCCGCGCTCAGGTCGTGCACGGCCACGACGACCACGACGCCGATTCACCCAAAAACAAGCACCTCAAGATCGGCTGATGCCGCTTCAGCGCGTCGGCCGCGTGCCCAAGGGCAGCCGCGCCGCCAGCGCCGAATCCATCGCCTTGAACACCGCCGGGTCCAGGCCCTGGTCCGAAGCACGCGCGAGCATCCGCCGCGCCAGCTCAAACCGGCCGTCGGTCTGCATCATCACCGACACCATCAGCCAGCTCGAGGCGCTGTTCACGCGATTGGCGTACTCCACCGAACGATTCACCAGGCTCGACCGCCGCGCCGAGTTCATCCCCAGGTTGTCCGCATCCAGTTGCCGACCGGCCAGCGTCGGGTCCATCGTGTACGCCTGCCGCAGCATCGCCGCGGCATCGTCCGGCTGACGCGATTCCAGCAGCGACACCGCCAGCAGCCGCATCGCCCCCGCGTCGTTCTTGTCCTTCTGCACCACCTCGCGGAAGTACCTCACCGCCGCGCCGCTGTTGCCCGACTGCAGCGCCGCCATTCCATAGTCATACGCCGTCGGCTGCGGCGCAGGCGCCTGAGCCTGCTGCGCAAGCTGCCGCTGCGTCGCGCCCGGAAGCAGATTCGGGTCGTACAGATACGTCACCCCGCCGAAAGGCCCCGGCACGTACGTCGGCACCGGCCAGCCGTTCCAGTAGACCACGTAGTTCATCCCGTTCCAAAGCACCCAGCCGTTCCAGCCCCACGGATACCAGCTGCAGTTCGGCGGGCACACAAACGGAGGCTGCGGACAATTCGCCGGCGGCACGCCATTCGACGGAGGCATCACGCCCCCCGGCGGCACCACAGGCGTCGACGGAAATCCGGGCCGCGCACCGTTGAGCAGCGGCAGCGTGTTCGAGTTCAAGGCAGGGAGCGTGTTGGAATTGAGCGCCGGCAGCGTCCCGGGGAGCGAACGTGTGTTCCACTGCGCCGTCCCGCCCGACCATCCGCGCCCGCTCGTAAACCCTCCCGAGGGCGCAAGTCGCGCCGGCGCCCCGATCGACGCGCCGCCCCGGAAGCCGGAAAAGGTCGCGCCGCCGCCAACCCGCATCGGAGCCGTGGTGGCCAAGGGCGCACCCAGACTGCCGCTGCCGGCAACCAGCATTCCCGCGATCCCGAAAACCGATACGCTGCCTTTCATGGCCGTGGCTCCTGGCCCCGCACGGAATTCCCCACAAGCCCGCCCACCTTCGTTTCCCCGCCACGATACGGTAGAAGTCTATCAGATCATGTCCCGACTCGGCCGCT
>JAFEBN010000033.1 GCA_018242645.1 Planctomycetota bacterium | reverse complement strand
AGGACGTTTACGTCTTCGCCGCACTCATCATCGTTCTCCTCGTGAAACCCGGCGGTGTGCTCGGTAAGGCCACCGTCGAAAAAGTCTGATCATGGCCTCACTTCAGGATCGAGCCAAACTCTTCCCCTCGTCTCCCCTCGGAGCCGCCTGGCGCCTCTGCTGGCCCATCCTGGTTGCGCTCGGCCTTGGCGTGCTGATGCAACTGGTTGTGCGCCCTTCGATCGACGCCTACTCGTCGACCCAGATCCTGAACATCGGCATCGCCATCATCCTCGCGGTATCGCTCACCATCGTCAACGGCTTCACCGGCCAGTTCTCGATCGGCCACGCAGGATTCCTCGCCGTCGGCGGCTACGTCGCCGGTTCGGTGGCCTTTTACGGCTCGTTCGCCATTTTCGGCTCCGGCAGCGCCAAGCTCGGTCTCCTGAGCGGAAGCGGCCTCTACAGCGCTCCCGCGGGCGCCCCGCTGATCACCTCCGGCGAATTGCTCTTCTTCGGCGCACTGCTCACTGGCGGACTTGTCGCCGCGCTGCTCGGCTACGCGGTCGGCCTCCCCAGCCTGCGCCTGCGGGGCGATTATCTCGCGATCGTCACGCTCGGCTTCGGTGAAATCGTCCGCGTGCTCATCCAGCAGACGCCCCAGGTGCTCATGACCAGGGAAGCCATCGCCGAATCGCCCGCCTGGAAAGTGCCGCTCAGCGTCGGCGGCTCACTGGGCTTCGGCAACGTGCCGAAATACACCAGCCTGTTCTGGGTCTACGCCGCGGTCGTCATCACGCTGATCTTCGCCTACCGCCTCAAGCAGAGTTCCACCGGCCGCGCCCTGCTCTCCATCCGCGAAGACGAGATCGCCGCCGAAGCCATGGGTGTCCGCACGACCTATTACAAGGTCTGGGGCTTCGCGATCGCCGCCTTCTTCGCCGGTATTGCCGGCGGGCTCTACGCCCACACGCTTGGCATCTCGCTCAGCCCGGTCGATGCCGGCTTCCAGAAGAGCTTCGACATCATCATCATGGTCGTGCTCGGCGGCCTCGGCTCGATTTCCGGCGCTGCGATCGCCGCCGCCATCGTGACCTACCTGCCCGAGCTCCTTCGCTCGCCCGAGACGCTGGAAAAGTTCGCCGTCATCGGCGTCCCGCTGCTGGTGGTTGGCTTTGCGATGCTGGGCATGGCCAGCAGAAACGTCAGCGAAGGCGAGCGTCGAGCCGGGGTCGATCGCCGCGCCCTGCCCCGGTTCATCCTCGGCCTTGGCACGATCATCCTCGGACTGAGCGTCCTCGCGTTCTTCGCCCGCAAGTTCAAAATCAACCTCGGTGACTACCGGCTGATCATCTACGCCCTGGCGCTGATCATCATGATGATCACGCGTCCACAGGGTCTGCTGGGCGTCCGCGAGGTCTGGGACAGCGCGCTGTACCGCCCCGTTCGCGACTTCTTCGCTCCCCGCCACGGAAGGAGGGCGTCGTGACGGCCGTCAATATGCTCGACACCGCCGATGTGCTGGCCGGCGTCGGCGCGGGAACCGACGCGCTCGAAGTCCGCGATGTCAGCAAGTCCTTCGGCGGCCTCAAGGCCGTGCAGAATTTCAGGCTGAGCCTGCCCCCCCGCGGGCTCTACGGACTCATCGGCCCCAACGGCGCCGGCAAGACCACCTGCTTCAACCTGCTCACCGGCGTCTACAAGCCCGATCAGGGAGACGTCACCATCGGGGGCGAGTCGCTCCTGGGCCTTCGCCCCAGCCAGATCGCCGCCGCCGGTCTCGCCCGCACCTTCCAGAACATCCGTCTCTTCGGCGAGCTCTCTGTTCTCGAAAACGTCAAGCTCGCCTGCCACCTCCGCACCACCCACTCCATGGCCGGCGCGATCTGCCGCTCAAGCTGGCAGCGGGCCGAAGAAGCCGCCATCCGCGAGCGGGCCCTCGCCCTGCTCCAGGTGTTCAACCTCCTCGACCGCCAGGACGAATCCGCGCGGAACCTCCCCTACGGCGACCAGCGCCGCCTGGAAATCGCCCGCGCCCTCGCGACCGGCCCCAAGGTCCTGCTCCTCGACGAGCCCGCCGCAGGCATGAACCCGCAGGAAAAGGTCGATCTCCGCAAGCTCATCCGCGAAGTCCGCGACGTCTTCCGCGTTTCCATCCTGCTCATCGAGCACGACATGGGCGTCGTCATGGATCTCTGCGAGCGCATCACGGTCCTCGACTACGGCATGGTGATCGCCGAAGGCCCCCCAGAGGAAATCCAGAAAAACCCCAAGGTCATCGAGGCGTATCTGGGAAAGGAATAGACGGCCCCATGCTTTCCGTCGAAAACCTCCAGGTCAGCTACGGCGCCATCCGCGCCCTCCACGGCATCTCGCTCAAGGTCGAGAAGGGCGAGATCGTCACGCTCATCGGCTGCAACGGCGCGGGCAAGACCACCACGCTCCGCGCCATCTCCGGCATCGTCCGCTCCTCCGGCGGCAGCGTGAATTACGAAGGCCGCGATATCACCCGCGTCCGCCCCCACGAACTCGTGCGCATGGGCATCGCCCACTCGCCCGAAGGCCGAGGCGTCTTCGCCAACCTCACCGTCGAAGAAAATCTCGACCTCGGCGCCTTCGCCCGCAGCGATCACGCCGCCATCGCCCAGGACAAGGAAAAAGGCCTCAGCCTCTTCCCGCGCCTCCGCGAACGCCTCAAGCAGTTCGCCGGCACCCTCTCCGGTGGCGAACAGCAGATGCTCGCCATGGCCCGCGCCCTCATGGCCCGCCCGCGACTCCTGCTCCTCGATGAACCCTCCCTCGGTCTCGCGCCCCAGGTGGTGCAGACCATCTTCCAGATCATCCGCGAGATCAACGCCGCCGGTACCACCATCCTGCTCGTCGAGCAGAACGCCCACATGGCCCTCAAAGTCGCGCACCGCGCCTACGTCCTCGAAGTCGGCGAAATCGCCATGGAAGGGCCCGCCCAGCAGCTCGCCGCCAGCGACGAGGTCCGCAAGGCTTATCTGGGCGTGGGCTAAGTCTTCGGGGGCGGTAACCCCTCCCGCGACGGCCCCGGAAAGCGTCTGAAATCGCTTTCCCACAAAGGTTTACATAGAGCATCCCCGCTCGCGTGGTAGACTCCACGCTGGGGAGCCATCCCGCTCTCCCGGAGATCCGATTATGTCGCCTGCTCGATTCCGGCTCGCGGGCATCGCCTCGGCATTCGTCGCGTCCGCATGGTCCTCCGCTGCCGTGATCTATGTCAACGCCGCCGCGCCCGCGGGCGGCAACGGCGCATCCTGGGCCGCGGCGCGGAACGACCTGCAGTCGGCCCTCGCCGCGGCACAATCCGGCGACGAACTCTGGGTCGCCCAGGGCGTCTACAAGCCGCACCCCACCGACCGCGCCGCTTCGTTTGTGCTCAAGACCGGCGTCGCGCTCTACGGCGGGTTCACCGGCGTCGAAGAGTCGATCCTCCAGCGTAACCCCGCCAACACCAGCACGCTCTCGGGCGAGATCAACACCGCTTCCACCAGCGACAACTCCTACCACGTCGTGCGCGCCGAGTACGTCGATGCCACCGCCGTGCTCGATGGCTTCCTGATCACCTCCGGCATGGCGACCGATACGCTCGCGTACGACCGCGCCCGCGGCGGCGGCATCTACATCGATGCCTCGTTCGTCGGCTGCCCGACCATCCGTGGCTGCACCTTCAGCAACAACGCCGCCATCTACAGCGGCGGCGCCGTCTACATCATCGGCGGCGCGGTCAGGCTCGAGCGCTGCTTCTTTTTCGGCAACCGCATCACCGGCTCCACCGGTGTCGGGGGAGCCATCGGCCTCGGCGTCGCCGTGAGCGCCGATCTCACGCTCGCCAATTGCGTCTTCTCGCAGAACTTCACGCTCGCCGCCGCCGGTGGCGGCGCAATCAACGCCAACACCGACGCCACCGTCAGCGTCTACTCCTCGACCTTTTACAACAACTCCGCGCCGCTCGGGAGCGTGCTCAGCGGCCTTCCCGCGATCGCCAAGTTCCGCAACTGCATCTTCTCCGGCCAGGGCGGCGCCGCGGCGTACTTCTCCACCCCCGTCAACGTGCAATACAGCGTCGTCCCCGGTGGCATGACCGGCGCCGGCAACATCAATGCCAATGCCACATTCGTGAACGCCGCCGGAGCGAACTACCGCCTGGCCTCTGGTTCCGCCGGGATCAACGCCGGCAGCAACAGCGCCCTGCCGCCGGGCGGGTTGCCCCGCGACTTCGATCTGAATCCCCGCATCCTCGACGGCGTGATCGACGCCGGCGCATACGAGTTCATCGCCCATACCTGCGCCGGCGACCTGAACAAGGACGGCAACGTGGACGATGCCGATTTCGTGATCTTCGTCGGGGCGTACAACAACCTCGTGGATCGGGGCGGCGACCTCAACAACGACCTGTTCACCGACGACGCCGATTTCGTGATCTTCGTGGGCGCCTACGACCTGCTGATCTGCCCCTGAGCGCCCGCTTCACACCACGACATTGATCATCTTGCCCGGCACGACGATGATCTTCTTCACGGGCTTCCCGGCGATCGCTTTCTGCACGCCCTCGTCGGCCAGCGCCATCGCTTCCACCGCTTTGGCCTCGGCCCCGGTCGGCACGGTGATGCGTGCCCGCACCTTGCCCTGCACCTGCACGGGCATCTCGATCGCGTCATCCACGAGCAGTTTTTCATCGACCGCCGGCCACGACTGGTTGCTCGCGCAGCCCCGTGCGTCGGTGTTGCCCAGTTTCGCCCACACCTCTTCCGCCGCATGCGGCGCCAGGGGCGACAGCATGATGCAGATCATCTCCGCCTGGCGGCGCGTGAACGCCCCCGCGCCCTTCTCGCCGCCCAGCGACATCGCCTCGTTCACCAGTTGAATGATCGAAGCGATCGCGGTGTTGAAGCTCAGGCGCTCGAAATCCTGCCCCACCTTGTGCACCGTGCGATGCAGCAGCTTCTCCAGCACCGGGTTGTCCGTCGCCGCCAGCCGCGGCTCGCCGGTCTGCTCGTCGATCAGCACGCGCCACAAACGCTGCAGGAAGCGGAACAGGCCCGCGATGTCCTTGGTGTTCCACGGCTTGCTGGCTTCCAGCGGGCCCATGTACATCTCGTACAGGCGGAAAGTGTCGGCGCCGTACTCCGCGATCACGTCATCGGGATTGACGACGTTCTTGTACCGCTTCGACATCTTCGTCACGATCGGCGACACGCTCTCGCCCGTCGCGATCTCGACGAACTTGCCCTCGGCCAGTTCCTTGACCAGGTCCACCGCGATGATCGACTTGTCCGCTTTCTGATACGCGTAGCTCGTGATCAGCCCCTGGTGGAAGAGCTTCTGGAACGGCTCCGGCGTGCTCAGGTATCCCAGGTCGAACAGCACGTTGTGCCAGAACCGCGAGTACAGCAGGTGGCCCACCGCGTGCTCGTTGCCCCCGATGTACAGATCGACGCCGCCCAACTTGTTGTCCCGCGGCTCACCGTCGTCTTCGCCGCCGAACTTGCGGTCCGCCCCGCCCATCCAGTACCGCTCGGCCTCCTTCCCCACCAGCCGCTCGCTGTTCTTGGGGTCGCAGTAGCGGATGCAGTACCAGCTCGAGCCCGCGCTGCCCGGCATCGTGTTCGTCTCGCGCCGAACCGGCGTTTCCGGCGCCAGCACGTTCGGATCAACGCCCGCCGCAAACGCCGTCGTGTGCGACCAGTGCCGCGCCTTGGCCAGCAGAGGCTGCGGATCTTCCGACTCCTCCGGCTGGTAATCCGCCAGCGGCGGCAAAATGATCGGAAGCGCCTTCTCGCTCACCGGGTAGTGGTTGCCCGCTTCGTCAAACACGATCGGGAAAGGCTCGCCCCAGTAGCGCTGCCGGCTGAACGTCCAGTCCCGCAGCTTGAACCGGGTCTCGGCCCCGCCCACGCCGGTTTCCTCCATCCATTCCACCGTCCGCGCGATCGCGTCCTCGCTGTACAGACCATCGAGGCTCAGAGCGGGCAAGCCGTCCTTCGCAGGCCGCGACGAATGCACCGCGACGCCCGGCGCCACGCCCGCCTCGCCCCGCCAGCTCTGGAACTCGCGCCGGTCGAAGATGTGCTTGAGCTGCGTCAGCGACGCGATGTTCATCGACTCGAACGCTTCCAGCCACGTGATGCGGATGGCGCCGCGCGAGCGCATCCCGATCGCATCAAGGCTCGCCGTGTCGACCGCCGCGGGCTGCGGGGTCTCCGTCCGCCGCGTCCGCACCCGGTGCATCGCGCCATTGAAGTCGAGCGATTCGCCCGTGATGATGCCCAGGAAGTCGGCCAGCATCGGCTGCCAGGTGCCGTCCGCAAACTCCGCCTCCGTCGCGTGGTCGCAGAAGAACTTCATCGCCAGCGCCGTGCGCGGGTACAGCACGTCCTTGATGGGCAATTCAAACTGCTTCGCGAACTCAAAGTCGCGCTCGTCGTGCGCCGGCACGGCCATGATCGCGCCCGTGCCGTACCCCATCAGCACATAGTCGGCGATCCAGATCGGAATCTTCTCATCGTTCAGCGGGTTGATCGCGTACACGCCGCTGAACACCCCCGTCTTCTCCTTGCCCTCCATCCGGTCCACGTCGGACGTGTTGCGCGCCCTGGCGACGTACGCCTTCAGCGCCGCCGCGTCGGTCTGCGCGCTCGGGTGGCGCAGCACGTGATCGACCAGCGGATGCTCGGGGGCGATGACCATGAACGTCGCGCCGAAGATCGTGTCCGGCCGCGTCGTGTAGATCGTGAGCGTCAGCGGCATGTCCGCCTTGGCGCCCTTCAATTCGCTCTGCGCCTGGGGCGAGAGCGAGTGCACGTCGATGTCGAAATCAACCTGCGCGCCCGTCGACCTGCCGATCCACTCCGACTGCTGCGTGCGCGTCGAGGTCGGCCAGTCCAGCTTCGCGAGCTGCTCGAGCAGCCGATCCGCGTACGCCGTGATCCGGAACATCCACTGCTTCAGCGGCTTGCGGAGCACCGGGTAGCCCCCGCGCTCCGAGCGGCCGTCGATCACCTCGTCGTTCGCAAGCACCGTCCCCAGCTTCGGGCACCAGTTCACCGTCTGCTCGCCCAGGTACGCCAGGCGCTGGTTATCGATGAACAGCCGGCGCGCCTCCTGCGAGAGCTCGTGCCACGCACGACCCAGCCCCATGCCCCCTTCCAGCGGCGCCGCGAAGCCGGACAAACCCGAGCGCACGATCTCGCCGCTCGGCCCCACTCGGAATTCGCCCGACTCCAGCCGCGCGATCAGCTCCGAGACCGGCCGCGCCCGCCCCCGCGAAACCCCCGTGGGCGAATCGGCCTCGCTGTCGAACCACGCGTTATAGAGCTGCAGGAAGATCCACTGCGTCCACTTGTAATAGTCCTCGTCGATCGTCCCGAACTCGCGCGACCAGTCGTAGCAGAAGCCGAAGCGCTGCAACTGGCGCCGGAAGTTGTCGATCGCCTTCTTGGTCGTCACCGCCGGGTGCACGCCCGTCTGGATCGCGTACTGCTCCGCCGGCAACCCGAAGGCGTCCCAGCCCATCGGGTGCAGCACGTTGAAGCCCTTGAGTCGCTTGTAGCGGCAGATGATGTCCGTCGCCGTGTACCCCTCCGGGTGCCCCACGTGCAGCCCCGCGCCCGAGGGATACGGAAACATGTCCAGGCAGTAAAACTTCGGTCGCGCCGCATCGAAACCCGCTTCGCCGGGGTTGGGCTGCCTGAACGTCCCCGCCTGCTGCCAGTAGCTCTGCCACCGGCGCTCGAGCTGGTCGGCCAGCCCGGGCGTGTAGCGGTGGGGGAAGTCGTTGCCTGTCGTCGGATTGCTCATGCGAGAGCAAAGGGTAGCGGGCGACTGCCCCGCTTTTCAGCCCATCTCCGCACGGTCATTCCGCCGCCGGGGCCCCTTCTTCACCGATCCCCCGTGCGATCGCCTTGCTCACGGACACAGCAACGCGTCGTACGCGCCCGCGAACAGCACGAAATCGGCATCATCCACGATCCCGTCGTGATTCAGGTCGCTCGGGCAGCCGGGGGGCATGAGCGGGTCGTTGCAATCCAGCAGGTTGTACGCCGCGGCAAAGAGAGCGAAATCGCTGTCGTCCACAAAGCCGTCTCCGTTCAGATCGCCCGAGCACGGCCGCTGAAAAAGCAGCATCTGGAAGTGCGGCCCGTTCTTGTTCTTGACCCGAAAGTCCGCCGTCGTGTCGCCCCCGTGATACATCGTGAGCGAGAAATCCCACGACAGTTCGTACTGCTGCCCCATCACCAGCGCCCCGGATTGCGTGCCGCTCTGCGGCGCCGCCGGCGTCCACAGCGCGCACGGACCCGGATACGCCACGTTGTTCGCGTACGACACGGGACCATTCACAAAGTTCATCCGCAGCACCACGTCGCTCGTCGCGCTCATCGAGGCGGGCGCGCCCAGTTGCACCACCGGCATGAACCCGTTGAACGTGTACGAGAGATTCGGCACCGTCGGCGTGAAGTACAGCTTGCCCCGTGCCGCCGCCTGCACCCCCGGCCCACCCGACCAGTACGACGTATACAGATCGTCGATCACCATCGTCAGGCCCGATGGCGTGACCGTTGTCCGCGGAAACGACCCCACAAACGCTGTCCATGTTGCGGGCGTGAAATTGAAACCGATGTACAGCGGCTGCGTGTTGGATCCGAAAGCAAAGCCCTGCACATACGAACCGCTGTCCACCGTGTAGCCGGCGCCCAGCGCCGCCATCCCGGTCCACCCCAGCACACCCACGGCGATCATCTGGCGGTACATGACAGCCCTCCCGGATCGCGCCAGTTTACACGACGCCGCCGGCGCCGCCAAGCACAAATCGGCGCCCCCGAACCGCCGGATTCCCTGCCCGGCCGCTATTTTGCCGCGGTTTTCTTGGTTCCCACCACCTGGACCGTCGTGTCGCGGGCCCGGCGCTGCTCCATCAGCCGCTTCGCCTCGCCCGCGAGGTAGAACGAGCCCGTGATGCAGATCAGGTCATCACGCTGCGCCGCTTTGGCCGCGATGTTGATCGCGTCCTTGAGCGACGACGCCACCTGCGACATCTTCCCCGAGTGCTCCACGAACCGACGGTGCAGATCGCGCGGGTCGGCCGCACGCGCATTGCCCTCCGCCCGCGTAAAGATGATCTTGTCCGCGCCCGTGCCCAGCCGCGCCAGCATCCCCGGGATGTCCTTGTCCGTCGCGCACCCGAAGATCACGATCAGCGAGTCGTAGCGCAGGTGCGCGCCCATCGTCTTCATGAGCGCATGAATCGATTCCGGATTGTGCGCGCCGTCCACAATGATGCGTGGCTGGCTGTAGATCTGCTCCAGGCGCCCCGGATTGGCCGTCTTGGCCAGACCCGCCGAAACGCCCCGCTCGCTGATCGGAAATCCGCGCTCCTTCAGCCGGTCCAGGATCGCCAGCACCAGCCCGCAGTTCATCGCCTGGTGCTCGCCCTTCAGCGGCACCGCCACATGTTCGAACTGCAGCCGGGGCGTCGAGAGCGAGATCCGCATGTGGGGCCCGAGCTGCGCCGAAGTCTCAAACCGGCTCGAATACTCGATCGGCTGCTGCCCGACCACGCTCAGCGCCGCGCCCGCCGCCGAAGCGCACTCCTTCAGAACATCCACCACACCCTTGGCCTGCGGAATCGTGATGGCCGGAATCCCCGGCTTCATGATCCCCGCTTTCTCACGCGCGATCTTGTCCAGCGTGTCGCCCAGGATCTGCGTGTGCTCCAGTTGCAGCGCCGTGATCGCCGCCACCTCCGGCGTGATCACGTTCGTCGAATCCAGCCGCCCGCCCAGTCCCACCTCGATCACCGCGATGTCCACGGCCTCTCGCGCAAAGTGCAGGAACGCCGCCGCCGTCATCACCTCGAAAAACGTCGCCTGCCCCATCCGGCGCTTGATCGACTCCGCCGCCACGGCCACATCCGAGATCAGGCCCGCATACGTCTGCTCATCCACCATCTGGCCGTTGATCCGGATCCGCTCGCGGACGTCGTTGATGTGCGGGCTGGTGTACAGCCCCGTCGTCAGGCCGCAGCCCACCAGCGCCGCGCTCGTCATCTCGCAGACGCTGCCCTTGCCCTTGCTCCCCGCGACGTGCACGCTCTTGAACGACTGGTGGGGGTTCTCCAATGCCTCCATCAGCGCGATCATCCGATCCAGCTTCCACACCTGCGTCGGCACCTTCCTCGGACGCATCGCCTCCACATTCGTCCGCGCGTACAGATAGCTGTTGGCTTCCTCCGCGGTACGGAATCCCTTGAACCCCGGCCCCACCGCGGGTGCTTCCGCCCCCTCAGTCTTTTTGATGACCCGCAGCATGGAGTGGCGCCGACGGGGCTTCGCGGTCTTCTTCGCGTCGCGGCGCGGGTTGGTCTTCTTGGCGGGAGGCATGCGGCGAACGATGGTACCGCCGCCCCCAATTCCCGCCAAGGAAATTATCAAATCGAAGAGAGAAGCGGTACGCCGTGCGCGCCCAACACAAGTTGACTGAAAAACCGCTCCCCCCGAGAATCCGCATTCTTAATGAACGAGTTGCTTCATCTCCCGGACCGCCTGTTCCAGCCCGACAAAGACCGCCCGCGAGACAATCGAGTGGCCGATGTGCAGTTCCCGGATCTCGGACCGGGCGCCGGGAAGGGCCAGCAGGTCGTGCACGTTCTCGTAGTTCAGCGCGTGCCCGGCATGTATCCGCAGCGTGTTCGAGTAGCTCCCGATGCAACGCAAGACCGCATCGCGCGCGGACTTATAGAGCCCCGCACCAGCTCCGGCCCGCTCCGACCAGGCATGCGCAAAGGCGCCGGTGTGTAACTCAATGGCGTCAAACCCCGACTCGATCGACGCCCGAACCTGGACATCCTCGGGCGTGATAAACGCGCTCGTCACGATCCCGGCATCCTTCAGAGGCTTGAGGTATTCCCTCCAGTGGGCCTCCCGCCCCGCCACCGCGAGCCCGCCTTCCGTGGTGACCTCCTGGCGGCCTTCGGGGACCAGGGTCACCTGGTGCACCTTCTCCCGAAGCGCGATCCCTTGCATTTCGGGGGTTCCTGCCATCTCCAAATTGAACTTGACAGGGCACAGTTCGCGCACCTTGGTGACGTCTCGGTCGATGACGTGGCGCCGGTCCTCGCGGAGGTGCAGCGTGATGCAATCCGCACCGCCCCGAACGGCGGCCGCCGCGGCGGGGACCACATCCGGCTCGCCGTATCCGCTGCTGCCGCCAGGACCTGCGCGATAGCGGGCCTGACGGATCGTGGCGACGTGGTCGACATTCACTCCCAGTAGCGGCATCGCAGATTCTTAGTCCCGTGCCCTGCCGGGGGCGTATCTTGCCCTCGTGCGCATCCTCCTCGCCACGCTGGGTTCGGCCGGTGACACCCACCCCTACGTCGCCATCGGCGAGGAGCTGGTCCGGCGGGGGCACGCCGTCGCCATGCTCGCCAATCCGCATTTCGAGGGCCGCATCCGCTCTGTGGGCATGGACTTCTTGCCCTTGGGGGAGGAAGCCGATTTCCTGTCGGTGCTGCACGACCCTCGCCTGGCGCGGCAGGGTGAGAGTCCGTACCTGGTCATCGAGGCGTTGTTCAACAAGTCGATCGAGCCCAGCTACCGCGCGATGCAGGAGGCGATCGCGACCTGGAAGCCGGATGCGGTCGTGCGCCACCACATCATGTTTGCCGCACGGTGGGCCGCGGAACCCCATCGCATCCCGGTGTTGACCGGGGTGCTTACCCCATCCATGTGGTTCCACCCGGACGAGCCGATGGTCCTTCGTTCGTTCCTTCCGTTCTGGGTCATGCGACGGCTCGGCCCATTGGTCCGCGGGGCGAGCCGGATGGCGCTGCGGTGGTTCATCGATCGACCGGCGAACCAAGCACGGCGCGCGATGGGTTTGGCGTCGGAACGGGACGTGTTCTTCACCGAGACGGCGGCGGGTCTCCGCGTGCTGGGGCTGTGGTCGAGATACTTCCGGCCGTCGATGCCGGGGGACCCGCCTTCCTCGGACGTTGTCGGTTACTGCTTTTTCGACCGTGCGCGGGGCGACGCGGACAAGGCGCTCGACCCGTCCCTCGAACGGTTTCTTCGCGGCTGCGAAGACCGAAACAACCTGCCCGTCGCGTTCACGCTCGGGACCACGATCGTGCACCACGCCAGGGACTTTTTCGCCACGGCGGTCCGGGCGGCTCGGGAGGCGGGGCGGCCCGCAATTCTGCTGGTGGGCAAAGGCGAAAAAGGCCCGCCAATCGCGGAGGGGTCGGACGTCTGCGTGTGCGAATACGCGCCGCACTCGCTGCTGATGCCCCGGGTCGCCGCGTCGATCCATCACGCGGGCGCGGGTTCTTCCGCGCAGGCGCTTCGGAGCGGGCGCCCGAGCGTGGCGATTCCGTTTGTCAATGACGAATTCGACATCGCGTTTCGTCTGGAACGGCTCGGCGTGGCGGTCAACCTGCCGGCGCCGAAGCTTCGGTCGCGGCGCGCGGTCGGCAATCTTGCGGAGGCGCTTCACCAAGTGACGAGCGGACCGGGATTTCCGGAACGAGCCCGCGAAATAGGGGAGCGCATGAAGTCCGAATACGGTGCGGGTCGGGCGGCGGACGAGGTCGAGAAGTTCGCAGTCTGCTCGGCGCGACCCCCCAATCCATTGTGCGAGAATTGAAAATAATTGGGAGTAAGCACTAGACAGGCCCCCTGAAATCGCCTACAACATGAGTGTTCGAGTCGGGTTCGTTTTCAACCAGCCCCCACCCCAAAGCCCGCGATTGGCCCAAAAGGCAGATCGCGGGCTTCTTTTTCGGCATGGTTTTTTGCTCGCGCGGCGCGGGCGCGTGTGCGCGATTTCGATCGTAAATTCCGGGGTTTTTGCGATTCTTTGATCGCGATGCTGGTGACTGCGCGAGCGACTTGAGCCTGTAAAGCACGCGGGTTTTGCTCACGCGCGGATAGACTTGGCGTTCTTTGTCCCGTTGGGGCGGGAGGCGTTGCTCCCACCCCTGGAGCACGAGCGTGGCGACCACGTCGATCAGCACCAAGCCGCTTCGATTGTCCGTCGTCGCCGGTCCGGCGATGGAGAACATCGAGATCGCGCCCGACAAGCAGACGGTGCTGGGGCGCGCCGGCATCGCCGACGTGCGACTGCTCGACGAAACGATCTCGCGGCGGCACGCGCAGCTGGCGCTGCGGGCCGACACCTGGCTCATCACCGATCTGGAAAGCCGTCACGGGACGACGCTCAACGGCGTGCAGCTCGCGCCCAATGCGCCGGCGCCGCTCCAGCACGGCGACATGATCCGCATCGGGCCGTGGATCTTCCGCGTGCTGCTCCAGGGGGGCGGGCCGACCACGAGCATCGTCGCCACGACCGACGACGGCGGGGGCAGCATCAGCCGCGTGCAGCGGGTTCCCGAGAGCGAACTCTCGCTCCGCGCCCAGGAGCGGCTGGATCTGCTCATTGATGCCGCGGCGGGAATCGCGGGCGCCGATTCGGAAGTGACGCTGGCCGACGCGGTGCTGGATGTGCTGGTCAAGGCGACGAGTTTCCCGCGAGCCGCGTTCATCAAGCGGGTTGGCGATTCCGACGCGGTCGAACTCGTGGGCTACAAGGGCGCCGATGCATCGTCGGCGGTTCCGGGTGCGCCCGGCGCTTCCAACGTGAAGCAGACCGAGACCGGCTTCCCCGCATCGTTTTCCCGCACGGCGGCGGCCAAGGCGTTCGCGCCGAGCCGTTCGCTGATCCGCGCGGCGAGCGAGGGGCAGGTGGTGCGAATCGATGCGGGCAGCAGCGCGAACTACGGGCAGTCGATCATCGACATGGGGATTCACAGCGCGATCTGCGCGCCGGTGATGGTGGGCGCTTCGGCCGCGGCGTACCTCTACCTTGACAGCCGCGGCAGCGAAGACGCCGTTGCACCGGATTCGGCGGCGTTCTGCCAGGCGCTCTCCAAGATCTGCGGCCTGGCGATGGCGAAGATCAGCGCGATGGCGCTGGCCGATCGCCAGAAGAAGCTGGAGGCCGATCTGCAGGCGGCGCGCGATGCGCAGAGCCTGATCATGCCGGTGCCGACGGCCGAGGTGGGCGCGATCACGTACGCGATGCACAGCGAGCCCGGGCGCATCGTGGCCGGCGACCTGTTCGATGTGATCGCGCTTGATCCTTCGAATCCGCGGGGCAAGGTGGCGGTGCTGCTGGGCGACGTTGCGGGCAAGGGCGTGGGCGCCGCGCTGCGAATGGCGACTGCTCAGGCGTTCATCAACGCGATGCTCAAGCACACGGCGGATCCCGCGGAGGTGATGAACGCGACCAACAAGCATTTGGCGACGCGCTGCGATGCGGGCCAGTTCATCTCGATCTGGTTCGGCATCTTCGACCCGCGCCCGGCCAGCGAGGGCGGCGGCACGCTGACCATCGTCGATGCGGGGCACGGGTACTGGCTCCTCAAGCCTCCGGGGCAGGAGCCCCAGCGGCTCGAGACCGTCGGCGGGGTGCCGATCGGCGTCGACAGCGACTACTGCTACACGTCGGAGACAGTCGCCATCAAGCCGGGTTCGCGGGTGATCCTGTACAGCGACGGCGTGCACGAGCAGCCCTCGCCGGCGGGCGATGAGTTCGGCCTGCAGCGGACGATCGCGGCGCTGTCGAGCAGCAACAACCCCGAAGAGGATGTGGTGAACCTGGTGCAGTCGGTCAAGGCGCACGCGGCGCCGCAGCTGGTTGCGCAGGCGGCCCAGGGGCCGTTTGCCGCGGCGCCGGTTGTGAACCTCGCCGACGACGTGACGGTCGCGAGCGTCTTCGTCCACGAGTGAAGCGCGAGCGCGCGGTGCGTCAGCGGGGCGGGTCGGTGGTGCGGAAGCTCATCGTGTACTGCGAGCCGTAGAGCGGGTAGTCCGACGCGACGCGATAGCCCCGCAGCGTGGAAGCATCGAGGCGCAGCCGCTCGCAGACGTGTTCGAGCATCTGGCGGTAGCGGGGCACGTCGCTCGAAGCGAAACGCTGAAGCCCCGTTCCGAGGTGTTCGAGGTTTTCGAGCAGGTCGAGTTGATCGATATCGCGGCCGGGGTCGTTGCGATCCGCGGTGCCGCGCACGGCGGTGTCGTACATCCGCAGATCGGGGTGTTCACCCGGGAACAGATCGTGGTGGACGATCATGTCGAACTGGAAGCGCTGGGAAGGGATCGCGATATCGCTGGAAGCCCAGGCGCGCCGGCCTCGGGAGGCGGGCACGTACCGCTGGATCTCGGAGCGGTTCACTTCGCAGGTGAGCAGTTGCACGGCCTCGCCGAGCTTGACGCCTTCGAGCAGGTAGTGCGTCTGCTCGCCGACGACCTGGGCGGTGAGCGCCGGCGTGGGCACGGTGCAGAACTCGGGGATGACCGTGTTTTCGACGGAGTCGACGGGCTGGCCTTCGAGCGTGAAGGGCTCCCGCTTGTTGGGCTCTTCGACGCCACGCTTGGACGTGAACTTCACGACGGCCGCGGGGCGGAGCCTCGAGAGGCCGGCGACGGCCTTGATCCAGACGACGTCGCAGTGCTGGCCGTCGGCGCTGGGCGTGAAGATCGCGGTCTCGGCGAAGACGTTGGCCTGAACGCCTTTGAGCTGGCTGATGGCGCGGAAGGCGGCCTGCTTGCGCCGGAGCTCGAACTCGCGGCGGGCTTCGGGGACCCAGGCACTGAGAATGGCCTCGAGCGAACTGCGATCCCCTGCGGCACTGTCGATCAGATTTTCAAAGGCGTCGACGGCGAGGTGGGCGGACGCGAGCACGTCCGGCGGCACGCCCCATTTGGCGCAGGCGCGTAGCACCCGACGGAGGGGCTCGGGACCCGGCGCGCGGTGGATCAGGCTCATGGAGTCCGGCGAGCGGACGGCCTTGAGGAGGCGGGAGGCCAAGACGGTGTCGACGCCCAGCTCGGTGGCGAGCCGCTGTGGTCCGGCATCGTTTCCGGGGATGTAGCGGAGCACGCCGGTCAGGCCGGTCATGAGCTCATCGCCCGCCCGCATGATGCGGACGTCGAGCGGGTCGGCTCCTGCGGGGGCCTGAGAAGGTGCTTGAGGGCTTGGCATGGGGAGGAATGTCGCCGGGAGGGGTCGATCATAACAGAAATTTTCCGGCCGGCCGAAATATTCTGGGAAGTTTCCTGGAAACTTCCTTGAACGTCGTTCTGGGTCGTGGTACACCAGTCGGACGTGCCGCGGCGGCGGGCTTCTTGGGAGCTTTCGGCCGACGGCCCGGGCGCGTGTTTCCGCACGCAGAGGAGAACGAGACATGGCAAGCAAAGCGTTGACGTGGCTGAGTTTGGGCGCGGCGGTGGCGGTTGTTGGGGCGACGGCCTCGGGCGCGACCATCTGGGACACGGGGTCACCGGAAGGCGGGTTTTTCGGCTACACGGGCTATGACGTGTTCGCGGGGCAGTCGGTGGCCGTGGCGTTCACGGTGCAGCAGACCTATTCGCTGGACCGCATCGGCGTGTGGATGATGAGCAACGACTGGGAGAACGCGGGTCGGACGTACACGCTGTCGATCCGGGCCGATGCGAACGGCGGGGCGACGGAGCCGGCGGGCTCGGTGCTCGAGTCGTGGAACATGGCGACGGGGGCGGCTGGCTGGAACCCGGTGCTGGACCTGGCGGAGTCTTCGCTGCATCCGATTCTGGAAGCGGGCAAGACGTACTGGATCGTGGCGGAGAGTACCGAGGAGGCGATGGTGGACCCGGTGTGGGTATGGGCGAATTACTGGGACGGCGCGCTGGCGGGCAACATCGACTGGATGAACAACCCCGGCGTTTGGCAGACGGGCGTGACCTACGGCAGCACGCCGGGCACGGTCATCGAGGGCACGCTGGTGCCGGGTGTGGGGACGCTGTCCTTGGGCGGACTCGCCGGGCTTGGCGCGCTGCGTCGGCGGCGCTGATCGGATTCTCGCTCGAGCTCTCTGGTGCGCAAGAAAACAGCCCCGAACGGGGCTGTTTTTTATTTGATGCGGTCGAGGCGTTCATTCCTCGGGGACGTTGTCGCTGGTGACGACCTCGCGGAACTTGGCGCGGAGCTTTTTGGTGATGGGGCCTTCGCCGCGGAGCTTGCCGATGTGGTTGGCCTTGGTGATGACCTTGCCGTCGTGCTGATCGATCTGCGAGACGGCGATGATCTCGGCGGCGGAGCCGGTGAGGAAGACCTCGTCGGCCTTGAGCAGTTCGTCGAGCTTGAAGTTCTTCTCGATGCACTTGAGGCCCAGGGCGGGGCAGAGCGTGTGCTGGACGAACTCGCGGGTGATGCCCTCGAGGATGCCGGCATCGCTCGGGGTGGTGTAGACGGTGCCGTCCTTGACCATGAAGATGTTGTCGCCCGAACCTTCGGTGACGTAACCGTCGGTGTTGAGCATGACGACTTCGTGGCAGCCGTAGTCGATGGCCTCGCACTTGGCGAGGATGTTGTTGAGGTAGTTGAGGCTCTTGATGCGGGGATCGAGGCAGGGGATGGGCGTCTTGGGGCGGTTGGCGACGACGACGCGCATGCCGTTCTCGTACATCTCCTTGGGGAAGAGATGGATTTCATCGGCGATGCAGACGACGCCGGGGATCGGGCATTTGCGGGGGTCGAGGCCGAGGGTGCCGTAGCCCCGGGTGACGACGAGGCGGATGTAGCCGTCGGCGATGCTGTTCATCTCGATGCAGCGGCGCTGGACGGCGACCATTTCGTCTTTCGAGATTGGGATCTGGAGGCGGATGGCTTCGGCGCACTTGTAGAGGCGGTCCATGTGCTGCTTGGACTTGAAGATCTTGCCGCGATAGACGCGGATGCCTTCGAAGACGCCGTCGCCATAGAGCAGGCCGTGGTCGTAGACGCTGACCATGGCTTTGCTCTTGGGGAGCATCTGGCCGTTGACGTAGATGAAAGGACGTTCCTCCTGGGCGCTTGGAACGTGGAAGACGTTGGGGCCGGGCAGAGCGGCGGCCGGATTGCTGGCGGGTTTGGAGGCGATGGTGGGGGCCATGAAAAAACTCCCAACGTCTGGTAACGCCCGCTGGAGGCCGCCCGGGAAACACCCGCGGGCGGCCGAGACTGGCGACCGTTTCATGATACGGACACATTGTCGGCAGGGACGTCCGGGGGGCTGGTGAATACCGCCACCCTCGGGAAAAGTGCGTGAAAATCCGCTGGGCGGGATGGGGAACGGCGCGGCGCGGAGCGGGCGTCGCGAGCCTCGGAAGCGGCGAAGAGGCGCAACGTGAAATCCGTTCAAAAACCACGGGGGAAACGCGTTTTTCGCGCATCCATGCGGATTCGAGCGTGCTGGAAGCACGCTTGCGGTTGCACGGGACTGCTCGAATGTTCGGGGGTATGCAACCCCGGGCGAGAGACCCCGAATAAGCCGGAGCTTCCGTGAGGGTTTAGGGAGCGAGGATGCGTTCGCACACGACAGTTCTGCGCCGGAGCGACCGATTCGAGCTCGGTCTGTTTCAGGCGGTCGGGCAGGAGCGGGGAGAGCTCCGCTGTGCGCACGCGCGCTCGCACCTGATCGTGATTCCGCGGAGCGTGGTCGCCATCAACCAGGCCGGACGCGGCGAGAAGATCGCGTCGCCGGTGCGGGCGGTTTTCTACAACCAGGGTTGTCCGTATTCGGCGCGGAGCGTGTGTTCGCTGCGCGAGACGGCGGTGTTCATCCGCGTGCCGACAGCGGTGCTGGCGGACGCGATCCGGCCGCACGATCCGCGGGTTGATGCGCGGGGCGAGCAGCCGCTGGCGTTTTCCGATGGTCCGTTGAGCGACGCGGTCTTCTGGCAGCTCACGGAGCTGTCGCGCCACCCCACGCTGCCGGATGCGGACGCCGTGCTGGCTTCGGCCGTCGAGACGATCCTCGCGAACGCGTACCAGGAGCGGCTGCGGCGCGCGCCCGGACGGCACGGGATCAACGACGATGTGTATGTGGCGCGGGCGCAGGAGCTGATTTCGCTGGGCCTGAGCGCCGAGGTGACGCTGCGGGAGATCGCGGAGCGCGTCGGCGTTTCGCCGTCGCAATTGTGCGAAGCGTTCAAGCGGCGGCTGGGGATGACGCCCCGGGCGTTTCGCGAATGCCTGCGGATGCGCGTCGCGGCGACCGAGCTGTCCGGGCGGCTGGGCGTGGCGCCGCTGGCGAGCAGGCTCGGGTACACGGAGCCGGCGGTCTTTGCGTCGGAGTTCCGGCGCCGGTTCGGGCTGTCGCCCGAGCACGCGCGGGCGCGCCTGCGGCTGCACCACCCGGCGGGCTGCTGATCACACGCCCCGGAATTCGGCGTGCACGTCGCTCTTGAGCCGGTTCATCAGCACGCCGACTTCCGGATCGACCTCTTCGTGGCGGAGGGTTTTCGCGGCATCGCGGAAGACCACGCGGAGCGTGACGCTCTTCTTGCCTTCGCCGAGCTGCTTGCCCCGGTAGGTGCCGACAAAGCGGAACGACTCGATGCGCTTGCCTTCGCTGGTGCTGCGCACGGCGCGGACGAGATCGGAGATCTGCTCCCAGCTGACGTTCTCGGCGACAACCGGCGAGAGGTCGCGTTCGACCGAGGGGAACTCGGGCAGGGGCGTGATGGCGCCGCGGGGCGGGAAGAGGGCGAGGACTTCGTCCAGAACCAACTCGGCGGCGGCGAGGGGAAGGTCGATCCCGAACTCGCGTGCCGCGGCGGGGGTGATCAGGCCGAAGCAGCCGAGGCGGCGCTCGCCGACGAAGACTTCGCCGAAGGTTCCGGCTTCGAAGGCAACGCGGTCGGGCGTGGCGGAAACGATGCGGAGCGATTCGGCGGCCTTGGCGCCGCCGAGCGATGCGACGATGGACTCGATCGCGCCGCGGACGGCGCGCAGGCCGTCCTGGCGTTCGGCGAGGGTGGGCGTTTTTCCGGCGAAGGGGATGTCGATGAGCAGGCCGAGGCTGCGGTGCTCTGCCGCGGAACCTTTTTGATCCTGGGCGAAGACGGCGGCGGTTTCGTAGAGGCGGATGCCGCCGGGGCTGGTGACCTGACCGTCGAGATTGGCCTTGCGGCAGGCGAGCAGGCCGGTGAGGACGCTGGGGCGGAGCGTTGGTTCTTCGCCCCGGCGGTCGTCGTCGACCCCGATGGTGGCGAGCGGTGCGGGAACGAAGAGCCTCGCGCGCTCCGGGCGTGTGAAGGAGAAGGTGACGGTCTCGAAGTAGCCGAGTCCGTTGAGCACGCTGCCGAGCTGGCGGCGGGCGCGGACTTTGTCCTGCGGGCGGGTGATGGTGATGGGGAGCTTGGTGGAGACGGCGATCTTGTCGAGGCCGTGGATGCGGGCGACTTCTTCGATGAGGTCGATCTCGCGTGTGAGATCGGGGCGGAAGACGGGAATGGTGCACTGGAGCGCGCCGCTGGAATCCGGCGCGACGCCGATTTCCAGACGCTTCAGGATGGACGTGATTTCCGGTGCGGAGATCGGCACGCCGATGATCGCGGCGCAGCGGGCGGGGCGGAGCGCGACGGTGCGGGGTTTGTCGAGCGGCTTTCCGGCGGCGAGCGAGCCGGCGAGCAGTTGGCCGCCAGCGACCTCGACAATGAGGCTCGCGGCGCGACGGGCGGCGTGCTCGAGCGTGCGGGGATCGACGATACGCTCGTAGCGGTGGCTGGCGTCGGTGCGGATCTGGAGGCGCCGGGCGGTGGTGCGGACGCGGACAGGATCCCACGTGGCGACTTCGAGTGCGACATCGACCGTGGAATTGCTGACTTCCGAATCGCCGCCGCCCATGATGCCGGCGAGGCCTTGCGCTCGCGTGCCATCGGCGACGACGATGTCGGACGGTTTGAGCACGCGGGACTTGCCGTCGAGCGTCAGGAGTTTTTCGCCATCCGACGCGGCGCGGACGATGATCGCGGGCTTTGCGGAGCCGGACGCGGGCGCGAGCTTGGCGAGATCGAAGACGTGGCAGGGGTTGCCGAGCTCGAAGTTGATGAAGTTGGTGATGTCGACGACGTTGTTGATGGAGCGCTGGCCGACCGACTC
>JAFEBN010000032.1 GCA_018242645.1 Planctomycetota bacterium | reverse complement strand
GCGTCTTCCTTGAAGGTGTAGCCGGTGAGCGCGCGGGCGCCTTCCTTGATGTCCGTCTCCGTGTATCCGCCGATGCCCAGGCTGAACAGCTCCATGATCTCCCGGGCGAGGTTCTCGTTGGCCTTGCCCTTGCGGCTCGTGTCGTTGTTCAGGTACTTCAGCATCGCCGGGTCGCGGATGATGCCGTAGAGCAGATCGCCGAAGTTGCCCAGCGCGTGCGCGCGGAACAGTTCGTTCTGCAGGAACATGTGGTAGCTGTTCTCAATGTTCCGGTAGCTGGTCGCGAAGTGCCCGTGCCAGAAGAGCGTCATCTTCTCCTCGAGCGGGCGGGGTGTCTCGATCATCCGCTTCAGCCACCAGCGCTGGATCTCGCTGATCTGCTGGCGATCCTGTCCCTGGCGGCGCTGCTGATCGACGCGGAACTTCGCGAGCGCGTCTTCATCCTGCTTGCGCCGCGCCTCCGCCTGGGCTTTTCGCTCCTCGGCGGTCGGTTCGCGGATGATGTTCTTGTCGAAAAGATCGGAGCGGGGTTTGTCCTCGGGCGCGTTGGCCGGATCGAGGATGTACTCGACCGCCTTTTGTGGCCCCCAGTTCGCCAGTGTCTGAATCTGCACGGGTGTGCCGCCGAACCCGGCGCGCCAGAGAAGATGTCGCGCCTGCTCGTAACCGAAGTTCTTGGGCGCGATCGGAGCCATCGAACTGCTCATCGCGCGCTCGGGTGCGGGCTTTGATGGCTTGGGCGCGGGCGGTGGGTCGACGCCGGTCGGCGTCTTCACCGGCGTGGTCGATGCGGTCTGACTGTTGGGCAAGTCGGGCATGGCGCGTCCCTCGGGCCTCTCCAGCCTAACGCGCCGGTCTATCGGTCATTGCCCCGACCCTGATAGGAACGTCAAAAGACCAATAACCGTGGTTACGCCACGGGCGCGAGCTGATTCTTCGGCGAAACGGCCCGTCCCCAGACATAGAGCACCGTGACGGAAGCCAGAACCAGTGCCCCGTTGGCCTGATGCACGGTGCGGGCCACGATTTCGAGCGGCGTCTTGGGCTCGACCATCGAACCGCCCACCAGAAGCGCGACCCACCCAAGCAAGAACTGCACCCCCACGA
Source organism: Planctomycetota bacterium (assembly GCA_018242645.1). GTDB lineage: Bacteria > Planctomycetota > Phycisphaerae > Phycisphaerales > UBA1924 > JAFEBO01. The sequence goes on along the minus strand of JAFEBN010000032.1, from coordinate 19,863 downwards.
GCAGCACCGCGACCGCGCCGGTGCGGAAGAGCACCCGCTGAATGCGGTCATCGGCCGGCCGGACGCGCGTCGCGGCAAAGCCCGCCGCCGCGACCAGGATCACGGCAACAACTGAAAACCCGATGTGGGACCACAGCGCATGCGACGAGCGGGTGTGCCGGTACATCACACCGAAGAGGATCTGCAGCAGCGTCGCGTGCAGGGCGCCCGTGCTCAGCATGCGGAGCAACTTCGGCCTGACGCCGTGCGCGGCAAACTCCATCACGCCGCGTCGAGCGGCTTCCCGTACGTGCTGGAAAAGCCCGTTCAGGTGCACGGCGAGCACGACGAACATGCAGAACACGCCCTGCGCCAGCATGCCATGGAGAATTCGATAGAACTTGGTGTCCTGTGCAAGATCCGTGTGTCCCTTGTTCACACGCAGCCCGCCGAGAACGCCCTGCACGATGACAAGTAGAAGGATCGCCACCGCCCACTTGCGCGCAAAGCCGTTGCGCGAATACAGGAAAACCTGCACCACCAGTGCGATCGCGGTCAGGCCGATCAGCGAGCCGAACAGCCGGTGGCTGTGCTCGAGGAAAATCGACGGCGCCGCGCGCGGCCCCAGCGGGTACAGAAACATGTTGGTGCCGTAGGTATTCGGCCAATCCGGAACCGCCATGCCCGAGTTGGTGCTCGTGACCAGCCCGCCGACCACGATGAGCGGGAAAACCGCGGCCGCCGCGACGATGGCAAACCGCCCGAGCCACGCGGCATCCGTTTCTTCCTGGCTCCATGCGCGATGGCGAGGCTGCGCCATCGCGCCGCCCAGCACGCCACCGATGAGGCCGAGAATGGCGCCGGTCAGCAGAAATCCGAGGAGGATCGCGCCGGCGGCGGGCACGAGCGTGACAGTTGCCTCCTCCGCGCCTTCCGGAACCTGCCGGGTCGTGAGCTTGGAGCCGAGCACCAGCAATCCTGTTAAAGAGGAAAGCAACCCGGCGAAGGTCGTGCTCAAGGCGGTTTCGCCGATCGTGCTGCCGGCCTTTCGGATGGCGTAACCGCCGCAGGTCAAAGCGCTTAACCAGATCACCAGGATGGTGGGGAGGGAGACCTGCTCACGCATGCCGACCCACGGGAGGTGGGTGAGGAACCAGGTGCCCCAAAGTGCGATCGAGGCTGCAAAGCCAACGGTGAAGACGGCCGGACGGACAAACGCTCTGGCACCCGCCATGTCGGCTCCAGTTGAGACTGGGTCTCAGTTAACAGAAACCTTCCGAAGGACCTTGAACGATTCGTGCCCGATGCGAAAAAATTGCTGTCTTACCGGAAAACACCCGGTCTGGACGATTCTACGTAGACTAGTCGAAGGAAGTTAATCGGACCTTACTTGAACCCGGGATCTCGGGAGGCCAACTTGTCAGCCCTCTTTCCGAAGTGGTTTAACGCGTTTCCAACCTTGGCGGCGGTCGGCGCCGGCGGCACATTGATGGCCGCGATCGCGGGCTTCTGGTACTACGCGACCCCAGCATTTTGGGCCGTTGGGTATCAACCCATTCAACCTGTTGAGGCGTTCAGCCACCAGATCCATGCGGGACGGCTCGGCATGGACTGTCGCTACTGCCACACCAAAGTTGAAGTGAGCGCCGAAGCGAATATTCCGAACGTTGCGACATGCTACGGCTGTCACGCCGAGAAGCGGCTTGCGGCGTGGCAGACACAGCGGGTGTCGCTGGTGCGCCAGGCGTACGCGACCAACGAGTCGATCGAATGGCGGCGCGTGAACAAGCTGCCGGATTACGTGCGCAACTTCCCGCACCACGCGCACATCGCGGCGGGCGTGTCGTGCTATTCGTGCCACGGGCAGATCACCGCGATGCCGGTGGTTCACCAGGTGGCGCCGCTTTCGATGAGCTGGTGCCTGGATTGCCATCGCAACCCCGAGTCGAGCCTGGTTCCCAAGGACCGGGTGACGCAGCTGGTCTGGGTTGAGCAGTTCCTGACCAATCGCGCCAACGGCACGCCGGCGCAGCCCACGCCCGGCGATGTCGTGCATTCACTCGAGCGTCAGCCCCCGCAGGGCTGCGGCGCCTGCCACTACTAGTTGATCCGACGAGAAGCGCGGGCCCGGCCCGCGAAGACGCAGAAGGACCTCGGCATGAGCAATTCCGACCAGTGCCCCTCGACGATCAAAGAAGGGCCCAAGCAGAAGAAGAGCAAGCAGGAACTGTCGCGCGAGCGGCGGAGCCTGCTCGCCTCGGTGAACGGGCGTCCGGCCTGGCGCAGCATCGAGGAGGTCGAGGACACGAGCGAGTTCCGCGAGTTTCTCGAGCGCGAGTTCCCGGCGGGCGTGACCGATTTTCTCAGCGGCACGCGGCGCACGTTCATGAAGTTCATGGGCGCGTCGTTCGCACTCGCCGGCGCCGCCACGCTGCCGGGCTGCCGCCGGCCGGATCACAAGATCCTGGCTTATTCGCAGCATCCGCCCGAGGACATCATCCCGGGCAAACCGCTCTTCTATGCGACGAGCATGCCGATCCCCGGCGGTGGCTGCGAAGGCCTGCTCGTCGAGACGCACGAAGGCCGCCCGACCAAGATCGAGGGCAACCCGCTGCATCCGGTGAATCGCGGGCGCAGCAGCGTCAACTCGCAGGCCAGCATCCTCTCGATGTACGACCCCGACCGGCTGAAGGAGCCGGTGTTCTTCAACCGCAAGCGGAACAACGGCGCGGGCGAGAAGATCGTCGCGACGTGGGACGACTTCGTGAAGTGGGGCAAGGACTACTTCCCGCGGTTCGACAAGACGCAAGGCGCGGGCCTGGCGATCGTGGTCGATCGGATCTCGAGCCCCACGCGCGATGCGCTGCGGGACCAGATCCTCAAGAAGTGGCCCAAGGCGACATGGATCGCGTACGACGCCACCGAAAACCTCGGCCCGGCCCGCGGCACGGAGATCGCCTTCGGCGCTCCGATGCATGAAGCGATCGATTTCTCCAAGGCCAAGGTGGTCGTTTCGTTCGGACGCGATTTCCTCGACGGCGAAACGCGCTCGCTGGTGCACGCCCGTGACTTCGCGTCGACCCGCCGCGTCGAAGAACTGACCGATCCGATGAGCCGGCTTTACGTCGTCGAGAGCGGATTCTCGCTCACCGGCGGGCAGGCCGATCACCGCCTGCGTGCGACGCCCACCAAAGTGCTCGCCAGCCTGGTCGAGTTTGCCAGGTTCGCTCTGCCCAAGCTGGGCGGCGGCGCGGAGGCGGTGGTCGCGGCGCTCGGCGCGATCAGTGTGCCCGCGGGCATTCTGACCGACTCGGACCGCAAGTTCATCGAAGAAGCCGCGATCGATGCGATGGAGCGGGACAACAAGGGCCGCACCATCGTGCTCGCGGGGGCGTTCCTGCCCCCGTCGGCGCACGCGCTCTGCCACGCTCTCAACGCGGCGCTTGGTTCGACGCTTGTCGGCTTTACGCCGATGAGCCCGGAACTGGCGACGGATTCGCGTGCGGCGCTCTCGGCGCTGACCGAAGGGATGAAGGCCGGCAAGTACGAGAGCGTGCTGTGCCTGGGCACCAACCCGGCGTACAACGCGCCCGACTGGAAGGCATTCTCCGAAGCATTCGCGAAGCTCGAGGGTTCGGTCTCACTCTCGGTCGGCCTGACGGAGACGAGCGAACTCGCGACGTGGAATCTCAACGGCTGCCACTACCTGGAGTCTTGGGGCGACACTGTCTCGAGCGACGGCGTGATCGCGCCCGTGCAGCCGATGATCTCGCCGCTTTACGCGGCGGTGGACAGCGACGGCAACCGCGCGGGCCAGGCGCCGATGAGCGATCTCGAGATGCTTGCGTTTGTCGCCGGCGACCTGCGGACGGACGGCACGCCGCGTGATGGTTACGAGCTGGTTCGCCGCACCTGGCGCGGCTTGCTCGGCACCAAGACCGATGGCGACCTTGAAAAGGCGTGGAAGCGTGCTCTGCACGACGGCGTGGTCGCGGGCACGGGCGTCAAGCCTTCAACGCCGAAGGTCAATCTTGGCGCGGTCGCGACGGCCCTGAAGGATGTCAAGCTGACGCCGGCCTCCGGCGGTGCGCTCGAAGCGATCGTCCGCACGAACTGGATGAACGACGGGCGCAACACGAACATCTCGTGGCTGCAGGAACTGCCCCAGCACGGCACGGCCGTGGTGTGGGATAACCCGGCGGTCATGAGCCCCAAGACCGCCGACGCACTCGGTGTCCTTCCCGCCAGCGCGACGCTGCAGGACCCCGAGCCGATGTACACCAAGCAGAAGTATCCGCTTGGGCACGTCGCGGAGTTCACGTTCGACGGGCGCACGGTCAAGTGCGCCGTGTGGATTCTGCCCGGCATGGCCGATGACACGGTGCTCTTCCTCAACGGTTACGGCCGTCGCAAGGCGGGCCTGGTGGCCGACGGCGTGGGCTTCGACATCGGGCCGCTGCGGGGCAACGCCGGCGCGTGGCTGCCTTCGGTCACCTGCAAGTCCACGGGCGAGATGCACCAGATCGCCAGCACGCAGATGCACTGGAGCCTCGAAGGCCGCACGGCGATCGTTCGTCAGGTGGATCTGCCGACGTATCAGAAGTTCGGCGGCGAGGCTATTCCCGACAACGACACCATCTACGCGGATAACAGCTCGGGCAAACTCAACTTCGCCGAGCGCCTGGGGGAGCTGTCGCACACGCCCCCCAACAACTCGATCTACATCAACCCGTTCACCCGCTCCGCGGCGGACGTGGACCCCAACGACCCCGACTATCTCAAGATGGGCGGCTGGCCGGACAAGCAGTTCCGCAAGGTGCAGCCTCCGGATTTCGCGCAGCGTCACCAGTGGGGCATGACGATCGATCTGTCGTCGTGCACGGGCTGCGGCGCCTGCACCATCGCCTGCCAGGCGGAGAACAACATCCCGGTGGTGGGCAAGAAGGAAGTGATGAAGGGACGCGAGATGCACTGGATCCGCGTCGACCGCTACTTCGCCGGTTCCTACTTCGATCACGAGAACCCCGGCAAGCTCGATTACAACGCACCCGAGTTCATGTTCCATCAGCCGGTGGCGTGCGTGCACTGCGAGAACGCGCCCTGCGAAACGGTGTGCCCGGTCAACGCGACCGTGCACGGGAATGAAGGCCACAACTTCATGACCTACAACCGCTGCATCGGCACGCGTTACTGCGCCAACAACTGCCCCTACAAAGTCCGGCGCTTCAACTTCTTCGAGTACGGCCTCACCAAGTTCAACGGCGGCTACATCGGCCAGGAGTTCGTCGATTCCATCGCCCCCAACACCGGCGGCATCACCGGCTCGGGCGAGCACAACAAGATCAACCCGAACCTGATCCCGCCCCGCCTCCGCGACAAGCTCGACCAGATCACCCGGATGCAGAAGAACCCGGACGTGACGACGCGCATGCGCGGCATCATGGAAAAGTGCTCGTACTGCATCCAGCGCACCAACTCGGCCAAGATCGAGGTGCGCCTCCAGGACCTGCAGTTCATCCCGGACGGCTTCGTGCAGGCGGCCTGCCAGCAGGCGTGCCCGAGCGACGCCATCGTCTTCGGCGACATCCTGGACAACGACGAGTACACCAATCCCGACGGGTCGAAGCGCAAGGGCAGCCGTGTCTCGCACACGCGCCGCTCGCGCCGCTCCTACCTGCTTCTGGGCTACCTGAACACCCGCCCGCGCACGAGCCACATGATCCGGGTCAACAACCCGAATCCCAAGCTCGTCGACGAAACCCGCAAGAAGGCCTGGGACCATCCGTTCCACGGCGGACACGACGCGGGGCACGAGGGCGGTCACAACGATTCGCACGGCGCCGAACAGCCGAAGGAGCACGCCTTCTTCGATCGCCGTCGCAAGGCTGAAGATAAGGGCTACGCGCTCAGCCTCAACATTCTGAGCGGCGGAGGTCACGCGTGACGACACTGCATCCTGATGAAGCTGCCGCCCGGCGCCTTGCCGGGCTCTCCACCGGCGAACTGCCGACCTATCCCGTTCCGCCCGGCACGGGCGACGGCTCGCTGGTCGACGATCCGGCTGTTCGCGCCCCGCTGGTGCTGAACAACCGCTCGTTCCACGACATCACCGAGATCGTCTGCGGCTACGCCGAAAAGCCGCCGGGCAAGTGGTGGCTGCCGCTGTTCGGGCTCTCGTTCACGATCGCCCAGATCGGCGGCCTGTTCATCCTGTACCTGATCATCACGGGCATCGGCGCGTGGGGCATGAACAACCAGGTCGACTGGGCCTGGGACATCACCAACTTCGTCTTCTGGATCGGTATCGGCCACGCCGGAACGCTGATCTCCGCGATCTTGTGCCTGCTCAAGCAGAAGTGGCGCACCGCGGTGAACCGCTCGGCCGAAGCGATGACGATCTTCGCGGTTATCTGCGCCGCCACCTTCCCGGGCATCCACATCGGCCGTCAGTGGATGGCGTGGTTCCTGTTCCCGATCCCCAACAGCAACGCGATCTGGCCCAACTTCAAGAGCCCGCTGCTCTGGGACGTGTTCGCGGTGTCGACGTACGGAACGGTCTCGCTCCTGTTCTGGTACATGGGCATGATCCCGGACTTCGCGACCCTTCGTGACCGGGCCGATCTGCGCCTGCGGCGCAACCCCGAAGGCCCGCGTGTTCTGCCGATCTTCGCGCTCAAGGTCGATACCGTTCGCGCCTACGTCTACGGCTTCCTCGCCCTGGGCTGGCGCTTCAGCAGCCGCCACTGGCACCGCTACGAAGTCGCGTATCTCGTGCTCGCCGGCATCAGCACGCCGCTGGTGCTCAGCGTGCACTCGATCGTGTCGTTCGACTTCGCGACGTCGATCCTTCCCGGCTGGCACACGACCATCTTCCCGCCCTACTTCGTGGCCGGCGCCATCTTCGGCGGCTTCGCGATGGTGCTGCTCCTGCTGATTCCGGCACGCGAGCTGTTCCCCAACATGAAGGACCTGATCACGCTCCGCCACATCGAGAACATGGCCAAGATCCTGCTCGCCACGGGCATGATGGTCGGCTTCGCCTACTCGATGGAGTTCTTCATCGCCTGGTACAGCGGCAACCAGTACGAGTCCTACCTCTTCACCAACGTCCGCGCCCGCGGCCCCTACGCCTGGGCGTACTGGACGATGATCTTCTGCAACGTCGTCACGCCGCAGGTCTTCTGGCTGCGGATTTGCCGCCAGACACCCCTCATCGTGTTCATCGTTTCCGCTTTCGTCACGGTCGGCATGTGGTTCGAGCGCTTCGTCATCATCGTGACGAGCCTGCACCGGGCCTTCCTCCCCGCCGAGTGGCACATGTTCTGGCCCACGGCGGTCGACATCGGCATCTTCGTTGGTTCCTGCGGCATCTTCCTGACGCTCTTCCTGCTCTTCCTCCGGTTCCTGCCGGTCTTCGCGATGGCCGAAGTCAAAGCCGTACTGCCGCAGGCCAGCCCGCATCATCACGATCACGGAAAGGACGGCCACTAACCCATGGCGAAGCAACGCAAGGTGTATGTGACCGAGAGCGGCGAACCGGTGTACGGCGTGATGGCCGAATTCGCCACGCCCGCCGACGTCTACCACGCCGCCGAGAAGGTGCGCGACGCGGGCTACACCCGCTGGGACGTGTACGCACCGTTCCCGATCCACGGCATTGATGAAGCGATGGGCCAGAAGCGCACCAAGCTCCCGCTCGTGTGCGCCGTCATCGGTCTCACCGGCGCCGGGCTCGGCTACCTGATGCAGTGGTGGATGGGCGGCGTGGACTACCAGCTCGTCGTGCAGGGCAAGCCCTACGGCACGTGGGAGCCCAACGTGCCCATCACGTTCGAACTGGGCATCCTGTTCACCGCGTTTTCCACGCTGATCTGCATGCTGGCGTTCAACGGGTTGCCCCGCCACAACCACCCGCTGCTGAAGAAGGAGCGGTTCCTGGCCTGCAGCGACGACACGCTGGCGATCTGCATCGAGAGCGCCGACGACAAGTTCGACCCGGATCAGACCCGCGCCCTGCTCGAGAAGCTGGGCGGCAAGCACATCGATCTGGTGGAAGGCGACTGAGCACCGTTTCGGACATGATCACAGACGACGCGGGCCGCCGCGACGAGAAAGCACATGAAGGTCACCAACAAAACAACTTCCACGCTGGCCCTGTTCGCGACGATCGCGGGCGGTCTGGGCGTGCTGTCCGGATGCCGGGGCGACCGCAGCGACAAGCCGCCGCGCCAGTTCTTCCCGGACATGGACGATCAGCCCAAGTGGAAGCCGCAGGCGGAGACGCCGTTCTTTGCCAACAAGCGCACCATGCGCGAGACGCCGGCAAACGTCGTGGCGTTCGGGCGCGTCGGCATCACGGGCGATCAGCCCTGGGGCAAGCCCTGGGCGCTGCAGCGAACCGCGCTGCTGCGTGACGGCGAGGCGGTGTTCTACGGCACGACCGGGGCCAACGCCGACGGCACCGTCAAGTACGTTGACCGCATCCCCGCCTCCATCGAAATCACGCCGGACTTCATCAAGCTCGGCCAGACCAAGTTCAACATCTACTGCTCCGTTTGCCACGGCTTTGACGGCGCGGGCAAGGGCATGGTCGGTCAGGCCTGGTCCTACGCCCTCCCGAACTTCTACGACCCGAAGTACAAGGATGCGACGCAGTACACCGGCAAAGACGGCTACATCTTCAACGTCATCCGCAACGGCGTGACGACCAACGGCGAGCAGAAGATGCCGCCCTATGGCCACGCGCTCAATGAGCAGCAGGCCTGGGCCGTTGTCGCCTACTTCCGGGCCCTGCAGGAAGCTCGCTCGGTCCCGCTGTCCGACGTGCCCGAATCCGAGCGCCCGGCGCTCGAGGAAAAGATCCGCGCTGCCGTGGCCGCCAACGCCTCGGCCCCGGCGAACACGCAAGGAGGTGGCAAGTGAGTTCACTCGCCGCAAACGAGCACGATTCCGTGCTGCATCACGGCCACCAGTCCTACGAGCATCTGCTCCGCGAATCCAACGTGCGATTCACCGGCGGTCAGGGCCTGTTCACCACGTTCCTGCTGCTGGCGGTCGCGGGCATCGGCGCGACCATCGGCGGTGCGTTCGCGGCCGACGGGGGCAAGTTGCACGTGCTGGCGAGTTTCCAGGTCGCCGCGGCCGGATGCCTGGCGATCTGCCTGGGCGGCATGTTCCTGACGCTCGTCATGCACCTGATGGCCGCCGGCTGGTCCGTCACGCTCCGTCGCCAGATGGAAAACATGGCGATGCTGACGCCGGTCATGCTGGTCGTCGCGTCGATCGTTCCTCTGTACGACCTCTTCGTCAGCCACGGGCTGCTCTACACGTGGATGAATCCGGCCTACAAGAGCAATCTCGTGCTGCAGGAAAAGCAGGCGTTCCTCAATCCCATGTTCTTCTGTGTCCGGCTGGCGATCTACTTCGTCCTCTGGTCGATTCTGGCCGGGATGCTCAACAGCCTGTCGCTCCGCCAGGACCGCACCGGCGACAAGTGGCTCACGAACAAGGCGAGGTTCAACAGCGCGTGGGGCATGCTGGTCTTTGCTCTCTCCACCGCCTTTGCCTCGTTCGACCTGCTCATGTCGATCGACTTCCGCATGTTCAGCACGATGTGGGGCGTCTACTACTTCGCGTCGGCCGCGTTCAGCGGCATCGCGACGGTGGTGCTGATCGCCGCGCTGCTGCGCCGCGCCGGCAAGCTCGATGGGCTTGTGAATCCCGAGCATTTCCATGATGCCGGCAAGCTCATGTTCGCCTTCACCGTCTTCTGGTCTTATATCGCGTTCAGCCAGTACTTCCTGATCTGGTACTCGAACGTGCCTGAAGAGACCGCCTGGTTCCTCGTCCGTCAGCACAAGGGCTGGCAGTGGGTCTTCTACCTCCTCTGCTTCGGCCACTTCTTTGCGCCCTTCCTCATCCTGCTCTTCCGCGGCGTGAAGCGATCCCCCAACCTGCTCATCCTCGTCGCGCTGTGGATGCTCTTCATTCACTTCACGGACATGTTCTTCATCATCCGCCCGATGGTGACTACCCGCCCGGACGGTCCGGTCGGCCTCGGCCCGCTGAGCGGATTCTGGATCGACATCGCGGCGGTCCTGGGTGTCTCGGGTCTGCTGGGCGCCCTGCTCCTCTGGCGCATCCGCTCCGTGCCCCTGATCCCCCTTCGGGATCCCCGCCTCCCCGAGGCGATCGAACACAAGAACTACGTCTAAGCCCCGATTCAGCCGGTGTTTGCCGGTTTGAATCCGACCCTACCATGTCCCGCGAAACAGCAGATATTCCGGTTAGACAGTAAACGCCCCGTTGTCCCGGGGCTGCGAGAACCGAGCCATGTCGAGCCACAATCACAGCAGCGACGGTCACGCGGATGCGTGGCATCACCACTCCGCGGCAGAGGGCGTGCCGCAGCACGAGCATGCCGCGACGGTGGATACCTTCGCGACCTTCCAGGTGCTGGTGGGCATCCTCGGCTTCACCGCCGTGTTCATCCTCGTGACGATCCTCTATTTCAACGTCTCGGTGCGTCAGCAGCAGGAGTTGAAGATCGAGACGATCGGTGCGGCGGAGATGGCACTGGCCACCAAGGGGCAGGTGCAGGCTGAACTCGGTTCCTTCGGCGTGGTGGATGCGGACAAGAAGATTGTCCGCATCCCGATCGACCGTGCGATGGACCGCGTCGTCAAGAGCTATCAGAAGAGGTAAACGTCACTTGCGGAAGCTGCTCGCGCACATGTCCCTGATGACGATCCTGGCGATCAACGCCGGGAGCGCTGTCGCCCAGGGCATCCGCAGCGGCTACGACCCGGAAAAGCAGGGCGTCGCGCCCGCAACGGCCGCGATGACCGCGGGGTTGGACACCGATCAGAAGATCGGCGCGTTTGTGCCCATGGAGCTGCGCTTCACGAGCGCCGAGGGCAAGGAAGTCCGGGTCGGCGAGCTTTTCGATCTCGAAAAGGGCGCTGCCAAGTCGGGCGGCAAGCACCGCCCGGTGCTCGTTGCGCTCGTGTACTACGACTGCCCCGTCGTCTGTTCCGCGACGATGGACCGGCTGGCCGCGGCATTCCGCCGGCTCGATTACAAAATCGGCCAGGATTTCAAGGTCGCGTACTTCAGCTTCGATTCGTCCGAGACCGCCGCCCGCGCCAAGGAAGTGAAAGAGGGCTATCTCGTCGGCCATCCGGACGGACTTGGCGACGGGGGCAAGTTCAATCCGCTGATCGCGGAGAACTGGAACTTCTTTGTCGGCAAGGCCGCGGCCAATCGCGAACTGGCCAACGCGCTGGGGTTCAAGTATCGCGCCGCCGACAACGGTCAGTTCGCCCACTCGTCGGTATTCATGATCCTGACGCCCGAAGGCCGCGTCGCGCGGTATCTCTCGCCGTTCCTGGGCGACGAGAAGCAGCTCGCCGAGCAGATGAAGCTCGCGCTGCTCGAAGCCAGCGACGGCAAGATCGCCAAGGGCGTGAGCGAACTGATGATGAGCTGGTGCTTCATGTACGACCCGCGTGCGGGGGCGTACACCCTGCAGGCGATCCGCGTCATGAAGATCGGCGGCATCTTCTCGATCATCGCGGTCGGCTCGCTGATCGCGGGAATGATGCTGTTCGAGCGGAGCAAACGCAAGCGATTGGCGCTGCCGGAAACTCTTCCGCCCTCGCAGGGTGGCGGCGTTTCGGTCGCGAGTTGATGCAGTGAACGGAGTGACGGTGTGCTGAAGACTTTGACAACCAACTGGACAGCGACGCTCGGCGAGGGCACCGGCGAGGCCGGCGGTCTGGGCTGGAGCTGGTGGTTCCGCAACTACGGCGCCAACCCCAACGCCGTGCACACCGACCGCCTGTTCCTCGACATCTTCTGGATCAGCGTGGGCTGGTTCGTGTTCCTCATGATCCTGATGGTGTACTTCGTCATCCGCTATCGCCGTCGCCCCGGCGTCGCGGCCCCGTACAGCCCGTCGCACAACACGCCCCTGGAACTGATCTGGACGATCATTCCCTGCTTCTTCCTGTTCTACATCTTCATCTACGGTTTCCACGGCTACGTCGAGAAGCTGATCGCCCCCGGCGATTCGCTGCAGATGACCCTGACCGCCAAGAAGTGGGACTGGACGATCACCTATCCCAACGGCGCCTCGAGCCCCGAGCGCACGCTCATCGGCGTCGAAAGCGAGAAGTTCGGCGGCGAAAACGGCTCACCCGGCTCGCGCCCGATCCCGATCTTCTACATGCCCGCGAACACGCCTGTGCACATCAACATGATCAGCCAGGACGTGATGCATTCGTTCTGGGTGCCCGACTTCCGCGTGAAGTTCGACGTCTTCCCCAACCGCTACACCACCTACTGGTTCAAGGCGGAAGGACCGGACGACCAGTCGAAGATCCTGCTGGATTCCAACGGCAAGGAAGTGGTCACCGCACAGGGCAAGAAGGTGCGATACGTCGATCACATGATCTTCTGTGCCGAGTACTGCGGCGACCAGCACTCCGAGATGCTGGGAATCATCCGCATCGTTCCGATGGAGTACTACCTCGCCAAGGTTGAGGAGTGGAACATCGAGGGCAAGAGCCCGGAAGAAATCGGCAAGCTCGTCTACCAGTCGCAGGGATGCAGCGCCTGCCACACGCTCGACGGCACCAAGGGCGCCGCCCCGACCTGGAAGGACCTCTACATGAGCATGCAGCCCACCAGCGCGGGCTCGGTCCTTGCCGACGATAACTACATCCGCGAATCGATCTACATGCCGCAGGCCAAGATCGTGGATGGGTATCCCAGCAACATGCCCGTCTACACGACCGCTCAGATCGATGAGCGCCGCTTGCAGGGCCTGCTCGCGTTCATGAAGAGCATCAGCAAGAACGGTCAGGGCGCCGCGCCCGCCGCGGAAACGAAGGCTCCCGAGAAGAAGTAACCCGTCCCCGAACAGAGGCACGTCATGACCACGCTTGACAATTCCAGAGCACACGAACTCGGCGGCCACGGCCACCACGAGGGCAGTTACCTGACCCCCAAGGGCGGCTTCCTCGCCACCGTCTGGGACTGGGCGACCACCGTCGATCACAAGAAGATCGGCGTCATGTACATGGTCGCCGTGCTCTTCATGTTCTTCCTGGGCGGACTTGCGGCCCTGGCGGTTCGCACCGAGCTGCTCGACCCGGTCCGCACGGTGACGGTGCAGGCGATCGACCCCGCCACCGGCAAGCCCATGATCGATGCCGACGGCAAGCCGGTCATGAAGACCCAGATCGTGGGGCAGACGCTGGCCCGCTGGATCCCGCCGCGTGACGGCTCGGAGATCACCAGCATCGACTACGGCAACCAGCTCTACAACCGCGCCTTCACGCTCCACGGCGCGATCATGGTGTTCATGGTGATCATCCCGAGCATCCCCGCTTCGCTCGGCAACTTCTTCATCCCGCTCATGCTCGGCGCCAAGGACGTTGCTTTCCCCAGGCTCAACCTGCTGAGCTGGTACATCTACGTCACCGGTTCGATCTTCGCCGTTGCGTCGATCCTGCTGGGCGGCGTGGACACCGGCTGGACGTTCTATACGCCCTATTCGACAACAACGGATGCGGAGCACGCCAACGTCGTGCTGATGGTGCTTGGCGCCTTCATCCTGGGATTCAGCTCGATCCTGACCGGCCTCAATTTCATCGTCACGGTGCACAAGCTCCGCGCCCCGGGCATGGGCTGGTTCGACATGCCCCTGTTCATCTGGGCGATGTACTCCACCTCGGTTATCCAGGTGCTCGCGACGCCGGTCATCGGCATCACGCTCCTTCTGCTGTGCTTCGAGCGCATGTTCCGAATCGGCATCTTCGACCCGGCCCTGGGCGGCGACCCGGTGCTCTACCAGCACTTCTTCTGGTTCTACAGCCACCCGGTCGTGTACGTGATGATCCTGCCCGCTTTCGGCGTGATCAGCGAGATCATCCCGGTGCACTCGCACAAGAAGATCTTCGGCTACCGCGCCGTGGCCTTCGCGTCACTGGGTGTCGCCCTCGTGAGCTTCCTGGTCTGGGGCCACCACATGTTCGCCTCCTCGGGCGAACTGGGCGCGACGGTTTTCTCGGCGCTCACATTCCTGGTCGCCATTCCGACCGCCGTCAAGGTGTTCAACTGGATCGCGACGCTTTACAAGGGCTCGATCGCGCTCACCACGCCGATGCTCTACGCCCTGATGTTCCTCTTCCTGTTCTCGATCGGCGGGCTCACGGGCCTGCCGCTGGGCGCGCTGGCGACCGATCTGCACCTGCACGATTCGTACTTCGTCGTCGCCCACTTCCACTACGTCATGATGGGCGGCACCATCATCACCTTCGTCGCGGGCCTGCACCACTGGTGGCCCAAGATGTTCGGCAAGATGTACAGCCAGTTCTGGGCCAACGTCGGCGCTTGGACGGTCTTCGTCGGCTTCAACCTGACGTTCTTCACGCAGTTCTTCCTGGGCACGCAGGGCATGCCCCGTCGCTACGCGAGCTATGTGGAGGAATACCACACGCTGCACGTCTGGTCGACTGTTGGTTCGTTCGTCCTCCTGGCGGGCTTCCTCATTCACCTCTTCGTGTTCATCCACTCGCTGGTTGCCGGCCGCAAGGCCCCGGCCAATCCGTGGGGCGGCCTGACGCTGGAGTGGGAGGCCGCGAGCCCGCCCAGCGAGCACAACTTCGACCACGAGCCGATCGTGACGCACGGCCCGTACGACTTCGAAACCACGGTTCCTCCGCACTGGAATGCGAAGGACTATGCGATGACCAAGGTCCCGGCGGGCGCTCACGCTCACTGATTTCCGAAGACGCGAGAAAACGGCATGACCACACTCGATTCACGATCCAACCCGCTCGGACAGGATGTCCAGGGCAGCGAGCCGCTGTGGAAGCGGTATCTGCCGGGGCACCACTGGCGCTCGGGTGAAGAAGAGTTCGATGCCTGCACGCTGGGCTTCTGGCTCTTCCTCGCCACAGAAGTGCTGCTCTTCGCGGGCCTGTTCTGCGCGTATACGGTGCTCCGCTACAAGCACCCGGAGGCGTTCGCCAACGGCTCTTCATATCTCGACTGGCGTTGGGGCGCGCTGAACACGGTCGTGCTGCTCATCTCGTCCTACACGATGGCCGCCTCGATCCGGGCTTTTCAGCTGAACCACCAGAAGCAGGGCCGCATGCTTCTGGCCACCACGTTCATCTGCGGGCTCGCGTTCCTGCTCATCAAGTTCACGTTCGAATACACCCCGAAGCTCTCGGGCTGGTTCATTTCCTTCGATCCCGCGCTGCACCACTACGCATCGCTCATCGACAAGGAAGGCATGTGGGGCCTCTTTAAGCACGTCGAGGGCTACGGCGGCAAGGCCCCCGGCCAGTTCTTCTCATACGCCTTCTCGGAAGACGCGTGGGAACCCCTGTGGTGGAGCGTGTACTACTGCGCCACCGGCATCCACGCCCTGCACGTCATCATCGGCATGTCGCTCATCGCGTGGTGCTTCCGTCGTGCCCGCATGCTGGCCTACGGCCCGTCTCACTACACGATGGTCGAGAACACCGGCCTTTACTGGCACCTGGTCGATCTGATCTGGATCTTCCTCTTCCCGCTGCTGTATCTCATCCACTGAGCACGCCGAGTCCCGCGTTCCTGTCCGCTTGATCCCAGCCTCTCCGACGAGTCAATCCATGAGCACGCCTCACTCCACGGCCGAAGTTTTCAACGAGCTGGACCCGCACGGCTTCGGCGGTTACACCAAGCACGCCCATCACGTTGTGTCCGGCACCGTGCTGAAGGTCATCCTCGGCATCCTGCTCGCATTCACCGTGGTCACGGTGGGGGCCGCGCAGTTCGAAAAGTGGATCGAGACCTCGCTCGCCATCCAGCTGCCGCACTGGGTGAACGTGTTCATCGCGATGAGCATTGCCACCGTCAAGGCCACGCTCGTGCTCATGTACTTCATGCTGCTGCGTTACAGCAATCCGATCAACACCATCGTCTTCCTGTTCTGCCTTCTGGCGTTCGCCCTCTTCCTCTTCTTCACCCTGCTTGATCTCAGCACCCGCGGCGCGATCAACCCGATCAAGGCACATCAGGTCGAAGCCGGAGGCATCGGCGGCATCACCGCAGGCTGGCGTACCGGTCCGGATGCCATTTTGATCAGCCAGGCCCCGGTCGTTTTCTGGCGCGAACGCAAGATCACCGAGGTCGGTCAGAAGCGATTCGACGAGATGAAGGCCATTCTGAGCCACGGCGGCCACGGCAGCACGCACGCTCCGGAAGGCTCGACCGGCAACCGTTCGCTGAACCGCCCCGGTCTCACCGAAGGCCTGTTCAGCGCGACCGCGCCGGCCGCGCACGGTTCCGGGCACGACGCCCACGGCAGCGAGCACGGCGCTCAGCCCGCCCCGGCTCACAACGCCGAGCCCGCCAAGCACTAACCGGAGGAGGCACTCGTGAGCCCGGCCCGTTGGATGGCGCTCGCGGTTGCCGTTGTTTCGGCGGCTTCACTGGGCACAAGCGTGTACGTCATGGCACGCCGCGTCGCTGAGCACAACCTCCGCGAACGCAAGGTCTATTTCTTCAAAGAGATCACCAAGCGCGACTTTGAGTTCAAAGGCGTGCCGGTGCACATCACCGACATCAACAAGGGCGCCCCAGACTGGGTGCTCAACGTGTCATACGGCCCGCACGACCTGCGCCTGACAGTCGCCGTGCCCGGCAACCCGCAACTCCCCGACCTGCTGGCACACAACGACTGGCTCCGGGTGCTGCTCTTCGCCGAGGCCCAGAAGATGACCGCCGCGAAGCTCGAAGAAAAGGTCAAGAGCGGCGAGATCCCCGCCCGGCTCGCCATCGTGACCCGTTCCCCGCTTTCCGGCGCCGAGCCGGGGAAGTGGCAGGACGTCTGGAAGTCCGGCTGGGGCTACGACTTTTATGAGTTCCTCCCCGAGTCCGCAGGTGGGGGGTTCCACCACGATCGCTATTCGTACCCGACGGGTAAGCCGGATCGCCAGGTGAAAGCCGGGCAGCTTCCCCCCGACACCTGGCAGTTCCAGGCGGCATCGGCGGTCACTCCTCAGACACAGCGCCCCAACAACCGCTTCACGATGGACGCGCTGAACGCCGCGGGCTGGACGCTGCCGGTGGCGGCATGGTCCACGATGCTGCTGCTGGCGTCGGTGGCATTTGTGCTCGCACCCAAGCGCCGGCGCGCCCCTGCAACGCCCGCTATCTGAACACGCTGGTATTGCCCTGGTAAATGATCTGGCCGATGTCGTTTCCGACTTTGGCCATGACCAATCCCAGCAGAATGATCGCCAGGAAGCTGGCGACAAACGCTTCCGTCGTCGCCCGACCCACACCCTCCGCGCCGGCGCGGCAGTTGAAACCCTTGTAACAGGCGATCACGCCCATCGCCGCGCCGAAAAAGAGGCTCTTCACAAGGCCCTGCGTGATTTCGTACCAGTTCACCAACTGCTGGCTGTAGTAAAAGTACTGCTCTTTGTCAGCCCCATAGAAGTAAATCGTCACCAGCAGCCCGCCCATGACGCCGCACAGGTTCGAAACCACCGTTAGGGCCGGAATCATCACGACGCACGCCACGACCCGCGGCACCACGAGCACCCGCACGGGATCGCTGGCCATCGCCCGCATCGCGTCCAGCTGTTCGGTCACCCGCATCGAGCCCAGTTCGGCCGCCAGCGAACACCCTACCCGCCCTGCCAGCATGACGCCCGCGAGCACCGGCCCGAGTTGTTTGACCACCGAGATGTTGATGACACCGCCCAGGCGGCCCTCTTGCCCGATCGCCCGGAACTGCGGATAGCCCTCGAACGCGAGCGTCATCCCGATAAAGGCGCCCGTCAAGGCCAATACCGGAATCGACGTCGTTCCCACAAAGTAGAGCTGCGGCATCAGGCGATCCCGGCGTCCCCACGTGCGGACATGGGGGAGACCGGCGAGCACTGCTCCGCAGAACCGTGTGAAGTGCGCCGCACCGATGACCAGGGCGAACAACCAGCGCCCGACCAACCGCAGGCCGTCCTGAGTCGCCTCACCCACGGAGACGACAAATCCGAAAAGCCCGGATGCCTGTCTCATGCTCGAAGATTGCGTCGGAAGATCGCTCATCGACGGCCAAGCGTAGCGGTGTCGATTCCGGTTCAAAGGAAAAGGCCCCGCGGAAGCGGGGCCTTCGAAGCTGCGGGGGTTTGAGGGGTGTTACTTCGTGATCTCGGGCGCACGGGCCGGAGCGCGGGTGCGGTCCGGGGTCGCCGTGGTCGGGCCCGACTCGGCCGGGGCCGGCTCGTTCATGGTCGTGATGTCAGCCGGGTTCTTGGGGATCATCAGGAAGATCTCGACGCGGCGGTTTGCGGGGGTATTGCCGCTGGGCGTGTTCGGAACGGCCGGGCGGAACTCGCCCCAACCGGCGACTTCCATCTTGCCCGGGGCCACGCCGTCGCCCACGAGTGCCGCCCGCACGCTGATCGAGCGTGCCGCGGAGAGGTGGACGTTGGTGGGGAACCGCTTGGCGGTGTTGGCGCTGATGCGCTGGGCGTCGGTGTGGCCGACGATGATCACTTCATACTTGGCTGTGACGGGGTTTTTGAGGATGTTGGCCAGGGCGGCGATGGCGGCCTGCGCGGAAGGCTGGATGGCGTCGGAGCCTGAGGCAAAGGTCAGGTCCGAGGCGAAGCGCAGCATGCCGCGGGTTTCGTCGTAGCGGAGCAGATCGGGGTATTGAGCGGCCAGTTCCTTCAGCAAAGCGTCGGTATCTGCATCCAGGGGCGAAACAGAGAGGCCCTTGAGGCGAGCCTCGAGGTCGGCCAGCGAGAGGCCGGACTCCCGCAGCTTGCGCATGAGGGCGTCATTCTGGGCCTGAAGCTCGGCCAGCGCCTGCTCGGTCTTGGCGAGCTGCTGACGGGTCTGGTCGCGTGCGGCCAAGGCATCATCGCGTTCACGCTGGAGCGTGGCATTGCGATCGGTCAGGCCGCGGTTGGTTTCGTAGAGGCGGTCGTATTCGCCCTGGTTGACGCAGCCGCCGAGCCCCGCCGTGAGGCAGGCCAGTCCGAGAAGTGTCGAAAGAAATCCGCGTTGATACCGGCTGAAGAGTGCCATCGGCCATGACTCCATGTGTGCTGACCCGCGCTCCATCAGGCGGGCTTGATTGCTGCGCGATCGTATCCTGTTGCGAGGGCGATTTTTGCGGCGCGCGCTGGGGCGCCGCCGAATTGTCGGCCACTTCTATCGGAGCGTTGGCACTTGGCTCATGAATCCTGAAGCACCCGCAAGCCCTCTTGCTGTCGGAACTTACCGCCTCGACGCCGGCGCGGTGCTCGATCCCGGTGACCCCGCGGATGTCCCCCTCCGGCAGAGCCTGCTGGTGTCGGTTGAAGCTGCTGGTTGGCGGGTTCTTGCCCGTGGCAGGCCGTCGGAACTCGAGCGCCATCCGGCCTGCGCAGGGGCCCACATCATCAATCTTCGAGACAAGCTCCTCATCCCCGGCCTGGTCAATGCCCACGCGCACCTCGACCTCACGCACATCGGTCCGCAGCCGGCGGACCCGGGCGGCTTTCCCGCCTTTGTGGCCCTGGTTCGCTCTCGTCGCCACACCGACCCGGCACTCATTCACGCATCTGTCCGCGAGGGCGCCCGTCTCTCCCGTGCCGGAGGGGTGGTGGCCATCGGCGACATCGGCGGCGCAGTTGCGGGTCGCGCGTCGCTGGAGCCGTACCTTGCGCTTCGGAAGACGCCGCTCCGCGGCGTCTCGTTTCTGGAGTTCTTTGCGATCGGTGAATCGCTGACGCGCGCGATGATGCGCGTCGAGGAACTCCTCGGTGAAGACAACATGCTTCCCGCGGCACAAGTGCGCCTCGGACTTCAACCCCACGCGCCCTATTCGGT